>CAYTBB010000001.1:0-71671 GCA_964435965.1 uncultured Dehalococcoidales bacterium
GGAACTTGCTAAGATCCGTAGTCCAGTGTTACCTATGTGGTCAGCCAGCACAAAGTCTTGCAAAACAGCTAACTGTTAGCATAGAATGACAAGGTGTGCTTTCTGGTAGATTGGAATAGAAGCCTTGACCCAAGAAATATTGAAAAAAAGAAGGGCAAATAATGCATTAAATTTTTAAAGGAAAAAAATGAGAATTCGAGATGTGCTAATGGTGGCTGGCTTAGGAGGCTATTATTTTGATGATTTCCAAGCTATCAAACGTGGAGCCAAAGAGGATGGTTTCTTCTACATAGGAGATCCTGTGACGCCAGGACACTCTCGGATAAGGCAACCCGGGGAATGCATCTCTGTTATGCTTATCCTAGAAGACGGTCAAGTAGGTATTGGAGATTGCGTCGGCATCCAGTATTCTGGTGTGGTGGGCCGAGATCCGGTTTTGGTAGCGGAAAAACATATCCCCTCTCTTGAAAAGCTGGTAAGATCGAGCCTCACTGGAGAAAATATCAAGAATTTCAAGCAATTCTCGCAACTTGTCGATTCTTTAGAAATTAATAGTCAAAAACTGTATTCGTGGATTAGATACGGTTTTAGTCAAGCCGCTCTGGATGCTGTGGCAAAGGTAAGAGGCATAACAATGGCGGAAGTTATCGCGGATGAATACGGTCTCACGATTAGCGACAAGATAATCCCTATTTTTCCTCAATCAGGCGACGATCGATATATTGGAGCTGATAAGATGATATTAAAGAAAGCCCCTGTCCTTCCTCAAGGTCTGTTTAATAATATAGAAAAGATAGGACAAAAGGGGGAGAAGCTTATAGTTTATGTGGAATGGTTAAGTGAGCGAATACGAAAATTCGGTGACAGTGACTATACACCTGATATACACCTTGATGTATATGGTACAACAGGTGATATATTTAACAATGATATAGGCAAGGTGACACAGTATCTAGCCAGATTAGGTGAGGCGGCAAAACCATTTCGGTTGAGCGTCGAATCTCCTATTTTGATGGAGAGCAAGGAAAAGCTAATTCCGGCATTCAGCCGCTTGAAGAAATCTCTTTCTGGTGATAAGGTGGATGTTGAAATTGTGGCTGACGATTATTGTAATACGCTCGAGGATATCAAAGAATTTGTGGATGCGGACGCTGTGCATATGATCCAAGTTAAGCTTCCTGACCTTGGTGCTCTACATAATTCAGTTGAAGCGGTTTTGTATTGTAAAAGACATGGGGTTAAAGCTTTCCTTGGGGGGACGTGCAACTCTACTGATGTGGTTGCAAGGGTCAGTGCACATGTAGCTCTCGCTACACAAGCAGATCAAATGTATGGGAAACCTGGCATGGGAGTAGACGTAGCAATGCAGATTCCATATAATGAAATGAAGAGAACACTGAGTCTAATCAAATCAAATAGGAGGTCTCGGCAATGATAATCAAAGATGCACTTGCAGTTGAGGGATGTGCTGGCTATTTTTGGGACGATCAGGCGGCAATCCAGAAAGGAGCTAATGGCGATGGGTTTGTTTACCTCGGGTCTCCGGTGACGCCCGGTTTTGATGCCATACGTCAACCATCTGAGGCAGTCTCGATTATGCTGCTTCTGGGTGATGCTCGCATAGCTTTAGGAGATTGCTGTTCAGTTCAGTATTCCGCAAAGTCAGGGCGGGACCCAGTGTTCCGGTCACGCGTGTATCAGCCGTTTATTCAGGAGAAGGTTCTTCCCCTCCTTATAGGAAAGAAAATTACTCGTTTTAGGGATATGGCAGAGGAGTTTGATTCCCTCGAGATTGAAGGCAAGCGACTACACAGTAGCATTCGATACGGCGTAACCCAAGCTCTTTTGGATGCTGTTGCCCAGAGCCAAGGAGAGACTATGGCTGAAGTTATTGCTGAGGAATATGGGACACAGATAGCCAAGAAACCAGTGCGTATCTTTGCCCAACTTGGTGATGACAATTGGTACATGCCAGTCGATAGGATGATTCTGAGGAGGATTGATGCTTTTCCTCATGTGCTTATTAATACCCTGGATAGATTTGACAAGGTGGCTGACCACCTCAAATGGACTCGGAACCGTATCCAGAAGTTAGCGAGTAATGAGTATCGCCCCTTTCTCCATTATGACCTTTACGGTACGCTTGGCAAGAAATATAACAACGACATACCGAAGATGCTCCAATACCTCAAAATGTTGGAAGACCTAGCCAAGCCATATAAACTGGCAATTGAATGCCCTGTGGACCTGGGCTCGCGAGAGGAGACTATAGAGATAATGGCTAAAATAATCCAAGCGAAACGAGCAGTGGGACTTGATGTTATTATTGTTGCTGACGAGTGGTGCAATACACTGGAGGATATTAAGGCGTTTGCGGATAACAAAGCAGCGGACATGATCCAAATTAAGAGTCCTGATCTGGGAGGCATCAACAATATCATAGAAGCAATTCTTTATTGCAAGAAAAAGGGAGTCTATGCCTATCAAGGGGGTAGCTGCACTGAAACGGACATATCTGCTCGAGTGTCATGGCATATTGCATTAGCTACTGAACCCTTCTGGGCATTGGACAAACCTGGCATGGGGGTCGATGAAGGTTACCAAATTGGGATGAACGAAATGAAGCGAACGCTGTCTTTGATTCAACACAGGAGGCAGTCGTCAAAGAGAACTAGCTATTGAACAATAGCCTAAAGTGATACTGAAAACTAGCCGTGAAATTAAATTGAAAGGGGGTGGTATTATGTAAGAGCAATATGTGGCGAAAGGGGGGTGGTGCATTAAAAATTTAAAGAAAGGAGGTAATTAGAAATGGGGATGAAATCTGCTGTAAGGAGTTATTTTAAATTTCCGGTAATATACAAGATAGCAATAGGCTTAGTTCTTGGCCTGATTGTTGGCCTGATTGTCGGACCTGCTATAGCGCCAGTAAAGCCAATTGGCGACTTCTTTGTAAGATTGCTTAAGCTGTGTATAATGCCATTGGTCTTGTTTGCTCTTACAGCCGGCGCGGCTAGTCTATCACCGAGCAAAGGAGCCAGAATGGGCGGCAAGGCCGTTGGGTTTTATGTCATAACCACAGTTTTTGCTGCTGCGTTTGGCATAGCTATGGCACTGCTATTCAGGCCAGGAGTGGGCATGCAGCTTGTTGGAGAGGGGGTGGTAAAAGAGGCAGCGGCAGTCTCGGTGACAGATTTCATTTTACGACTGATCACCACGAATCCGTTTTCTGCTTTGGCGAATGGAGAGATGTTGCCCACAGTAGTATTCTGTATACTGCTGGGGCTAGCACTTGCTTTGGTAAAAGAGTCTCCGATAGCCGAAGTCAGGAAAACAGCCGAGACCGCCATAGCAGTTCTTGAGGCAGGAAGGGACGCGATAATACGGATAATCTATTGGATAATGGAGTACGCCCCTTATGGTGTATTTGCCTTGCTGGCCTATGTCATTGGTACCCAGGGTCCAAAAGTTATAGGCCCCTTAGGCATGGTCACATTAACCCTATATGTAGCTCTCCTTATCCATGTGTTCCTAATCTATGGCGGAGCGTTAACACTGGCTCGCCTTAACTTCTTCAGATTTATGGGAGGAGCCAGAGACGCCGCGATTACGGCTTTTATCACTAGAAGTAGCGGGGCAACTTTACCGGTTTCATTACGTTGTGCTACTGAGAACCTAGGGGTTGATAAAAGGCTAGCCTCGTTTGCTATACCAATCGGCAATACAATAAACATGGATGGCACCTGCATGTATACAACAATTTGTGCTATCTATATAGCTCAAGCTGTAGGAGTGCAGGTAACTCTAGCGCAAATGGCAGCGGGTGTGCTCACAGCTACTTTCGTGTCTATAGGCGCAGTTGGACTTCCTGGGGTTGGCGTAATAATACTGATCGCGGTTCTTGCCTCAATGGGACTACCCCTTGAAGTAGGAACAGGTGTAGCTCTAGCCTATGCCGGGATACTAGGCATCGACGCCATATTGGATATGGGCAGAACATGCGTGAATAATATTGGCGATCTGGCGATGACTTCGATAGTAGCGAAGTCTGAGGGCATGCTTAATTTAGACTTGTGGCATCGTCCAGCAAAGGCTAAGGCTAAGGCATAGATAAGCGCTACCTATAAAGATAATATAGTGTAATTATGGAAAGGAGACCTCAGGTGATACCCTTCAGGATAGTATGTCGTAATTGTGGTAAAGAGGCCCGCCGAGACAAATGGCAGTGGCGGGATGACTGTGGGGGTGTACTCGATATTATCCTTGATCTCCAAGGAAGGGAATTTGCAGAGTTAATTGATGTAAAAGAGGAGAATATCAGGCGGTATGCTCAGCTTCTCCCTCTGGGAGAGCTTCCTACTGTGCATCAAGGCTGGACTCCCATAGCCAAGGAAAACGTATACGGAGTTGAAGTTAACTTCAAACTTGAGTATCTGAGCCTGGGAGGGTCTCACAAGGATAGAGGGGCTTACGTTAGTGTGGCAAAAGCTAAGGAACTGGGCCAAAAGGGGATAATTGTAGATTCATCCGGTAATGCTGGGATAGCCCACTCTGTCATGGGTCTCCTTTCCGGAATAGATGTCCACGTGTTCATTTCGAAATATGCTCCCGCGGGGAAGAAAAATTTCCTCAAGCTCCTACAGGCCAATGTCCATGAAATTGACGGAGACAGAATGGAGGTTAACAGGGAGGCAATAAAAGCTGAAAGAGAGGGGCTGGCTTATGTAACACAGTGGTGGAACCCCTACTTTATAGAAGGCGAGAAAACTATGGCTTACGAAGCCTATGAGCAAGTAGGCAGTGTTGACTATGTAATAGTTCCTGTTGGGTGCGGTACCATTTTACTTGGTTTGTATAAAGGGTATCAAGAACTGGTAGAACTCCAGGCTTTAAATAAAGTGCCTAAGATTATCGCAGTCCAGGCTTGTGGCTACTCAAAGGCATGTGAAGAGCTCGGTGCTAGAAAAGAGTGCATAACTAAAACGAAGCTTGCCGATGGTGTAGCTGTAACTGACCAGCCAAGAAGAGAGCAAATAGTGGAGGCAGTGAAAAGGACAAATGGGTATGGTGTTATAGTTGATGATGAGGAGATAAAGGAGTCTTTGGTAGAACTGAGAAAACTTGGCTTTATTGTTGAACCTACCAGCGCTGTGCCTTACGTAGCCCTGAAGCAATCCATAAAAGAGGGTTTTATCAAACCCGGGAGTAAAGTTCTGTTACCCTTAACAGGCTCCGGTTTGAAATTGGTGAGTGAACTTATAGAAATAAGTTAGATAAGAAGGCTAAGGCGTAAATAATCAATATTTTTCAAGGCAGTATGATGTAATGATGGAAAGGAGGCCCGCAGGTGATACCTTTCAAGGTAGTGTGCCGTAATTGTGGCAGGGAGGTTCGCAGGGATGAATGGCGGTGGCGGGATGATTGTGGTGGTGTACTTGATATTATCCTCGATTTCCAAGGGAGGAAATTCGCAGAATTAATTGATGCAAAAGAGGAAAATATCAGGCGGTATGCTCAGCTTCTCCCTGTAGAAGAACTCCCTTCCGTGCACCAAGGCTGGACTCCGATAGTCAAGAAAAATATAGACGGAGTTGAAGTTAACTTCAAACTTGAGTATCTGAGCCTGGGAGGCTCTTTCAAGGATAGGGGGGCTTATATTTGCGTGGCAAGAGCTAAGGAACTGGGTGCCAGAGGGATAATTGTAGATTCCTCCGGTAATGCGGGGATAAGTTTTTCTCTTATGGGTCTCCTTTCCGGAATAAATGTCGACGTGTTTGTCCCGAAACACGCCCCCGAAGGGAAAAAAAATTTGCTCAGCCTTTTACAGGCCAATGTCCATGAAATAGATGGAGACAGGATGGAGGTTAACAGAGAAGCAATAAAGGCTGAAAGAGAGGGGTTGATTTATGTAACGCATTGGTGGAGTCCCTATTTCATAGAAGGCGAGAAAACTATGGCTTACGAAGCCTATGAACAGATAGGTAATGTTGACTATATAGTGGCTGCTGTCGGAGCTGGTACTACCTTACTTGGTTTGTATAAAGGGTATCAAGAATTAGTAGGACTTCAAGCTTTAGATAAAGTGCCCAAGATTATCGCCGCTCAGGCTTGTGGCTATACAAAGGTATGTGAAGAGCTTGGTGCCAGAAAAGAGTGTATAACTAAATCGAAGCTTGCCGACGGTATAGCTATAGGTGATCCACCGAGGAGACGACAAATAGTGGAGGCAGTAAAAAGGACGAATGGGCATGGCATCATAGTTGAAGACGCAGAAATAAAGAAGGCTTTGGTGGAACTGAGGAAACTTGGCCTTATTGTTGAACCTACCAGCGCAGTGCATTATGTAGCCTTAAAGCAATCCATAAAAGAAGGTTTCATCAAACCCGGGAGTAAAGTTTTATTGCCCTTAACAGGTTCTGGGTTGAAATTGGTGGATGAACTTATAGAAATAAGTTAGGGAGGCAAACTAAGATGGCGCCACTTATAAGTAAGTTAGGAGGGGAGATAAAGCCCTCGGCAACTCTTTCTTTAAAGGAGGAGGTGAGGTCTTTAGGAAAAGAGTATGGTTTCAAAATTATAAATCTTACCGTCGGAGAGCCAGATACAGGTCCCACTGAAGATGTTTTGGAGGCACTTTTAGAGGGAGGTAAGCTTCACAAATATGGACCGGTGCAAGGTAACCCCGAGTTAAGGGAAATATTGTCGGGAGTAATAAATAAAGAAATTGGCGTGAGGTATGACCCTCAAGATATAACAATTACCGTTGGGGCGAAAGGTGGCCTAGACATATTGATGAGGGTTTTACTTGAGCCAGGAGAGACTGTGGGGATTATGACTCCATTCTGGGTTACCTACCCCGAATCTGTGAAAATGGCACGCGTCATTCCGTATTTTCTGGGATCAGATGGAGGGGTGAGACCGGAACCGGAAAAATTACGGAGAGAAATAGAAGCTAAGAACATAAAGGTTTTGCTCTATAGTTCACCGTGTAATCCTTCGGGTGTTGTTTATACCAGGGATGAACTAGAGGAAATAGCCAAAATTGTGAAAGAAAAAGATATATGGGTTATCTCCGATGAGATTTACAATAAGCTTGTCTTTGACGGTAAAAAGCATGAGAGCATATTGTCCATCGAAGGCATGAGAGATAATGCCATATTGGTTGATGGCCCATCCAAGAGATTTGGTGTTCCTGGATGGAGATTGGGATACGTTGCTGGACCGAGTGAAGTTATCAAGGCATTAACAAAACTACAAGGTCATGTCAATTCTGGAGCTTCGAGGCCAGCTCAATATGCTATGCGTGTTGCTTACACTAGCCAAAAGGCTAAGGAAGCTACTGATGACATGAGACAAAGATATGAAAGGAATAGAAATATTTTTGTCAAGGGCTTGAATGAGATTGATGGCATTAGTTGCATTAAGCCAGAAGGGGCATTTTACGCCTTTCCTAGCATCGATAATTTCTTTGGCTCCAAATATGAATTTGCCGGTAAGGAATACATGATAGAGACCTCTGTAGATTTCCGTAATTTTATTTTAAGAAAGGCGCAGGTAGCTGGAGTTGAAGGTGCTCCATTTGGGATGGATAGCCATATTAGATTTTCCCTAGCAACCGGGGAAGAAAATATTGTAAATGCACTGGATAATATCAACCAAGCGATGAAGGAGTTGCACTTGTAGTTTTCACATGTCAGTAAAACTCCCGGTTTTGCCAACCAGAAGATAAAAAGGGCTGCCTCTTTACTTGTTTCCATGTTCCAAGAGATTTATGGTGCATCAAATTTTGCTAACTATATATGAGGAAACTTGCCATCTTTATCAATCAATCTCTATTATGTTAAACTTAATGTAGATGTCCCTGTAGCTCAGCTGGATAGAGCGGCTGCCTTCTAAGCAGCGGGTCGTGGGTTCGAATCCCTCCAGGGACGCGGCAGATTTGAAAGGGGTTAGAAGAATAATGGAAAATCCGTCAGTAAAAGAACTTCTGGAAGCGGGGGCTCACTTTGGTCATCCGGCTAGCTATTGGCACCCTAAGATGAGAAAATATATCTTTACCCAGCGCAACGGAATACATATCATTGATTTAGAAAAGACAGTTACGATGTTAGACGAGGCATGTGTCTTTGCCCGAGACCTAGCAGCCAGCGGGCAAACTATCCTCTTTGTCGGCACTAAGAAACAAGCCCAGCAAGTGATAGAGGAAGAAGCTAAAAGATGTACCATGCATTATGTCAATCAAAGGTGGCTTGGAGGAATGCTAACTAATTTTGCCACTATACAAGCGCGGATTGATTATCTGGTTCGTTTGGAAGATAAGAGGGAGAAAGGCGAGTTCGATCAGTTATCTAAGAAAGAAAGGGTGAAATTAGAAAAGAAAATCTTGAGGTTAAATGAACAAATGGGTGGTTTTAAGGAAATGACTGCTCTCCCTGGAGCTCTTTTCATCGCTGACCCTATCAAGGACAAAATTGCCTTTGCTGAAGCCAAAAACCTGGACATCCCTGTAATAGCCATTGCAGATACTAATTGTAATCCCGATGATATTGACTACCCTATTCCGGCTAACGATGATGCTATCAAAGCAATTAAACTGGTCTGTGCCAGAATAGCTGATGCCATAATTGAAGGCAAAGGAATACAAACTTCTGAAGAAGTAGAGGCTGCTGGGTTACCATCTGCCGAGACAGAAGAGTCCGTCGAAATTTTAGGTTCTTACACCTTTAATCCGGAGGAGGATCAACCCTAGGTTATTTGAATGAGGGTATCAAGCGAGGCTATTAAAGAGGTAAGAGGCAGAACTGAAGCTGGTATACTTGAGTGTAAGGATGCTTTGCTAGAGGCAGGTGGAGATATAGAAAAGGCAGTCAAAGTTTTGAAATGCCGTGGGCTAGTAATTGCGGGAAAAAAGGCGGGGCGTATTACCAATGAAGGAGTAATTGAAGCTTACGTCCATCACACTGAGCGGGTAGGAGCATTAGTAGAGCTAAGCTGTGAAACGGATTTTGTGGCTCGCACGGATGAATTTAGACAGCTTGCTCACGACTTAGCCATGCAAGTAGTGGCTACATCTCCTCAGTTTATCACCGCGGCAGAAATCCCGACCGAGGCGGAGTTAGAGCCTCAAGAAACTTGCCTACTCCTCCAGCCCTTTATCAAAGAGCCCGATAAGACCGTGGAGGAAATTATCGCCGAAACAATAGGTAAAGTAGGCGAGAATATAAAGGTGCGCCGGTTTGCTAGATTTGAACTCGGCTGTTAGCTATTGGCATTCTTGTCTTTACTGATAACCAATCATGGTAGAAGAAATACTTATCGAACTGAACTCAAAAATGCAAAAGGCTGTTGATGGCTTAGCCCGCGAGTTAGTTATTATCCGCACTGGACGAGCTAACCCAGCGATAGTTGAGAATATTATGGTTGATTATCACGGCGCGCTTATTCCCGTCCACCAGATTGCCACTATATCTGCGCCTGAGGCTAATTTAATTGTTATTCAACCTTGGGATCGTACCTCATTACGTAATATCGAGAAAGCTATTCTTAAAGCCGATATCGGCCTTAATCCTCTAAATGACGGCAATATAATTCGGGTGGTCATTCCTCCCCTCAGTGAGGAACGGCGCATAAAGGTAGCCAAATCAGTGTCTAAAAGAGTGGAGGAACGGCGAGTGGTATTACGCAATATAAGGCGAGACAGCATCGCAAAATTAAGACAAATGGAGAAAAATAAGGAAATATCACAAGACGAGCTTGAGGATTCTATTAAACAAGTCGACAAGATTAGCGAGAGTTTTATAAACAAAGCAAACGAAATAGGTCAGAAAAAGGAAAAGGAGATAAAGGAAGAATAATCTACAGCGGCATGGAAGCTGATAAAATTGACTTATGCTTAAGCAAAGGATTTTCACTGCTGCTGTAGGTGTACCTCTCATCATTCTCGCTGTTTGGTTTGGCGATCCTTCGTTTAGCCTTCTTATCGTTGCCGTAGTATTGCTCGGCACCTTTGAGTTTTATCACATGTCTACCAACCTCAATAAGAGGTACTCCCTAACTTATTTTGGCTTGTCATGGGCACTGGTACTCGCCCTGAGCCCTCACTATGCAAATATATTACCCATAGTTATGACAGCCGCTGTGGTGATTTCTCTAGTCTGGCTGTTACGACTCTCAGCACAAAAAAAAGCATTCTGCGATTGGGCATGGCTAGTAGCTGGTGTTTTTTATGTGGGATGGATGCTCAGCTACTGGGTCAATTTGCGCATTTTAGAAGATGGGAAAGGTTGGGTTTACTTAGCTATACTCACCACATTTGCCAATGACACAGGCGCCTTTTTTGTCGGGAGAGCATGGGGTAAACATAAGCTAGCCTCTGCTATAAGCCCAGGTAAAACTTGGGAAGGAGCCCTAGGGGGCTTATTAAGCGCTACTATGGGCGCTATCATAGTATTCCTGATTCTTAACCTTCTTTCTCCTTTGCCCTTGGGATACTGGCAAATCATACTCCTTGGCTGCCTTATTAGCCTCTGCGCCCAACTTGGTGACCTGGTTGAATCTTTGCTCAAGCGTAACATGGAGGTGAAAGAATCAGGCAAGCTATTGCCAGGGCATGGTGGTATCCTTGACCGCTTTGACAGCCTTATTTTTGTCGGGGCAATGGTATACTATTATGTAATATGGACAGTGTAAAGAAAATAGCTATCTTAGGTTCAACGGGTTCCGTAGGACAGCAAGCTCTGGGGGTGATATGTGCCCTTTCTGCTAGGTTTCGAGTGATAGCTTTAGCCGGGGGTGAAAATCTCAAGCTTCTGGAAAAGCAGATAGCCAAATTTCAACCTGACATGTTTTATTCCGCAGTCGAGCCTGACTTTACCTATAGAGGCGAATTCTTATCCATGGAACAAATAGCCAGCCATCCAGACGTTGATCTGGTCATCGTAGCCACCTCAGGCAAAGCAGGGCTGTATCCTACTTTAGCAGCTCTAAAGGCAGGCAAAACAGTAGCTTTAGCCAACAAGGAAGTATTGGTGATGGCAGGGGAAATTATCATTCGTGAGGCTAAAAGCTATCAAGCTCAAATTCTGCCTATTGATAGTGAGCTTAGTGCTATCTGGCAATGCTTGCAGGGGGAGGAAAATAAACCAAAAAGAATTTTTCTAACTGCTTCTGGTGGACCTTTCTACCACTATTCCCAGCCAGAATTAAGAAAAGTAACGGTAGAGCAAGCTCTTCGTCACCCTATATGGAAAATGGGAAGCAAGATCACCATTGACTCGGCCACACTTCTGAATAAAGGATTAGAGGCTATTGAAGCTCATTGGCTTTTCGCTATTCCTTTTGAGAGCATTGAGATATTAATTCATCCACAAAGTATCATTCACTCCATGGTAGAGTTTATGGACGGTTCAATAAGAGCGCAGCTCAGCTTTCCTGATATGAGGTTGCCCATCCAATATGCCCTTTGTTACCCTGAGAGGTTGCTCAATTCAGAGCTACCACGCCTCAACTGGAGCAAAATTAAATCTCTAAACTTCGAGCCAGTAGAGCAAAACAGATTTCCTTGTCTTAAATTGGCGCTAGATGCGGGTAAGCAAGGAGGAACTTATCCCGCAGTGCTTTGTGCTGCCGATGAAGTGGCCGTAGGGCTTTTTCTTAACAAGCGTATAAGCTTTACTGATATAGCTAGAATAGCGCAAGAAACTTTGGAACAGCATCGGGGCATTGCTCAGCCATCCTTGGAAGAAATTCTAGTTGCCGATGCTTGGGCAAGGGAATATGTTGAGCGTCTTTTCATTTGTCACCCTCACCTTATTCCTCTCCCTTCAAGGGAGAGGTTAGGTGAAGGAGGTCAGTGAGATAAGAGATGCATATTGCCATAGTTATTATTCTTTTTATTCTGACTCTGTTCGTTGTAATCTCCCTCCATGAATTGGGGCATTTCATCGCTGCCAGGCGTGCCGGAGTGAAGATAGAAGAGTTTGGCTTAGGTTTTCCTCCGCAACTTTTTGGCATTAAGCGCGGGGAGATAGTGTATTCGATTAATGCTATACCCGTGGGAGCTTTCGTCAAGAGTACTGGAGAAAATGACCCCTCAGTGCCAGGGAGCTTAGCGAGTAAAGATTCATGGAGCCGGTTAACAGTCTATGCTGCAGGCCCGGTAGCCAACATTTTTCTCGCTTTTATCTTGCTTAGTGCCTTCTTTACGCTACCTAGAAGTGTGGTAGTTGGTAGTGGGGTTATGGTGCACTCCATAGTAGAGAGCTCACCAGCGGAAGTAGCGGGTATAGAACCTGGGGATGTAATTCTGGAGGTGAATAGGCAACCTGTTTATAAATGGGGAGATATACAAAATATGGTTAATTCAAGCAAAGAAGGTGAGGAAATAACCTTGCTTCTGCAAAGGGATGGGAGCCAGAGTGAAACCAGTTTGAAGCCAGAATTCGACTCGTCATTAGGGCGGCGAGCAATAGGTGTCCTGCTTTGCTGGAATATAGTGAATCAGGTGAGGGAAGGTTCACCAGCGGATGAGGTTGGTATTATGCCTGGAGACACCATCTTAAGCATTAATGGACAAGCTATATACAATGAGAAAAGTGTGTCTGCTGCCCTAGCTTCTATTGCGGAGGGAGAGGGAATAGGCCTAGCTTTACTTAGAGGACAGGAAGAAATCATTAAAGAGTTTGATTCCGCCCGACAGGTGACGGGCATAAAGTTAGACTGGGTGGATGGAGCCCGTATTGAGCAGAAGCGACTTCCTGTATGGAAGGCAGTCTACTTAGGAGGCTGGTATATTACCCATATGCCTGAGCTGATAGTAGCTTCTATTCCCTTAATCAAAGAAGATCCTGGCAAGGCATTAGTAGGGCCAATAGGTGCTGGTCAGTTAACTGTAGAAGCAGTGAGATCCTTTGGTTTCAGCAATATGTTATTTATGGCCGGCATCATTAGTTTGGGGATTGGTTTATTTAATTTCTTCCCTATCCCTCCTTTAGACGGGGGAGGGATGCTGGTGGCGCTTATTGAGGGAGTCAGGCGTGGGAAACGTCTCTCTCCTCATGCCATGCACTTGGCCTATAGTGTGGGCACTACTTTTTTAATCACGCTGATGGTTTTGATAACCTTTTATGATATCCTGCGCTTAATCAAAGGCGGGAGCTTTGGATTATGACACGTCGAGTTTCCAGACCTATAAGAATTGGCAGAGTAACTGTTGGTGGCGATGCTCCAGTTGTGGTGCAAGCGATGACCAAAACTGACACTCGTGATATTCCTGCCACTATAAACCAAATTAAGCAGCTAGAAGATTGTGGTTGCGAACTAGTGCGACTAGCAGTTCCAGATAAGGAAGCGGCGGAAAGCATTTCAGCGATAAAAAAGAGTGTTTCCTTGCCTCTTATTGCTGATATTCATTTCGACTACCGTTTGGCTTTAGCTGCTTTACAGGCTGGCGCCGATGGACTTCGCCTTAATCCGGGCAATATTCGCGATAAAGAGCAAATTGCCAAGGTAGTGGCTGCAGCTAAAGAAAAGGAAACACCCATCCGCGTCGGAGTAAATGCCGCTAGTTTACCAGCAGACTTTGAGCTTGATGCTCCGCTATCTAAGCGGATGGTTAACATGGCATTGCAACAAATAAAGCTTTTGGAGAGCCTGGACTTTAATTTAATTAAGGTTTCTCTTAAAGCCTTTGATGTGCCCACTACCATTCAGGCTTACCAGCTAATTGCCGACAAAATACCTTATCCGTTACACTTAGGTATCACTGAAGCTGGGCTTCCTCAATATGGAGCTATACGCAGTGCTGTCGGCATTGGCATACTTCTTTATCAGGGGATTGGCGATACTATCCGTGTTTCCCTTACTGCTCACCCATGTGAGGAGATATTTGTCGCTTATGAAATTCTAAAAAGCCTTGGACTTCGTCAGCGAGGGCCAACCTTGGTAAGCTGTCCTTCCTGTGGGCGAGCTGAAGTTGACGTCGTTACCCTGGCTGAAGCTGTGGACAAATATCTGAAGAAGATAACCAAGCCCATTAAAGTGGCGGTTATGGGTTGTGTAGTTAACGGACCCGGCGAGGCTAGAAATGCTGATCTGGGCATTGCTTGCGGCAAGGGGAAGGGTGCTATATTTAGAAAGGGCAGCGTGGTAAAGACAGTGAATGAGGAAAGCCTATTGGAAAGCTTAGTGGCGGAAATAAATTCCTTCTCTCTTAGGGGAGAGGGCTAGGGTGAGGGTGAAATAAAAATGCGTTACTCGAAGCTTTTTGGCAAGACTTTACGACAGGCACCGGCAGAGGCCGAAAGCATAAGCCACCGGTTACTGCTCAGAAGTGGCATGATTGCCCAGATGGCCGCGGGAATCTATTCCTATTTGCCTTTAGGCTGGCGGGTGCTTAAGAATATAGAGCAGGTAATCAGAGAGGAAATGAATAAAGCTGGTGGTCAAGAGTTGATGCTGCCGGTTCTGCAACCCTTCGAACTATGGCAGCAATCAGGTCGCTGTCTTTCTTTTGGCCAATCTCTATTTACCTTAACTGATAGAAAGGAGCATAAATTAGCCTTAGGGCCCACACATGAAGAGGTTATTACTGAGCTTGCTCATCACTGTGTGCAGAGCTACCGTGCTCTCCCTTTACTGCTTTACCAAATACAGACCAAATTCCGTGATGAGCCTCGTCCCCGTGGCGGACTACTGCGAGTCCGCGAATTTATTATGAAAGACCTCTATAGCTTTGACGTTGATGAGGCTGGCCTGGATGAAAGCTATGAGAGAATGAGCCTAGCTTACAAGAATATCTATGCTCGCCTAGGCTTGCCAGCCTTGATGGTAAAGGCTGACAGTGGTGCCATAGGTGGCAAGGAATCTCATGAGTTCATGGTTATCACTGAGGCTGGCGAGGATGAGATTATTTATTGCTCCAATTGTAGTTATGCCGCTAATGCAGAGAAGGCTCAAAGTGCCAAAGCGAGGATAAATAGTGAAGCTCCACTTCCTTTGGAGGAGATAGCCACACCGGGGGCAAAAACTATAGAAGCGGTAGCTAGCTTTCTTGGCGTGTCAACGAATCAAACTTTCAAAGCCGTATTTTATTCCGCAGATGGCAAATTTGTTTTTGTTGTTATTCGAGGTGATCTGGAAGTTAATGAAACTAAGCTAAGAAATGCACTGAAATGTTCCGAACTTAGATTGGCTACCGAAAGCGAGGTAAATAAGGTAAACCTAGTAGCTGGTTTTGCTTCACCTATTGGTATAAAAGATATCAAAATTGTTGCTGATGATTCCATAACTTTAGGCTCTAACTTCATTGCCGGCGCCAATAAGCCAGGGTATCACTTCAAGAATGTAAATTATCCCAGAGACTTTCAGGTTGACCTTGTAGCCGATATTGTTTTAGCTCGCTCTGGAGATAACTGCCCTAAGTGTGGTAGTAAGCTGTCTTCTGCTCGTGGCATCGAAGTGGGGCATATATTTAAATTGGGCACCTTTATCAGCGAAAAAATGGAGGCATCCTTCCTAGATTCCAATGGAGCATCTCGGCCTATTGTTATGGGAAGCTATGGCATTGGATTAGGACGTTTGTTAGCTGCCACAGTAGAGCAAAGCCATGATGATAAAGGCATTATTTGGCCCCTCTCCGTTGCTCCCTATCAAGTTTATCTTTGCCCTCTCTATTTAGATAACCCTGAAATTGCCCCTCTAGCTGAAGATGTCTATCACGAGTTGGAAAAGGAAGGGATCGAAGTTCTTTTCGATGACCGTGATGAATCCCCCGGAATTAAATTCAATGATGCTGACCTTCTAGGGATACCTTTGCGGTTGACTCTATCACCACGCACTATTCAAAGCCAAAGCATAGAGGTGAAATGGCGTGTGGGGAGGGAAACTCAGCTTGTGCCTCTGGAAAACTTGGCTGCTGAAGTTAATAGACTGCTAAGGGAAAAATTAGCCCAACGGTCAGTAAATTAGTACAGTTGCCATCTCGCCTCTTCTTAGTCACCGTGTAAAAGACCTTCAGGGCGATATTTGGATAGTCCTCTGAGCATAAGTGGTCTTTGCCAATCTGCCTCCAACATTAGTCATACAAAAAGGAGGAATGTTAGACAGTAAGTCTTGACAGGGGTATTCTCGTGCTCGTATTATATTTATAGATGCGAAAATATGCATCTAACTGCGGGGAGTTTGGATATGCGAGAGTTAGTCAAATCTTGCAAAGCCCTATCGGATGAAACCAGACTAAGGGTTCTAAATGTGCTTATGGAATGAGATTGCTGTGTATCCGAGGTAAGGCAGGCTCTGCAGATTTCGTAGGCCCGTGCCTCCCGGAGTTTGAGCACTCTTTATGACGCAGGGTTCTTAAGGCTTAGGCGACGTGGACTCTGGTCTTTATATTCCATAGAGAAAGAAAATTTGCAAGAATACTCTGTAGACCTAATTGAGGGTGTTAGAAAAGCATTGAAAGACGATGAAACAGCCTTACTGGATAGGCATCGATTGGAAGGCGGCAAGAGATTAGGACCAGATCAGGTATGCAAACCATGAGGAGCTGCTCTCCTTTTTTCTGAGGTTATATATATGCTATTAGGCTTTAATAAGAGATTTTGGACTCTCGTTACCTGTCTCGTAATTGCTGGGATAACAGTTATGGTGTATCCCGGTTATGCCCGCCAGCAAGATTCTGTTCACGCTTCTGTGGAAGAGTCTGTTTCCATTGGTGAGGTTGCAGACCCCGGTATCCTGCTCAACTCCCCCTTTTACTTTACTAAGAGTTGGAGCAGAGCCGGTCGCCTTTTTTTCGCTTTTGAGAGCCAGAGGAAAGCCGAATTGGCATTGAGGTTTGCCAATGAGGATGCTCTAGCAATTAAGGAGCTGTGCGAAAAAGAAGAATACATATCTACTGGAAAGCAATGCGGAGAGTTCCAAGGACAGTTTCAGAGAACCCTCAAGTGGACGGAACAAGCAAGACAAGAAGGTAAAGATATTAAGGAATTGATGGCTAAACTTAAAGAAGACCATCTCAGCCAGCAGCAAGTTTTAGCCAGTGTGCTGGAAAAGGTGCCAGAGTGGGCAAGAGAGGGAATTCTAATTGCTATGGAGAATTCGAGCTCTCTTTTGGAAAATGCTGTTGAAGTAATGCAAGGAAAGCAGGAGGTGGAGCAATTTCGAGGGGAGCTCAGTCTTCAATTCAGCAACGTGGACAGGGAGACACAAATTAGAATTCAGGAAAGATTGGGAACGAGACCCCGCAACTCGGAGACAGCTGCTGATTCTATAACTATCCCTGCGCTAGTCAATCATCCACCGATTATTACTAGCTTGATAGCTAATGATTATGAGGTTATCCCAACAGATAAATGCTATATTGAATGCAGTGCTGAAGACCAGGATGGCGATATCCTGAACTATATGTGGTCAGCCAGTAAAGGTGATATTTCAGGCACAGGGTCATCCGCTACCTGGGCTGCTCCTGAGGAAGAAGATAGCTATGATATCACAATCACAGTCAACGATGGATATGGTGGGGAAGACGTAAAATCGTTGACTATTAGAGTACAACTCCCAGAGCCCCCAGTTATTGAGCAATTGATAGTTACTCCTGATGAACCTAAATATTTCATTAAGCAATTAGTGGGATATGTAATCTTGAGCGGTAAAAGCTGTGGAATTGAATGTGTCGTTTCTGGTGGGGGGGAACTAAGTTTCGATTGGTCAGCCAGCGAGGGTGACATCTCTGGCACAGGTTGCGTAGTTACATGGACTGCACCTTCTCGTAAGTGTAGTGTTACTCTCTCTGCAACAGTGTCTGACGAAAGTGGCAATGTAGTCAGCGAAGAAATCCTTTTCCATGTCAGGACATGCCGCCCATGCTTCGTATAGAATGGGATGATAAATTAGACTCCAGCTTGAAGCATTGACCCAGATCTATCGATTAGTATCCAGCAATAAGTAGTATGATGAGCTATACCTCTATCTTAGCAAGGAGAAGAGGCAGGCAAAACTGACATGTTTTCCTAGAGATTGCTGGCAGCCAGGGCTAGATTTGAACTGATGCCCCTTCGGATTATGAGCCCAACGAGCTACTGATGAAATCTTACTAACGACCTTTGTTTGAATTTGCCTGAGTAGTCTGAGGTGGTAAAAGCTATTCTGGAGGAATGTTAAAGCCAGCATCTGGACAATAATTTCTGTAGAAGTTCATATATTAGAGTCAATCTCTTAAAGTAGCACCTAGTTCTTGATGTAATCTATCTACAATCCTCTGATGGGGTCTATTAACCTCTTCGTCGGTTAAAGTATGCTCAGGTGATTGATAAACAATCCTTATAGCGAAGGATTTCTTGCCTTCAGGTATTTGCTCACCTCGATAAAAGTCAAAGAGCGTGACTTTCTTTACTAGCGGGAAGCTTCGGATTACATCCTCCACCTGCTGATAGCTTACTTGCTTATCTATTACTAAGGCAATGTCTCTAGTTATGTTGGGAAACCGTGGGATAGGCTGATACTGCTTTACTTTGATTGTTTTGCTCAGCAACTTCTCTATATCCATTTCAATAAGATAAACAGCATCAGAAAGCTCGAAGGCTTGTGCTACCTTGGGATGCAAGTTACCTACAATACCCACTTTATCAGCGCCGATGATTATATTAGCTGCCCTTCCAGGTAATAGGCTTTCATCATCACTGGCCCCAAAGGTTGCTTCTAGTCCCAATTGGTTCAAAAGGTTCTCTACTACTCCCTTAGCATCAAAAAAATTGAGCTGCTCCTTATTACCGTGCCAGGACAATTCTGCCTCTGGGCCGCTAAGTGCAGCACAAAGCATTTCCTTTTCTTGTGGCAGCTCATTCCCTTGTGGCAAGAATATCTTGCCGATTTCAAATAATCTTATGCTCCCTTCCTCAACCCTTTGATTGTGTACCAAGGTAGTTAGCAAGCCAGGACGCAAAGTAGTACGCAAGTATTCCTGCTCCTTGGTCATAGGGTTAGCTACTTTCAAAGATGTAACTTTCAGCTTGAGCCTCGGAGAAATTTTTTGCAGCCTCTCTAAGCTAGTCAAAGAATAGGTCAGTATTTCTTGAAAACCGCAGCCGGTGAGAATATTTCCTAATCTTTGCTTGAGATTGCTTCGCTGCACTCGCAATGACAACCTTGATTCCTGTTGAGGGAAGGGAGAGCTAAGCCTGGTAACAGGAACTTGGTCATAGCCGATAATGCGAACCACCTCTTCTACAAGATCAGCAGAGCAGCTAATGTCGCTGCGCCAATAAGGAGCCACTACCAAGATTTGTGACGCTGAGTTGGCATGCTGACATTCAAAGCCCAAGGATTTTAATACTTTAAGAATCTTAGCTAATGGTACCTCTAAGCCTGAAAGTCGCTTCACCTCCTCAGCAGAGAGCAAGATGCCCTTTGGCTGTGATTTCCCAGGATAAACATCTATTATGCTCTTAGCTGCCTTGCCGCCAGCCAGCTCCAAGAGCAATTGGGTAGCTCGCTTCAGTGGTAGCAGTGGTAAGTCAGGATTTAGCCCTTTATCGAAGCGAATAGAAGCCTCACTTTGCAAATTAAGGCAATGGCATCCTTGACGAATGATTGCTTGGTTGAAATTTGCTGACTCTAGGAGAATAGAAGTGGTTTTATCTGCAACCTCGGTATCCAATCCTCCCATAATTCCAGCAATAGCAACAGCCTTTTCTTTGTCAGCAATGACTAAAGTATCGGGGCTAAGAACACGCTCTATTCCATCAAGGGTGGTTATAGTTTCGCTATTTCTAGCCCGACGGACAATAATCTGTTTGCCTTCAAGTTCATGATAGTCAAAAGCATGGAGAGGCTGCCCATATTCCAGCATTACGTAATTGGTAACATCAACCACATTGTTAATAGGACGCATGCCATAGCTACTCAGGCGATACTGTAGCCAATTAGGAGAAGGGGCTATCTTAATCCCTATAATTAAGCTGGCACAGTACCTAGGACATAAACTTGGTTCAATTATGTCAACAGAGACAAAAGAATCTATCGGAGTCTCTGTTTCTTCATAATGAATCTCGGGCAAATGAAGTGCTTGCTCAGTAAGAGAGGCAATTTCTCTAGCAATGCCAATTATGGATAAGCAATCTGGGCGATTGGGCGTTATATCTAAATCAAAAATAACATCGCCTAAATAGTCTCTAAGAGGCATACCTATAGGAGCTTCTGATGGTAATACCATGATGCCCCCGTGACTATCGGAGATCCCCAATTCCTTTTCAGAGCAAACCATGCCCTCAGAAAGAACGCCACGGATTTTAGCTGGCTTTAGCAAAATAGGTTTCCCAGTATGACCATCTATAAGTTGTGCTCCCACAGAGGCGAAAGGCACCTTCTGCCCGAGGCTAATGTTTGGGGCACCGCAAACCACAGTAACCTGCTGGGGGTCGAGATTAACAGTAGCTAGCCTTAGGCGATCTGCGTTGGGATGAGGATTTAAAGCCGTTACTTCTCCTACTACTACGTTGTTCCAGGTGCTGCCTGTAGTCTGTATGTCTTTGGCTTCCACGCCAGCCATAGTTAGCCTTCTAGCTAGCTCTTTAGGAGCAAGTTTGATGTCACTATAATCTTTAAGCCATTTAAGCGAAGCCTTCATGTTAGCTACTAAAATCTAGAATTGTTTTAAAAACCTAAGGTCATTACGGTAAAAGAGGCGAATATCGTCTATGCCGTAGCGAAGTATGGCGATCCGCTCTACACCCATACCAAAGGCGAAACCGCTATAAATTTCAGGATCAATATCACCACGCTTGAGGACATCGGGGTGGGTCATCCCTGCGCCCAATATTTCAATCCAGCCGCTGTAGCCACACAGTCGGCAGCCAGTTCCATGACAGGCTGAGCACTCAATAGCCACCTCCACCCCAGGTTCGACAAAGGGGAAGTAATCACATCGGAAGCGTATTTTCCTTTCCTCACCAAAAAGGCAACGACTAAATTCAAACAAAGTGCCTTTCAAATCAGCCAAAGTAATATCCTTGTCTATGGCTAATCCTTCAACCTGATATAACATAGATTCATGGGTAACATCGGTTGCTTCATATCTA
Source organism: uncultured Dehalococcoidales bacterium (assembly GCA_964435965.1). Classification (GTDB taxonomy): domain Bacteria; phylum Chloroflexota; class Dehalococcoidia; order GIF9; family AB-539-J10; genus 20-14-all-45-10. The sequence goes on from CAYTBB010000001.1 coordinate 21,075, forward strand.
TAAACCCGCCCTGGCATTATAGCTCTTATCGGTGGGCGTTTCTTTTCCATCAGCCTTATCTGCATCGGCGAAGTATGGGTGCGTAAAAGCCTGGATTCTTTATCCATCTCAGGATCTACCCACAAAGTGGCGAACATATCCCGTGCCGGGTGCCATTGAGGAATATTTAGAGCTTCAAAGTTATAATAATCCCACTCAACATCGGGCCCCTCAAAAACTTGAAAGCCCATGTTCTTAAAAACATCACAAATTTCTTCAAGTACTCGGGTGGTGGGGTGAAGTCGTCCTATGGGGACAGGCCGACCAGGCAAAGTAACATCTAACCCTTCACGCTCTAAGGAAGTAGCCAGATGAATTTCTTCTAGAAACTTTTTCTTTCCAACTAGGCCCGATTCTAAAGCTCTCTTGATTTCATTAGCTTGGGCGCCTACTTTTTTTCGCTCCTCTAGAGGTAAGGTAGCTAAAGAGCGCAAAATTTGAGTTAACTTGCTTTTCTTGCCCAAGTGGTGAACTCGCCATGAGTTGAGTTCCCTAAGTTCGCTAACTTGGTTTAATTCACTAAGAGCCTCTCGACGAAGTTCTTCAAGTTGCTTGAGCATTTGTGTTTTCAGATGAAACAGAAGCCATTAATTTAGCCAGGCCTTCAGGATCCTTAACTGCCATCTCAGCTAGCATCTTGCGGTTTATTTCCCTGTTTGACTTCTTTAAGCCAGCCATAAACTGACTGTAGGAGAGCCCTTGAGCTCGTGCTGCGGCATTGATGCGAGCGATCCATAATCTCCTGAAATCACCTTTTCGCTCCCGACGGTGGCAATAGGCATAATCTAAGCCATGGAGCATAGACTCATGAGCACTACGATATAAGGCATGCCTGGCACCATAATGGCCCTTGGTTAATTCAAGTGCCTTTTTATGGCGCCTATGAGTGACTTTCCCGCTTTTAGCTCGTGGCAAGATCACATCCTCCCTTAACTTTATTTTTCAGGCGTTACCTTTTTCCCTCTGGCGATAGAATAAACTACTATTAACGCAACCCCAATAAATAGGAAGACAAGTCCGGGGATACCGGTTGCCCTGCCGATCTGGAAAACAAAAGCACTAATTATAAGAGCTATACCTATCCCAGTTACTACGGAGCCTGCAAGCAAGAATCCCCAACCAGGAGGGCCTAGTGGTTTTGGTTGCTTTGGCTGGTATAGCCCCTTCTCTATTAAAGCCATATCTTTTTTATGCTCCCAATAAATTGCCCAGCCACCACAAGTTATGCCTAATGCTACTGACAGAATAGGAATTAAAAGAGCCCAATCCATTCCTAGTCTAAGCCACCTTTCATATATTATTTGTAAGGCAAAAGTCTTCCTACTCGCTTTTTATCTGCCGAAGAGACTGGTATCATTTCGTCATAAAGACGCTTGGTTCGAGGAGCTTTTTTCCGTCTTAAGTGGCTTTTGCCACACTTAGTCCGCATGAGCTTGCCACTACCTGTTATGTGAAAGCGCCCCTTCACTCCTTTATGAGTCTTAAGTTTTGGCATCTGATTTCACCACCGTAGATTTTTTCGCTGGAGAAGGCAAAAGGATTAAAGCTATACGCCTTGCATCCTTAACAAGATGGTCGCTTGCTACTGCTTCTTCTTTTAAGGCTTCGGCCACCTTCTGTAGCACCTTCCAACCCAATTCGGGATAAATAACCTCACGTCCTCTAAACCTCACCGATACCCTTACTTTACTACCTTCATCCAGCAATTTTCTTATTGTTCTAATCTTCGCTTGTAAATCATGTTCCTCAATTTTTGGTCTAAAACGAACTTCTCTAAGCAAGCCAATTTTTTGACTCCTTTTTACTTTCCGTTCTTTTTTCGATTGTTCATATTTATACTTTCCATAATCAAGAAGCCGACATACCGGTGGAATGACCGTTGGTGATACTTCAACTAAATCAAGCCCATGTTCTCGAGCAAGCTGCAATGCTTGCTCGAGAGGTAGTATGCCCAGTTGTTCTCCTTCCTCTCCTATAAGTCGAACTTCTTTGACCCTAATTTGCCTATTAATCCGTAAAGGTTTAACTATATCTTTTCCACCTCTAAAGTAATTTAGCGCTTAGCCTCTATATCTCCTCTTATCTTTGCCTTGACCTGTGAAATAGTTTGCGAGCCTATGTCCTCACCACTCCTTAAGCGAAGCGACACATTGGACGAAGCTACTTCATTATCACCAACTATAATCATGTATGGTATCTTATTTAGTTGGGCTTCCCTTATTTTCAAGTTCATTCTCTCTGAGCGGTCGTCAACCTGAGTGCGAATCCCCTCTTCCTCAAGCTCATTTTCCACTTGGTGCGTATAATCAATATGACGATCCGCTATAGGAATTATTACAGCCTGAACTGGTGATAGCCACACAGGAAAAGCACCACCATAATGCTCAATAAGACAAGCTAAGAAGCGTTCCATGCTTCCTAACACAGTGCGATGTATCATTGTTACATTGTGTTCTAAGCCATCAGCACCAATGTAACAAACATTAAATCGTTGTGGTAAATTGAAATCGACCTGAATGGTAGGGCCTTGCCAAGCATGTCCTAAAGCATCTCTAAGTTTAATATCAATCTTAGGTCCGTAAAAAACTCCTTCGCCAGGATCCAGTTTGTAGGGCAATTTAAGTTTTTCTAAGACCCGTTTTAAAGATTCTGTAGCTCCCTCCCACATTTCAATAGTCCCAGCATATTTATCTGGACGTGTGGATAATAGCAATTCATAATCACCAAAGCCGAAAGTGGACATCATAAACTTTGCTAGTTCTACAACTCCCATTACTTCCGCTTCAGTTTGCTCAGGTCGGCAGAAAATGTGAGCATCGTCTTGAGTGAATCCCCTTACTCTAGCTAAGCCATGTAGCACCCCGGTGCGCTCATACCTATATACCGTGCCTAATTCGGCATACCTCAGAGGTAAATCGCGATAGCTACGCAGTTGACTTTTATAAATCATGATATGCCCCAAGCAATTCATCGGCTTTATTATGTATTGTTGTCCTTCTACTTCCATTGGTGAATATAAGTAATCCCGATAAAATTCCCAGTGCCCGCTGGTTTTCCACAAATCTAACTTGGCAATATGAGGAGTATAGACAATATCGTAGCCTTGCTTAATATGTTCCGCCTTCCAAAAATCCTCAATAATCCGCCGAATTAAAGCACCTTTAGGGTGCCAACAAATTAAACCAGGGCCAATTTCCTCGTGAATACTGAAAAGATCGAGCTCTTTGCCTAGCTTCCTATGGTCTCGTTTGGCAGCTTCAGCCTGGCACAATAAATAATCCTCAAGCTCTGCTTGGCTATCAAAAGCTACACCATAAATTCTCTGCAACATGGGTTGTCTCTCATCGCCACGCCAATATGCTCCGGCGATATGAGTAAGCTTAAACGCTTTCACCTCCCCTGTAGAAGCTATATGGGGGCCACGGCATAAATCGGTAAAAGAACCTTGCTTATAGATAGCCACTATAGCATCGGGGAGTTCATTAATAAGCTCCAGTTTATAAGGTTGGGTGGCAAAAAGGAGACGTGCTTTCTCCTTGCTTACTTCCTCTCTGATGAAAGGCAAATCAGCAGCAATAATCTCCTTCATTTTGCTGTCAATTATCGGCATGTCTTCTTGTGTTAACGGACGTGGTAGCTCAAAATCATAATAAAAGCCACTCTCAATAGCTGGCCCAATGCCAAATTTGGCCTCAGGGAAAAGGGATTGCACTGCCTCAGCCATGATGTGAGCAGCAGAGTGACGCATCCTTTCCAATCTCTCTTCTCTGTTCATTATTATTAAGCTCTTACCCTGTAATTAAATAAAAAGGCTCACGCCTAAAACGAGAGATTTCATAAAATTAAATCCCATTGGAAATCTAAGACGTGACATAAGCTGTTAGCTTTTACCTTCCGATGTTTTAGCCCTTTCTATCAGCATCCTTTAATCAATTGAGAAGAAATGCTCCCCACTACAAAATAACTAACGACCTAATTCACTCTCATATATTTATATTATCATGTTTGCCAAATATGGGCGATACTGGATTTGAACCAGTGACCTCTGCGATGTCAACGCAGCGCTCTAACCGCTGAGCTAACCGCCCCTTTCGATCGATTGTCGACCGATTGTAGCAGACATATATAGGAAGGTCAAATCTCCACATAGACAGTCATTCCACAACACCTACCTGTAGGCTCTGAACCCCTCACTCCTTTTCACTTCGTTCAGAGCTTCGGCTCACCAAGGTAAACTCCGCGAGGAATCTCGTAGCATTCAGACAGGCTCCGTGAAAAATCTTTACCCCTCGCTGCCTCTTTGCTTCGAGTGTTTCAGTTCAGAATGATAAAATAGATGCTTTCCAAAATGGCGAGGATTATAGTACGTGATATAATAGAATCAACTTTGCCGCATAGCAGGCTAAGATGATTGAGAAGGCTTTTGAAATCATTGATCACACTGCTGACGTAGGCATTATTGCTTATGGAGCTGATATTAAGCAGCTCTTTTCCAATGCTGCTTTAGCCTTGTTTAGCTTGATCACGGAGGTCGGAAGCATTAATGAGAAATTGCAGCGCCACGTAGAGATAATTAGTGAAGACAAAGATAGCTTACTAGTAGAATGGCTTAATGAGCTTATTTACCTCTTTGATGCTGAGCACGTTTTGTTTAGGAGGTTCGACATCGAAAGTTTGACTAACAACCAGCTTAGAGCTACTTGCTATGGGGAGGATCTTGATCCTCTAAAACATAAGATAAGGACGGGAGTAAAAGCAGCTACATACCATATGTTAAAAATAAACAAGGATGACCACGGTTATGAGGTGCAAATAATCTTTGATGTTTAAGGAGTTAAGACATGTCAAAGTGGCCAGGACAACTTGTTAGGATAGACGATTATCATTGGGAAATTCCTCAGAGCTACAAAGATGGCATGAGAGTCCCTGGTTTAATCTATGCTAGTAAAGAGATGCTAGAATCCATACGTGAGGAACAAACACCAGAACAAGTCGCCAATGTTGCCTTCCTTCCCGGCATAGTTAAGTTCTCCTTTGCTATGCCAGATATCCATTGGGGCTATGGTTTCCCTATAGGTGGAGTTGCTGCCATGAGTGTTAAGGACGGCGTAATTTCCCCTGGCGGAGTGGGTTATGACATAAACTGCGGGGTAAGGTTGTTACGTACCAATCTTAATGAAGCTGAAGTAAGGCCTAAGATCGACCAGCTCGTTGACCGACTATTCGCTAATGTGCCCTCTGGTTTGGGCTCTGAGGGAAAAATAAAGGTAAGCCGAAAAGAGATGAATGACTTGATGGCTGGAGGGGCCCGCTGGGCAGTAAAGCATGGCTTTGGCTCCGAGGAAGACTTAGATGCCACTGAAGAAGGTGGATGCCTGAAGGGAGCCGATCCAAGTAAGATAAGCGATAAAGCAATAAAACGGGGTATGCCTCAAGCGGGCACATTAGGCTCAGGAAATCATTTCCTCGAGGTTCAGGTAGTGAGGGAGATCTTTGACTCCGAGGTAGCTAGCGTCATGGGCATTAACGAAATAGGCCAGGTATTGGTTCTTATTCACACCGGCTCTCGAGGCTTTGGTCATCAGGTATGCACTGACCATCTGAGGGTGATGGAAGGGGCGGTATCAAAGTATGGCATAAAACTTCCTGATCGCCAGCTTGCCTGTGCCCCTATAGAATCAAAGGAAGGTAGAGACTATTTAGCTGCCATGGCATGCGCTGCCAATTATGCCTGGTGTAACCGACAATGTATTACTCATTGGTTTAGGGAAAGTTTTTCTAAAGTCTTCGCTAAAAGTCCTGAGGAACTTGGTATGAAGCAGATTTACGATGTGGCGCACAACATCGCTAAGATAGAGGAACATATGGTAAATGGGCAGAAGCTCAAGGTTTGTGTGCATCGTAAAGGCGCCACCAGGGCTTTTCCACCCAACCATAAGGACATTCCCCAGAAGTACAAGGAGATAGGGCAGCCTGTACTTATCCCAGGAGATATGGGGCGTTGCTCTTTCATTGCTGTGGGCACCCAGAAGGCTATGGAGGAAAGCTTTGGCTCTACCTGTCATGGTGCTGGCAGAGTGCTATCACGTCACGCCGCTATGCGAAGCTTAAGAGGCAAGGATGTGGCTCAAGATTTGAAGAGGAGAGGTATCACTGTTAAGACAGGGGACATACCCTCTCTAGCTGAGGAAGCATCTCAGGCTTACAAGGATGTCACTGGGGTGATAGAGGTCTGCCGCCAAGCCGGTATTTGTAACAAAGTAGCCATGGCCGTTCCCATAGGCGTTATTAAAGGCTAGAGCAATATGTCATTGCGAGTGAAGCGAAGCAATCCCCAGCTTGTAATAAAGCTTCCACCTCCTCAGCTAAAAGGTAAGATGTCGCTGGAAGAAGCTATAGCTAGCCGTAGATCAGTTCGAAAATATCGCTCAGAACCATTAACACCTTCTCAGCTATCTCAGCTTCTCTGGTCAGCTCAGGGTATTACCGGGGCCGGGGGACTTAGAGCAGCCCCCAGCGCTGGGGCTACATATCCTCTGGAAATTTTTGTTTTCATTGGCAAACAAGCCATAGAAGGGCTACAAGCTGGCATTTACCACTATGATGTAGTTAGTCATTCACTGGTTTTACATCAACCGGGAGACTTGAGGAAAGAGCTAGCTAGGGCAGCTCTTGACGAGGGATTCATTGCCAATGCCCCGCTGGATATCGTTATCTGTGCCCTTTATCCCAGGACTTCCTACAGATATGGCCGGCGTGGAGAGAGATATGTTCACATGGAAATGGGACATGTCGGGGAAAACATCCACCTTCAAGCTGTAGCTCTGGGCTTGGCCACAGTGGAAGTCGGTGCTTTTGATGACGAGGGGGTAAGAGAAGTCCTAGGAGTGGAAGAACAGATTAAGCCTTTGTACATCATGCCCATTGGCAAGCCACTGTAAGGGCTAAAATCGCTGGTTTTACATTAAGTTTTGCCGCGTAGCAGTGTGATCACCTGTGCCACTGCTGCTAGCTGGTGCCTTGCAGGCAGCTCTCGCGTCATATTTAGTGATACCTTCTATTTTATCTGGGCTTGCTTTATCAGCCAATACTCGATGCTGTCTGCCAAAGCTAGCCAGCTGGCTTCAATGATATTAGTTGAACTGCCTACTGTTCTCCAATGTTCCTGGCTATCGCTGGATTCAAGGAGCACTCGTACTTGAGAGGCAGTGCCAGCGGTTTCCTCGAGTATGCGCACCTTGTAATCGGTGAGCTCCACAGCAGTCAGGTCGGGGTAAAATTGGATCAAAGCTTTGCGCAAAGCCTGGTCAAGTGCATTGACCGGTCCATTACCTTCAGCGGCAGTGTGTACTATCCTGTCAGCTACCTTCACTTTAATAGTTGCTTCTGATAATGGCTCTTCCCGCCTTCCGCTACTAGGAGGGCGGCGGCGTTTCTCCACTACTACCATGAAATCAACTAGCTCGAAAGGTGGGCGATAATTTGGTTGGGCACGGTAGAGTAAAAGGTCAAACGATGCCTCAGCACTATCATATTGAAAACCTTGCCTTTCTAATGACTTAATTTGTTTTAGCACCTTTTCGATCTCTCCACCTTTGGGAGTGGGTAGTTTACGCTCCTTAGCTTTGTAAATAATATTCCCTTTCCCCGCTAGCTCAGAGATAACAACATGAGGGCGATTACCTACCAATTCAGGATTTATATGCTGGTAGCTATCTGCCCATTTTGTTAAAGCGGAAACGTGGACTCCACCTTTGTGAGTAAAGGCATTGGCACCTACGTAAGGAAGCCGAGCGTAATGAGGCAAGTTAGCTAGCTCAGATATATAGCGGGAGAGATTGCGTAATTTGCTTAGCTGCTCCTGGGTGACGCAATCAATGCCCATCTTAAGTTTCAGAGTGGGAATGAGAGAACAAAGATTGGCGTTGCCACAGCGTTCACCATAGCCGTTAATAGTTCCTTGGATTTGTGTGGCCCCTGCCTCAATGGCAGCTAAAGAGTTAGCTACAGCAAGTTCAGCATCATTGTGGGCATGAATGCCTAGGGGGACAGGAGTCACTTTTTGCACCACTTTAATAGCCTCTGCTATTTGCTGAGGTAAAGTGCCACCATTGGTATCGCAAAGAACTACACACTCAGCACCAGCTTTAGCGGCAGCAGTTATTACGGCAAGGCTATATTCAAGGTTTGTTTTATAGCCATCGAAAAAATGCTCGGCATCGAAGAAAACCCTTAGCCCTTTTGAATTAAGGTAAATTATGGAGTCTGTGATCATACTGAGGTTTTCTTCCAATGTGGTTTCCAGAACTTGGATTACTTGCTTATCCCAAGCTTTTCCTACAATGGTGACCGCCTTGGTTTTAGCCTCTAATAGAGCCCGGAGGTTGACATCTTCATCTGCCTTACAATGGGAACGCCTGGTGCTGCCAAAGGCAACTAAAGTTGAATGACCTAGGCTCAATTTTTGTGCCTTGGCAAAGAATTCAGTATCTTTGGGGTTAGAGCCAGGCCAACCACCTTCGATGAAATCGATGCCAAGCTCGTCTAATTTCTGGGCAATCTTCAACTTATCCTCAACAGAAAAGGAAATCCCTTCCTGCTGAGCACCGTCTCTTAAAGTTGTGTCATAAAGCTGGATTTGCGTCACTTTATCCTCTGGGCAATTAAATCTCCCATTTCCTTTGTCCCCACTCTAGTTTTTCCTTCGCTCATTATATCGTAAGTTCGGTAGCCCTGCTCTAAGGTAGCCAAAACAGCATTTTCTATCGCCTGGGCTTCGGTTTCCAACTCAAAGGAATAGCGAAACATCATAGCTACACTTGAAATGGTAGCAATAGGGTTAGCTAGATTTTGTCCTGCTCGACTTGGAGCGCTGCCATGGATTGGCTCATACATACCAAAGGTCTTCCCTTTAGGAATTCCAGCTAAACTAGCTGAAGATAGCATGCCCATGGAGCCAGCAAGCATTGAAGCCTCGTCAGTGAGAATATCTCCGAATGTGTTTTCGGTGACCAAAACATCTAAATCGGCAGGACGTCGGATAAGTCGCATGGCACAGGCATCAACTAACATATGTTGAAGCTCGACATCAGGATAATCAGCAGAAATTTCTATGGCAATCTGCCGCCACAATCTCGATGACTGAAGAACATTGGCTTTATCAACGGAGATTAGCTTTTTGGTTCGGGCGCGAGCTAATTCGAAACCAACCCTCAAGATACGCTCAATCTCTGCTTCAGAATAAGCCATGGTATCAACAGCCTGCCTTCCCTCCGAAGTTCGCCATTGTTTCTTGGGTTGGCCAAAGTAAAGTCCGCCGGTGAGCTCTCTAACAAAAAGTAAATCAACTCCTTCAACTATCTCTGGCTTGAGGGATGTAGAATTAACCAGCATAGGTAGAACCTTTACCGGACGCAAATTGGCAAATAGACCTAACTCCTTTCTTAGAGCTAAAAGCCCGTCTTCGGGGTGGACTTTAGCTTGAGGGTCATCCCACTTCGGTCCGCCAACTGCCCCCAATAGTACAGCATCACATTGTTTGCACATATCTAACGTTTCCTGGCTAAGAGCTACACCTGAGACATCTATGGCGCAGCCACCTACCAAACCTTGGTGTAAAAAGAATTTGTGCCCGAACCTCTCAGCTACAGCCTGTAAGACTTTCGTTGCCTCAGCTATGACCTCAGGGCCAACGCCATCGCCAGGTAAAACCGCTACATCAAATCCCACGTCTATCCCCTCTGTAATCTGCTTCTAGTATATTCGATTAGTCCACCGGAGGCTATAATCCCCATCATAAATTCAGGGTAAGGGTTAGCTATAAATGTCTTATGCTTCGAAATGTTCTTAATTTTCCCGCTAGACAAATCTACTTCTAGTATATCGCCAGTCTCTGTTTCATCTACTGCCTCAGTACACTCCAGAAGAGGCAAGCCAATATTGACAGCATTACGGAAGAAGATGCGGGCAAAACTTTGAGCAATAACGCAGGATATGCCGCAAGCCTTTATAGCTAAAGGAGCGTGCTCCCTTGAAGAACCACAACCAAAGTTAGTAGTGGCAACTATAATATCTCCAGGCTCGACTTTAGTGGTAAATTCAGGGTCAATCCCCTCCATGCAATGCTTCGCTAGTTCCTCAGGTTCAAATACATTGAGATAGCGCGCTGGAATGATAACATCGGTATCAACGTTAGCGCCGAATTTATGAGCTTTACCTTTCAACTGCTTAACCTCCTAAATGCCTTTATCCATTTCCTCTGCGTTTCAGCAACCTTAGCCTCATCTTCCGCAAGCTCTTTTAAAGCTGCTTTTGTTAACTGTAATAGACAGGGAATGCCTCATATCGAGGAACTTATTACCTCTAAAACCCCAAGGATTTTGTTTTAACTCTTGAGCCCAGTTACAACCTCCTCTGGACTAGTAATTCTGCCTAGAATAGCGCTAGCGGCAGCTACTACAGGACTTGCCAAATAGACCTCGGACTGAGGGCTTCCCATTCTGCCAACAAAATTTCGGTTGGTGGTAGATAAACAGCGCTCACCAGCGGCTAAAACCCCCATGTGTCCACCAAGACAAGGCCCACAAGTAGGAGTGCTTACTACAGCCCCAGCTTCTATAAAAGTTTCTATTAGCCCCTCTCTCAAAGCATCAAGATAAACCTTCTGCGAGCCTGGAATAATGATACATCTAATTTCTGGATGTATTTGCCTTCCTTTGAGGAGTTTAGCCGCTACTCTCAAATCACCAAGGCGACCATTGGTGCAACCGCCGATAACCACCTGATCTAGTTTTATGTTACCCACCTGGCTTACAGGTTTAGTATTGGAGGGAAGATGAGGGAAAGCCACCTGAGGCTCAATTTTGGACACCTCATATTCTCTGATTTTGGCATATTCAGCATCTTTACATTGAGATTGCTTCGTCGCTGACGCTCCTCGCAATGACGTAGGGGATGGCTCGCAATGACGGAGGGACACGTGCGCTTTAATATATTCCTCGGCCTTAGCATCTACACAAAAAATGCCAGCCTTAGCTCCAGCTTCGATGGCCATATTTGCCATAGTAAAGCGCCCATCCATTGATAGCTCATCAACTGCTTCACCCCTAAACTCCATAACCGAGTAAAGCGCTCCATCTACACCAATATCTCCGATGGTGTAAAGAATAATATCCTTGCCACTAACCCATTTGGGCAGCTTCCCATGGTAAATAAACTTAATCGTTTGTGGCACCTTCATCCATATTTCGCCGGTAGCCATAGCCACAGCAATGTCAGTTGAACCCATGCCTGTGGCAAAAGCTCCCAGGGCACCATAAGTACAAGTATGGGAATCAGCGCCAACAATGACTTGCCCAGACAAGACCAAGCCTTGCTCAGGCAAGAGCACATGCTCAATCCCCATTCGCCCTACCTCAAAGTAAATCAGTCCCTGTTCCTTAGCGAACTCACGCATCAGCTTTGCTTGTCCAGCAGATGCTATATCTTTATTGGGGCAAAAATGATCGGGAACCATGACTACCTTTGCAGGGTCAAACACCTTTGATATTCCAAGCCGTTGAAACTCTTTTATGGCTAAGGGGGCAGTTATATCATTGGCTAAAACTAAATCAACTCTGACATTTATAAACTCGCCAGGCTTAACTTCCTTCTTGCCACTATGAGCTGCTAAGATCTTCTCAGCTAAAGTCAAATTTTTCCACTCCTAGCCATGAACCTTGGGAATCATTAAAACACCCGCAGTGATGAGAGCCGCAATGATGGAAATCAAGTATAGACCAGCGCCAGCAGCTAAACCTATGGCAGCGCTCACCCAGACGCTTGCTGCAGTGGTTAGTCCGGCTACACCCTCTCCACGCATGCCACGAAAGATAACGCCAGCACCAATGAACCCGACTCCAGCTACTACACCAGCGGCAACTCGTGAAGGATCCACTGCACCACTGAAGCCAAAAATGGAAGCTACGGTGAAAAGGGCTGCCCCCAGGGCAATCAAAATGTGAGTGCGCAGCCCTGCTGTTTTACTAGCTCGCTCACGTTGATAACCAATGCCTGCTCCTAGAGCAGCAGCTAAAAACAGGCGCAATATCATTTCCAGCCATGGGCTCAACTAAGGTTTTCCTTTCTCAGCCGATTTCTTAGCTAAAAGTCGGTTCAGGGCATTCATATACGCCTTGGCACTGGCCACGATGATATCAGTAGAGGCACCCCGGCCAGTATAAGTGATGCCGTCGCTCTCAATTCTTATTAATACCTCTCCAATAGCATCAATGCCTTCGGTAATCGATTTGATAGTAAATTCTGTAAGCTTGTTAGGTATGCCCACTATACGGTTAATAGCTTTGTAGACAGCGTCCACTGGTCCTGTGCCTAAGGCGGCATCAGCTAGGCTGTGTCCGTCAGGTCCAATGAGCCTCACTGTAGCTGTAGGAAGGCTATGGTCACCACAAGAAACCTCGACATGGTCGAGGTGGTATACTTCGGTGGCAGCGCGAAGTTCTTCAGCTACCAAGGATTCGATATCACGATCAGTAATCTCTTTTTTCTTATCAGCTAGCCCTTTGAAGCTCTGAAATGCGCGGCTCAGAGCCTCTTCACTTAGAGTGTGGCCAAGTTCTATTAACCTCTCCTTGAAAGCATGTTTACCACTCAATTTACTTAATACCAGGCTGCTTGCCGGTATACCAACCGACTTTGGATTCATAATTTCATAAGTTATGGCTTTCTTTATTAAACCATCCTGATGGATACCTGATTGATGGCGAAAGGCATTCGCCCCAACAATGGCTTTATTGAGTTGAATAGCGAAGCCAGTAAGTTCACTCACAAGACGACTCGTCCTGTAAATCTGGGTAGTGTCAACATTGGTGGTGAGATTAAAGGAATCCTGCCGAGTCTTTAGCGCCATTACGATCTCTTCCAGAGAGGCGTTACCAGCACGCTCTCCAATGCCATTGATAGTGCATTCAACCTGCCGCGCGCCATTGCGTATTGCCTCAAGGCTGTTGGCTACCGCTAATCCTAAATCATTATGGCAATGAATGCTTATTACGGCTTTATGGATATTGGGCACCTCAACTAGAATGCCTTGGATCAAGCTGCCAAATTCCTGTGGTGTAGCATAGCCTACAGTATCAGGTATGTTTACTGTGGTTGCCCCAGCATCAATCGCAGCTTCTAAGATATGATAGAGGTAAGCAGGCTCAGTGCGACTAGCATCCATAGGTGAGAACTCAACATCGTCAACATAACTCTTAGCTCGAGCCACCATTTTCTGAGCCAGCTCCAGAATTTCCTCTCGGCTTTTATTAAGCTGGTAGAGAAGGTGGATATCCGAGGCGGAGAGGAAAACATGGATTCGAGGATGAGCTGCCTCCTTAATTGCCTGCCAAGCTCTATCCACAGCCACAGCATTGGCATGGGATAAAGCACAAATTATGGGACGCCGAACTTCTCTGCTGATAAGTTGAACAGCTTCAAAATCGCCAGGCGAGCTAATAGGAAAACCAGCTTCAATAACATCAACGCCAAGCCTATCCAATTGCTTAGCTATTTCTAGCTTTTCCTGAGCATTTAGACTCGCTCCTGCCGCTTGTTCCCCATCTCGCAAAGTGGTGTCAAAGATAATTACCCTGTCCACTTAATCCTCCTTAGTAGCCGACTCAAGGAGTTCTCTAGCTACTAGCTCCTTTCAGCCAGGGCATCATCGCTCTCAGCTCCTTGCCCACAACTTCAATTGGGTGTTCAGCGTCCCTCCGTTTCATGGCATTGAAACTGGGACGCCCAGCTTGGTTTTCCAAAATCCACTCTCTGGCAAAGCTGCCATCTTGAATCTCTGCTAGAATTTGTTCCATTTCCTCTTTGACCAAATCGTTGATAACCCGTGGCCCACGAGTATAATCGCCATACTCAGCCGTATCGCTTACAGAGTACCTCATGTAATTCAAGCCACCTTGATACATAAGATCAACAATAAGCTTCAGCTCATGGAAACACTCAAAGTAAGCGATCTCAGGCTGGTAGCCAGCCTCTACCAAAGTCTCGAAACCAGCCTTGACTAAGGATGATACCCCTCCACAGAGTACTGTTTGCTCGCCAAAAAGGTCAGTTTCGGTCTCTTCGGCAAAAGTTGTTTCCAGAACTCCAGCTCTAGTGCAGCCAATGCCCTTAGCATAAGCTAAAGCAATATCCTGTGCTTTACCCGAGGTATCTTGGTGAATAGCAACCAAAGCTGGAGATCCTGAAGCTTCGGTATAAAGTCTGCGTAATATATGTCCCGGACATTTCGGGGCTATCATGCTAACATCGACATCAGGAGGCGGTACAATTTGTGAATAGTGAATGTTAAAGCCGTGAGCAAACATCAAGGTTTTGCCTTTAGATAGTTCCTTCTCGATTGACTCACGGTAGATTAGTGGATGTAAATTATCTGGAGCAAGCATAACAATGATATCGGCATGCTTTGTTACTTCAGTGGCGTTGGTTACCTTAAAACCAGCGCTTTCTGCTGCCTTCCAGCCTGCGCTATCTAAGGCTTCAGCAACAATAACTTGGCAGCCACTATCCCTCAGATTCTGAGCATGGGCATGCCCCTGGCTACCGTAGCCGACAATGCCAATCGTTTTCCCTTTGATTAAGTCCAGGCTGGAATCCTCGTCATAGTAAATTTTAGCCATATCTCCCTCCTTAAAATTCTAATATTTAGACTCTAAACAAATTCAAAATCCAAATTCCTTAATGTTTAGGATTTAGGATTTGGTGCTTCGGATTTTCACTGGGTGCCTCCACGAGTTAAAGCAATCCTTCCCGTTCTGGTGACCTCTTTAATGCCAAAGCTGCGGAGAAGTTCAAATAGCGACTTTACTTTATCCTCGTCTCCAGTGACTTCTACTGTTAGTGAATCCGAGGCAACATCAACTATATTGGCTCTAAAAATATCCACGATCTGTATAATTTCGCTTCTTGTTGAAGCAGTAGCATTGACTTTGATTAAGGCTAACTCCCTGGCTACTATATCTCCTTCGGTTATGTCAGTCACTCTAATCACATTGATTAGTTTGTCTAATTGCTTCCTAACTTGTTCCACCTTTGCCGAGTCGCCATTAACAACAACAGTCATGCGAGATAAGCCAGGCTGTTCACTTTGTCCCACAGCAAGGCTTTGTATGTTAAAGACTCGGCGGCGAAAAAGGCTGGCTACCCTGTTCAACACGCCAGGTTTATCTTCTACTAAAGCTACTAAAGTATGTTTCGTATCAGACAATTTACTCCTTTTGTGAGATATTGCCGTGGCTGCTTACTATTTCTGTCTTTGGCAGTTCTAAAGTTTCGGATAAACTCCCCCCAAGCGGTACCATAGGATAGACATTTTCCTCTGGCTCAACAACAAAGTCGATAAGAAAGGCCCCAGGATAATCCATCGCTTTCTGTATAGCTGGAATTACCTCCTCCCTGCGTTTTACTCTTATTCCGGGAATATCGTAGGCTTCGGCAATCTTAACAAAATCCGGGTTCCAGAGTTTTGTATCAACATAACGACGTTCATAAAATAGCTCCTGCCACTGCCTTACCATCCCCAGATAGCCATTATTAATAATGGCTATTTTTACAGCAATATTCTCCTGCGTTATGGTAGCCAATTCTTGAATGGTCATTTGAAAACCGCCATCGCCAGCGATGCACCATACCACCTCCTTGGGGCACCCCACTTTAGCTCCCATAGCGGCAGGGAGCTCAAATCCCATAGTGCCTAAGCCGCCTGACGAAATAAGGCTGTTAGGTTTAGTATAAACGAAATGTTGTGCAGTCCACATTTGATTCTGCCCTATCCCAGTAACTACTATGGCATTTCCTTGGGTAGCTTCATAAATCTGCTGAATAACATATTGAGGTAGAAGCCCCTCATTTTGCCTGATATCCAGTGATGGATGCTCATACCTCCATTGATCTAACTGAGAGAGCCAATCCAAATGGTCGCTGAAGTCAATTTCCTTATTCATAGCCTTTAATACATTTTTAACATCACCAACTATGGGCACATCTACCCTCACATTTTTTCCTATCTCTGCGGGGTCAATATCAATATGAACAATATGGGCATGAGGAGCAAAACCGCTGGTATTTGCCGTAGCCCGGTCATCAAATCTCATGCCAATGGCGATAATAAGGTCAGCATTCTGCACTGCCATGTTGGCATAAGTCATACCATGCATCCCCATCATGCCGAGGCTAAGAACATGTTTTTGGGGGAAAGAACCAAGGCCGAGGAGTGTATTAACCACTGGTATTTGTGCCTTCTCAGCTAATTCCTTGAGCTCATCATAAGCCTGGGAAATAATTATTCCCCTACCGGCAATGATAAGGGGTTTTTCGGCTTTAGCTAATAAGCCTGCTGCCTTTTTAATCTGAATGGAATGGCCTCGGGAGATAAACTTGTAGCCTGGCAAATCAACTTTCTCAGGATAAACAAATTCTGCTTCCTCTTGCTGCACATCTTTTGGTATATCAATAAGCACGGGGCCTGGCCTCCCCGTCTGAGCGATATAAAAAGCCTCCTTGACTGTCTTTGCCAGTTCTGCAGTATTAGTGACAAGGTAATTATGTTTAGTGATGGGAAGTGTAATACCAGTAACATCTGTCTCCTGGAAAGCATCCTTACCGATGAACGGCCTAGCTACCTGGCCAGTTATGGCTATTATGGGAGAGGAATCCATAAAGGCATTGGCAATCCCGGTCACCAAATTAGCAGCTCCCGGGCCTGAAGTAGCTATACATACACCTGCTCTATATGTTGCTCTGGCATAGCCATCAGCAGCGTGAGCCGCTCCTTGCTCATGACGAACCAATATATGCCGAAGTTGGGGATATTGAGGGAAGGTATCATATAGTGGTAGCAGAGCACCACCAAGAATACCAAAAATAACTTCTACTCCCTCTTTAATTAAGCTTTCACACAAAATCTGAGCGCCAGTCTTCTTCATAATAGCTCCTCTTAGTCAGCAAACACCGCTCCAGTGCTGGCTGAGGTCACCCTATCAGCATAGCGTTTAAGATAGCCAGCCTTAACCTTTGGTTCAAAGGGAGGCAATAAGTTTAATCGCTGCTCTATCTCCCCTTGAGATAATTCTACCTCTAATTTGTGGTTAGGTATATCTATTTTGACAATATCGCCGTCTTTCACAGCAGCTATAGGACCTTTCTCTGCTGCCTCAGGTGAGACATGACCGATAGCAGCGCCCCTTGTTGCTCCAGAGAAGCGACCGTCAGTAATCAAAGCCACCTTACCACCCATATCCATACCACTGAGAAGAGAAGTTGGCGTCAGCATTTCACGCATCCCAGGTCCCCCTTTTGGTCCCTCATAGCGGATAATAATTATCTCTCCAGATTTGAATTCCACCTTCATTATTGCCGTAGTAGCTGCTTCTTCACTATCGAAGACCCGTGCCGGGCCTTGATGGACCAACATCTCGGGAGCTACAGCAGCACTTTTCACCACTGCCCCTTCAGGCGCTAGATTGCCAAATAATATACTAATACCACCGGTAATGCTATAGGGTTTAGACAGGCTACGAATTACCTCTCTATTCTTAACTTTAGCTTCCTTTATCGTCTCGCCCACTGGTTTCCCTAACACTGTCTGTGCCTCAAGATTTAGCAATTGGCATATCTCCTGCATCACTGCTGGAATGCCACCAGCTAAGTCTAAATCTTCAATGTGATAATCGCTTGCCGGGCTTAATTTACATATATGGGGAATACGCTGGCTAATTTCACTTACCAAAGACAAAGGGAAATCAATTCCTGCCTCATGAGCTATAGCCATAAGGTGCAGCGTAGAATTAGTGCTGCCACCCAAGGCCATATCTACAGCGAAGGCATTGTAGATGGAATCTCTGGTAATGATGTCTTTAGGCCGAATATCCTTAGCCAATACATCCATAACTTGCTGCCCAGCTTGATAGGCTAATTGGCTTCGCCGTGCTTGTACCGCTGGTATTGTCCCGTTACCGGGCAAAGCCATACCCAAAGCCTCGGTAAGGCAATTCATGGTATTAGCGGTAAACATGCCAGCACAGCTACCACAGCCAGGACAGGCAACCCTCTCTAATTCCGCCAGCTCAGTCTCCGACATATTTCCCCTAATAGTCTCGCCCACCGCTTGGAAAACTGAGCTAAGGTCGACTGACTTCGCTTGATTACCCTGATAAAACTTTCCCGCCATCATAGGGCCACCACTCACAAATACACCAGGCAAGTTAAGTCTCACCGCAGCCATCAGCATTCCTGGTATTACCTTGTCACAATTGGGGATAAAAACTAAGCCATCAAAAGCATGAGCCTCAGCCACGATTTCACATGAGTCAGCGATAAGTTCTCGGCTAGGTAAGCTATACTTCATTCCTGGGTGATTCATGGCAATACCATCACAGACAACTATGGTATTAACTTCAAAAGGCACTCCTCCTCGACTGCAGATTCCCTCCTTTACTGCCCGGGCGATAGACTGCAAATGAATATGTCCAGGAACAACCTCACTGAAGCTGTTAATTACCCCGATAAAGGGTTTATCCCAGTCGTCTGGGGAGCAACCTACAGCATGAAGTAATGACCTGTGAGGTGCCCGTTCGATACCTTTCTTGACAACATCACTTCTCATCAACTCCTCCTTTAACTTAAAAAATGGAAACTACCACAAATAGTTAGCAGGGTCAAGCTGTTTCCAAAGCCTTTATTTTCCTTAATCTCAGGATATGCCTGCCACCTTCAAAATTGCTGGATAGATAGGTTCTAACAATTTCCAAAGCTAAATCAACATCTATATTCTCACCCCCAAGGCACAGGATATTGGCATCATTGTGTTGACGAGCTCGTTGTGCCGTAAAGGTGTCATGGCATAAAGCTGCTCTTATGCCCTTTATTTTGTTAGCTGCCATGCTCATGCCTATGCCAGTGCTGCATATTAAAATGCCTTGGGCAAAGTCACCTGAGGCTACTGCTTCTGCTACATCTTGAGCAATATCAGGATAGTCTACCGACTCAATGTTATAGCAGCCAAAATCATGATAGTCATGATTTAGTTTTGGCAGAAATTCCATAATCGCCTGTTTTATTCTGAAGCCGCGGTGGTCACAACCTAGAGCAATACGCATGACCTTTTACCTCACAATATTCTTTATAGGCTTTATCAATTTCATGTGTGGATATAATACCTTGACGCAAAATCGTAGGCATTTCGCCTGTGACATCCACTATGGTTGATTCACTGCCACCAGGGCACTTGCCACCATCAATGATAAGGTCAACTTTATCTCCCAACCGTTGCTCAACCTCATCAGCAATCAAAATGCTTGGCTTGCCACTGATATTGGCGCTAGTCCCAATTATTGGGCTTCCCAAGCTTTGGATAAGAGCTAGAGGGATGGGATGGTTAGGGACACGCACTGCTATGGTAGATTGGGTAGTGAGATAGGTAGGCAATGAAGCTGCTTTAGGCAGAAGCAAAGTTAAGCCTCCGGGCCAAAAGTACCTTGCTAGGAACCAAGCAAGCTCAGGTATCTGCTCAGCTACGGTGCTTACTTGAGATATATCAGCAAGGAGCAAAGGAAAGGACGAATGCCTGGGGCGTTTTTTTACTGCGTAAATTCTCTCGACAGCCTTACGGTTGAAGGCATCAGCTCCTAACCCGTAAACTGTATCAGTAGGAAAAGCAATTATCCCACCCTTTTTAAGTATTTGAACTGCTTTCCTCACCTGTTCTTGCAAAGCATTCATGAGAGTATTTGCCAACCTTACTTGTAGGCCCTGAGCCTTTCGCTTCCTGTCATTCTGAATTCTTCACTCCTTGTCATTCTGAGGGAGGGAAGCGACCGAAGAATCTCATTGCGCTCAGGACAGGCTCAGCGAAAAATCTAGAGCCCCTTCACTTCATTCAGGGTGACAACGAATACCAGCATTCATCGCCTTGACGCTAGTATAACACAGTGATAATCTAGCATAACATTATCAGTGTAACTCTGAAATGGAAAACGAACTGCAAAGCCACCGGGTCTCCGCTAGCGATGACATTGAAGTCTCTACTTACTTGAAGATCGCTAAAGAGTTGCGTGGTGAGCAACCAACATTTGAGTTTAAGGCGCTGCCGCCGGGCGAAAAAGAAACCATAGTAGTGATTGATTTTGGCTCTCAATACAGTATGCTCATTGTCAGGCGAGTGCGAGAATGCCATGTCTACTGCGAGCTTGTGCCCTATGATACCCCCTGGAAGAAAATAGCTATCCTTAACCCAAAAGGTTTTATCCTTTCCGGGGGCCCTGGTAGTGTCTATGTTCCTGGGGCTCCTCTAGCTCCGACCTATATTTACGAGAGCCATCTTCCAGTAATGGGCATTTGCTATGGCACGCAGGCTATTGCCTATCAACTAGGTGGCCAAGTATCTCCAGGTGAAAAGCATGAATATGGTCATACTATCCTACATGTAAGTGCTGAGGACTGCCCTCTTTTTGCTGGCCTCCCTACATCCCTCCCTGTGTGGATGAGCCATGGTGACCAAATATTAGAGACGCCTCCCGGCTTTAAGGCCGTGGCTTATACCGAAAATTCCCCTATCGCTGTTATGGGCAATGATGAGGGTATTTTTGGGCTCCAGTTTCATCCTGAAGTGGCTCATACTCCACAAGGAAAAAACATATTCCAGAACTTTCTATATCGTGTATGCGGCTGTCAAGGCAATTGGACCGCTACTAGATTCATAGCTGAGAGCATAGACAAGATTAAGGAACAAGTGGGCGCTGGTAGGGCTATCTGCGCCCTTTCCGGTGGTGTTGATTCGGCAGTAACCGCTACTCTTATTCACCGCGCTATTGGTGATAATCTGACTTGTTTATTTATCAATACTGGGCTGCTACGTCGTGAGGAGCCAGAGAGAGTGCTTAATACTTTCCAGCGCAATCTCAAAATGGATATAGTTCATGTAGATGCCAGCGAAAGATTTCTGGAGCGACTTCGCGAGGTAATTGATCCAGAGATGAAGCGACACCTGATAGGGGAGGTATTCATCCGGGTTTTTGAGGAAGAAGCAGCTAAACTGGGCAGGTTTGATTTTTTGGCTCAAGGGACTCTTTACCCCGACGTGATCGAAAGCAGCACTGCTATTGAAACTAAGGCCTCAACCAAAATAAAAAGTCATCACAACGTTGGTGGCTTGCCAGCTAAAATGAAGTTTAACCTTATTGAGCCATTGAGGTATCTGTTTAAGGATGAAGTTCGGGAGATAGGGCTAGCTTTGGGTCTACCTGAAGACATGGTTTGGCGGCAACCATTCCCGGGACCGGGACTAGCTATCCGCATCATTGGCGAAGTGACCAAAGAACGGTTGGAGATACTTCGTGCCGCTGATTGGATTGTGATGAACGAGATCAAAAAGGCTAAACTTTATCGTCAGCTATGGCAGAGTTTTGCTGTGCTTACTGGTGTCAAAAGCGTGGGCGTGATGGGCGATCATAGAACCTACGGCTATCTAATAGCAGTTAGGGCAATAAATAGTGAGGATGCCATGACTGCTGATTGGGCGAGGTTGCCTTATGACCTCCTGGCTAGAATATCAGACCGCATAGTTAATGAAGTCCCCGATGTCAATAGAGTAGTTTATGATGTTACCAGCAAGCCGCCGGCAACCATAGAATGGGAGTAACTGTTCACTTTAGTGT
The DNA here is from genome assembly GCA_964435965.1 of uncultured Dehalococcoidales bacterium. Classification (GTDB taxonomy): domain Bacteria; phylum Chloroflexota; class Dehalococcoidia; order GIF9; family AB-539-J10; genus 20-14-all-45-10. Next base: position 42,821 of record CAYTBB010000001.1, read on the forward strand.
CATTCTGAGAGAGCGTGGCGACCGAAGAATCTTAGAGACACTTCGCTTCGCTCAGGGTGACACAGAGTGGCTGAACGCTTACGAGTGGGAATAAAATAAGATTAAAATGGAGGAGAAAAAGATGAATTGCCCCTTTGGAGAGAGAGAAGAAGAGCAACTGACTTTAGAAGAGGATTTGGAGATGCTCCGCGAGGATTTGGTAGGCGAACTGCAAGCTATAAACCAATATCAAGAGCACATAGAGAGCCTGGAAAGTGAAGAGGCTGTGACTACATTGGAACACATCATTGAAGATGAGAAGGAACATGTTGCCGAGTTGGTTAAACTAATTCAAAATCTTGACCCTGTTCAGGCTGAGAAATTTAAGAAGGAGATTTTGTAGAGTGCGATGGCGAATAGACCTAAATTAAAGGGAGTGAAAAAGAATAGAGGCAAGCACAAGAAAAAGAAGCGATAGCTATTCTCTGAAGCTACAAACAAGATTCTTGGGCTTGAACATCCAATAACTAAAAACCTAAAGCCAACAGAATATGTATTACTATAACCTCCAAGCCTCCGTCCACTATAGAGTGGGAGTGAAATACTTAAAAAATGGAAGACATAGATAAACTTAATGAGCTTTTACACTTCATGAAAGGTGCTGAACCATTCTCTGTGACTTTTACTGAATTGACTAAGTCTAGCGAGCAATGGTGTCCTTTTCAGCATGGTGATGGTTTCAACTTAGACTGCTACAAAACCCATTCTCAGGTTCAGGCTATAATTAACTGGACTGAGAAGTACTTGATTTGCTGTAAATACTTAGATATTAATAAGTATAGCCTTGATTCCATGACTGATACTCTTGAAAAATTAAGAATACCCGAAGAAATTCGTGAGCATGCTGATTTTCAGCTGTTTATCGATGACCTGAAGCTACTAATTAAGTTTGTAGAGCCAGACATCTGTGACAAACTTTCCCGTCTTGAATGTACAGAGTGTGAAAGGTTAGATGAAGCGCTAGTATGTTTTCAGAATTATTGTTTCTATTCTGCCGTTGTCATGTCAGTTTCGGCTGTGGAATATCGTATCGCTGAAATGATTAGAAGGTCGGATTCTGAGCTTTACTTGAAACACTTTCAAAAGGTAACTTTGGGACAACTTATAAAGGTTTTTCAAGACGATGAGTATAAAGATGAGGAATTTAAAAAAATAAGGAAATTAATGCCCATTAAGCATAAACCACTGGTTTCATTACTAAATAATTACCGTGTATTCGCAGCACATCCGACAGAGCAAAAAATCACTCCCCAAATTGCAGAAGCTATTATTCACCTTGCGTTCTCTTTTCTAACAGATGCCCAAACCTGTCCGTACAGTCCGGAGGAGAGGATTTGCCGTAAGGCGTAGTCATTAGTAAATAGCTAATTTTGAACCTGTTTTAGGATTTAAACTTAAATGTTTTGATATAAGTTCGAAGGTAGCCTGAAGGGGCAAAGCTCCTTCAAACCCGATCCCTCCCCCTCTCCTTTGAAGGAAAGGGGGACACAGGAGGTGAGGTTGGTTGAGATTATAGTACTGCGAGGTGTAATCTGAAAATACTGGTTATTGGTGGCGGGGGAAGGGAGCACACATTAGCCTGGAAAATTGCCCAAAGCGTCAGGGTGGAGAAGACTTATGTCGCTCCAGGAAATGCTGGCACAGCACTTATAGCTGAAAATTTAAATATTCACCCTACAGATATAGAATCCCTGGGCAAGGTAGCTAAAGATAAAGGCATTGACCTTGCCGTCGTTGGTCCTGAAGTCTCATTGGCTTTAGGTATAGTAGACTATTTTGATAGCTTGAATATCCCCGTTTTTGGCCCCACCAAAGCAGCCGCTCAGATTGAATCAAGCAAAGTTTTCGCTAGAAACTTGATGGAGAAATATGGCATTCCCTGTCCCAAAGGAAAGGTTTTCTCCTCCTATTCTGAGGCTCATGAATATCTTAAGCGACAACAATCGCCCATCGTCATCAAGGCAAATGGATTAGCTGCTGGTAAAGGCACAATTATAGCCAGCTCCTTGTCAGAAGCTAACAAGGCGCTTAGCGACATTATGGAGGCGAAAATCTTTGGCTCAGCAGGAGATAAAGTGATAATTGATGAGTATCTTACCGGCAAAGAGGTAAGCCTGATAGCTTTCACTGATGGTAAAACGATTTCACCCATGGTTCCTGCCTGTGACTATAAGAAAATCCGGGATAACGATCAAGGACCTAATACTGGTGGTATGGGAAGCTATAGCCCGCCGGGATTTTTTCCTGCTGAACTAGTAGAGAAGGCTACTAATACTATTTTATTGCCGGCAGTAAAAGCGATGGCTAGCGAGGGAGCAATCTACAAAGGGGTAATCTACGCCGGGTTAATGGTCACCAACAAGGAGGAATTATCGGTGTTCGAATTTAATGCTCGCTTTGGCGACCCAGAAACTCAAGCTGTTTTACCTCTTCTCCGAAGTGACCTGGTGGATATACTCTTGGCTGTGACTCAAGATAATCTTGACCAAGCAAAAATAGAGTGGAGTGGTGATGCCTGTGTGGGAGTGGTTATGGCTTCCGCTGGCTATCCTGGAAAGTATGAAACAGGCTTCCCGATAAAAGGTTTGGACAAGGTGGATAAAGATTTGTTGATTTTTCATGCTGGAACTAAATTGGGCGCTGATGGGACAGTATATACCAACGGTGGGCGGGTGCTTACTGCAGTAGGCACTGGTGAAAACATGGCTGAAGCTCGGAAGAAAGTTTATCGCAACTTAGCTAATATTTATTTTGAGGGCTGTCATTATCGCAAAGATATTGCTCTCAGGGAGATAATTTAAATGGCAAAAGTAGGCATCGTCATGGGCAGCAAGACGGACAGGGACATAGTCAAGCCAGCAATAGACATGCTAGAGCGGTTAGGCATTGATTATGAGGTTTCCATCATCTCAGCTCATAGAAGCCCAGAGAAACTAAGGGAATATGGCTCGAAGGCGGAGGAGCAAGGTTTTGAGGTTATCATTGCTGCTGCCGGCGGGGCTGCCCATCTCCCCGGTATTCTGGCTAGCTGGACAACGGTGCCCGTAATTGGCATTCCTTTGCCTACTAGCGAACTGAAGGGGGTAGATGCTTTGCTCTCTATAGCTCAGATGCCTGCTGGAGTTCCGGTAGCCTGTGTCGGCATTGGGACAAGTGGAGCAAAAAACGCTGTCTTGCTCGCCGCTCAGATTCTGGGAATCAAGCACGAAGAAGTAAAAGAGGCCTATCGTAAGTATAAAGTGGAGCTAGCGGAGAAATAATATGATTGAACGTTATTCCAGACCACAAATGAAGAAAATATGGTCAGAGGAAAGTAAATTTGACCAATGGCTTAAAGTGGAGATTGCTGTTTGTGAGGCTTGGGCGGAGCTGGGCAAGATCCCCAAAGAAGCCATCCCCAAAATAAGGAACGCCAAATACAACCTGGAGCGTATTGCTGAATTTCTCAAGGTAACACACCATGATATGACCGCCTTTCTTAATTCAGTGGCTGAAAGCCTTGGTGAAGAGTCGCGCTTCATCCATCTTGGGCTTACCTCCTCAGACATCATGGATACTGCTCTAAGTCTCCAGTTAAAAGAAGCAACTGATATCCTGGGACAAGACATCACTGAGCTTATCGCTGTATTAGAAAACAAAGCTATGGAGCACAAATATACCATTATGATGGGGCGAACCCATGGTGTGCATGCTGAGCCAATCACCTTTGGTTTAAAGCTAGCCCTGTGGGCTGAAGAGATGAAGCGTAATGCTCGGAGATTAACAGAAGCTAAGAAAGCTATCTCTGTAGGGAAGATATCCGGAGCAGTAGGCACCTACGCCACTGTACCTCCCCAAGTCGAAGAAAGAGCTTGTGCCAAATTAGGTCTTGCTCCAGCCCCAATATCAAGCCAGATAATCCAGCGTGACCGCCATGCCCAATTTATAACTACTCTAGCCATAATTGCTGGCTCCCTGGAAAAATTTGCCACCGAGGTCAGGAGTCTTCAGAGAACTGAAATCCTCGAGGTTGAGGAACCCTTCCAAGCCGGACAGACAGGCTCCTCGGCGATGCCCCATAAAAGAAATCCTGAGCTTTGCGAGCGCATCTGCGGACTTGCTAGATTGATAAGGGGGCATGCTTTGACCTCTCTGGAAAACATTGCCTTATGGCATGAGCGAGATATCAGCCATTCCTCCACAGAGCGTATTATTCTGCCCGATTCTTGCTTAGTGATGGACTATATATTGTCTCTGTTTGCCTCAATAATGAGAGGGCTTGAGGTTTATCCCGAGAACATGCGGCGTAACCTCGAGCTTACTCAGGGGTTAATCTTCTCTCAAAGAGTGCTCCTAGCACTAATAGATAAAGGCGTAAGTCGAGAAAAGGCCTATAAGATGGTGCAAGACAATGCTATGAAAGCCTGGCAAGAAAAGAGGAGCTTTTTATCCCTGCTTGAGGCAGATACAGAAATAACAGCTTACTTATCTAAATTTGAGCTAGAATCCTTGTTCGACTATAATTATTACCTGAAGCATGTAGATAATATCTTTGAACGATTGGGGCTAACCGAGCTAAAAGAGGTCGAGCAACCCGAAGTGGAAAGGTTAGCCTCAGAGGCGCTTTAGCACAGTTGGGAATGTCTGTTTTATTACAAACTGACTTACCTCTTCCCTTATTCCGTCGCGGCAAGGTAAGAGATGTCTATGACTTAGATGACAAACTTCTTATAGTGGCTACTGACCGCATCTCTGCTTTTGATTTTGTCCTGCCTTGTGGCGTCCCCAACAAAGGGAAGGTTCTTAATCAACTCTCAGCCTTTTGGTTTGAGAAAACAGCCCATATTGTGCCCAATCATCTCATCAAGGTAATTGATAGCTTGGATGCGTTTGAGGATGTCATCGCGAGGGCTGAAAGCCCGAAGCAATCTCAAGAGAAGAAAGATTCCTCGCTTACGCTCGGAACAAGCCTTATTGGCCGCTCCATGCTTGTGGCTAAAGCTGAGCGTATTCCTGTAGAATGTGTTGTTCGAGGTTACTTATCTGGCTCAGCTTGGGCAGAGTATAAGAAAAGTGGTACTGCTGGCGATATTCGCTTACCAGCCGGGATGAAGGAAAGTCAAGAATTGTCTCACCCTATCTTTACTCCTACTACCAAAGGAGAGGCAGAGCATGACCGTCCTTTAACTAATCAAGATATAAGGAACCTTGAGGAAATATCATTGCAGGCGGGGCGAAGCAAGCTCAATTTGATTAAGGAATTGGAGGAGAAAAGCTTGCTCATTTACCGCTACGCACGAGATTATGCTAAAAACAAGGGCATCATGATTGCCGACACCAAGTTTGAGTTCGGCTTTGTCAATGGTGAACTAACGCTTATTGACGAGCTATTAACGCCGGACTCGAGTCGCTTTTGGGATGCTAGCCAATACGAAGTTGGTCATTCACAACCCAGCTTTGACAAACAACCAGTTCGTGATTGGCTTTCAGCCTCAGGATGGAACAAAGAGCCACCGGCGCCTATGTTGCCATTGGAGGTAATTGAGGCTACCACACAACGGTATAACAGAATCTATCAGTTGTTTACTGGAAAACGTGTCTAGCTAAAGTTCGCATTACTCTAAAGCCTACCGTTATTGAAAATTACACCTTTGAGTTAGAAGAAACCTAGCCTCGGCATTGTGCAAAATCTCTCAGCTATAAAGAGTATACAGATGGAATGGAGCAACGCAATCAGTGTCATAATTGCCATTTTGGTGATGATTGGTTTGCCTTTGGCTCTCCGTAAACAAAGGAAGGTTGGTCCCCAGAGGAAAGAGGAGCTTTGCCAGCACCTTCAAAAAATGGGAGTAAGGGCATACCTGGCGCAAATCGCAGATAACCGCGAGAAGATAGGTCAGAGACGCTCTTCGGGAGAGAAGTCTATGGGAATTATTGAGTTAAAGGATAGAAATATAGATTCCATAAATGTTATTGGCGTAACAAGCCAATATGGAACCCACTATTTCATTAATTATTTGGTGAGAAACCCGAATATGACGGAAAAACGAAAGTTGAAAAAGACGAGCTTGGTTAGAAGGAAAAGTGCACTCCTTTGGGGCAAAGTAGTAGGTATCGAATGGAAAGGAGATGAATCCTTAGCAAAGAGCCTCAATTTTGACTATGGGCTAGAAAATAAATTATTGCACTCTGAGCTTAAAGATCCGGGGGGAGGCATCTGGATTTTTCCTGAACCCAAGCACGAATATGTCCGGATAAGGACTGCTTATTCTCTTCCCTCCCCAGAGATATTTGAGACAATAGGCATCATAGCTAGGTATGTTAAGTCATGGTGACGGGGGAATAAAAACATCGAAGTTCGATAACAATATCGCTGTGGTGTTTACCGCAGCTTATTCAATAAGCTCGATACCAGTTTTCATTTACTTTACTGGCTTCGAGCTTTGTATACCAGGGAGTTCCAGAAGCATTGGCCAATTCAGTTAAGCTTTGCAACCTCCTAACTACAGTGTTTTCTAAAAATGCCATTCTTTTCTTTCGGGAGCTAATTTGAGCAGCTTCTTGCCATAAGGCACGTCCGGCTAGAAAGCCTGAAGCTCCCGCCTGGCAAGCTAGCTCAACCTCTTGGTAAAAAAGCTCGAAATTCACGCCGGCACTCAGGATAACCCAGGGAACTCGACTTGCCTCATTAAGTTGATGACAAAAATCTAACAATCGGCCTTTATCCCTTTCATATTCAAGGTCAGATGGGAATTCAGACTTAAGCACATCAATGTGGAGAGCTGTGATTTGCTTGGCTGTTTCAATAACTAACCGCGGCTTTACCCTAGCGAAGTTTTGAGGATCGGCCTCTGCTTTCCCTACTTTATAGCTCACGGGCTCAACTACGAAGGGCATGTCTTCTGCCAGACAATCGCCAGCTAGCTTCTGCACAGTATCCAGTTGTCTTCTAGCAACATCAATGTCGGGGCGATAATAGAGTAAAAGCTTTGCCCCTGTGGCTCCCATTTTCTTTATCTTTTTAACGTTCCAATCAGCAATTACCTGAGTGACTCTTGCCTCCGCTTCACCTGAATAGCCAGTCGCTTCTAAACTTACCAGCAATCCAGTGTCCCTGGGGAGAACACCAGCGGCAATTGCCTGACCAGCTCCATAAACGGGATCCAGGAGGATAGCACTAGCATGAGGGGCCAAGGCTCGGCATAGATCTAACTTAAAATCCACCATTGCCTGATAACCAACGCTCTCAGGATGCTTTTCATCGAGCATCTTCATCAGCGAACCCCTGTGGTCAAGGGCACACATCGCCATGATGCCTTTCTCATTAGCTAACTGCTGTAACCCTCTTAACTTACCTATAGATAGTCTTCTCATGCCCTAAGCCAGTATTTCCGTCAGTTTCAGTAAATTGCTATCTAGTTCCTTTCTTTTTCCCCATGTTTCGCTCAATGGGGTAAAGGCTATCTCCCCTTTTAACTCTCCAACCATGTAGCCCGTCTTGCCATTAGCCAAAGCATCGATGGCCGCTGCTCCTAGCTGACTGGCCAAAATCCTATCCCTAGCCGTTGGTGAGCCACCTCTTTGTATATGCCCCAAGACACAAACTCGGTACTCTAATCTCAACCTTTCCCATACCTGTTGGGCAATAGGAAATACCCCACCTGCTTCATCTCCCTCAGCAACTATTATGATGTAGGATTTTTTACCCCTCTTAAAGCTGCGCCTCATATCAAGACAAAGCTCCTCGATCTTTGTTTCTGCTTCAGGCATCAGAATGCTCTCAGCTCCACCAGCGATTCCTACATCTAAGGCGATGAACCCTCTATCTCTTCCCATAACCTCAATGAAAAAGGGGCGCTGCAGTGACCCAGCAGTGTCCCTGATCTTATCTATAGCATCTAGAGCTGTATTTATCGCCGTATCGAAACCAATAGCATAGTCAGTGCCATAGACATCGTTATCTATAGTGCCTGGAATACCGATTACTTTTATTCCTCCCACCTCAGCTAAGGCTGCTGCACCACGAAAGGTGCCGTCCCCACCTATGGTTATTAAGCCCTCAATGCCTTCCCTGTGTAAAGCTGCAATTGCCTTCTTTAGGCCTTCTGCTGTTTTCATCTCTTCACAGCGAGCAGTCTCAAGAATAGTGCCACCGCGCTGGATGATATTAGCCACTGCCCTAGAATCTAACCGCACTAAGTCGCCTTCCAACAGGCCGGCATAGCCGCGCCGAATCCCTACTACTACCAACTTACAGCTAGCCCCGCAACGGACGACTGCCCTGATACAAGCATTCATCCCAGGAGCATCACCACCACTGGTTAAGACACCGATCTTGCTCAATTCCATTTGGTTATCCTCTATTGTTACCCAGCGCCCTACTGGTCACCTAGCAATTATAACATATCCAATAGCTAGTTTGGCTGAGTAGCTCAATTATAGTAAAATATGATTAAAGTCAATGAAGCTGATATGGAGCAAGGAAAGTCTATGCAATCTTATAAAGGAGAAATTCTCTGACTATCACCTCATAGTCGTCTCTAATCGTGAGCCATATATTCATAATTATGTCGGTGGTAAGATTAAATGTGAAGTTGCGGTTGGAGGTGTAACCACAGCATTAGATTCCGTAATGTGTGCTACAGGCGGCCTTTGGATTGCGTGTGGGAGTAGTAAGGCTGATAGGAAGACAGTAGACTTAAATAATAAGGTAATGGTCCCCCCTGAAGAGCCACTTTATACTCTGAAGCGAGTGTGGCTGACTAAGAAGGAGATAAATGGCTACTATTCCGGCTTCTCAAATCAGGCACTTTGGCCTCTGTGCCATTCTACTTATGTTCAGCCTATGTTTGATGAATGGCAATGGAACACTTATAAGAGGGTAAATAGTATCTTTGCCCAAAGTGTGCTGGAGGAAATAGGAAACAGAAAGGCCTTGGTTTTCATCCAGGATTATCATTTTGCTCTACTACCGAAGTTGATAAAAGAAGCTAGGGCGGAGACTACAGTAGCACAGTTTTGGCATATTCCTTGGCCTAGACAGCAAGTTTTTAGTACCTGCCCCTGGCAGGGGGAAATATTGGATGGCCTTTTGGGGAATGACCTTTTAGGCTTTCACACAGTACGCCACTGCCGTAACTTTCTTACCACAGTAAACAGAGTCACCAAGGCCAGGGTTAACTATGACAAGGCAGAGGTGATCTTGGATGAAAAGGGAATGCTGGTACGTCACTTCCCTATAAGTGTAGATTTTGAACAACTCTCCCAAGATGCCCAGAAGGGTAAAGTTAAACGAGAAATAAAACGGTTGAAGCATAACCTAGCATTGGAAGGAAAATCTATAGCCATTAGTATAGACAGGCTGGATTATACTAAAGGAATTCCTCAAAGGCTGATGGCTATAGAGCGCTTTCTAGACAACTGGCCAGAGTATAAGGGGAAAGCGGTCTTTATAGAAGCGCAGGTGCCCAGCCGTACCCAAATCTCAAGTTATAGAAAACTAGGAGAAGATGTAGATGCACTGGTGACAAAGATAAACCAGAAACATGCTTTGGGGGCTTGGAAGCCCATAATCACTCTACCTGGACCTTCGCCCCCTAATAAATTGGCAGCTCTAAGATGCATAGCGGATTTATGCATAGTGAGTTCGCTGCATGATGGAATGAATCTGGTGGCCAAGGAATTCGTTGCCAGCCAGAGTGATAACGATGGCATTTTAATATTAAGCTCATCCACTGGAGCTGCCAGAGAGCTTGACGATGCTTTATTAATAAATCCTCTTGCCATTGACCAATTTGCTGCCTCAATTAAGGAAGCTCTGGATATGCCTAAATCAGAAAGGCGCAAACGGATGAGAAGGAAAAGAAGCATAGTTAAGAAGAGCAATATCTATAGATGGGCAGCCGATATTTTCTCGGAATTAGCAAAATTGTCGTAGCTACAAACATGGCATGAAACATCTCCTCTCTTACTGGAATGTTGTTGCTGTCAGGATCAGGGAAGCAACGCACATACTACTGCTGATTGATTATGATGGTACCTTAACCCCCATCGTAGAAAGGCCCGAATTAGCCCACTTATCACCAGAGATGAAAGAGTGCCTGCAAGGTCTGGCTAACAATCCCCGCCTGACTTTAGGAATTATAAGTGGCAGAACCATAGGGGATCTGCAACAAAGAGTAGGTATCAAGGACATTGTCTATGCTGCGAACCATGGTTTGGAGATAGAAGGACCAAGTATTAGTTTTGTTAATACGGCCGCTAAGCAGGCAATCCCTTTGCTACGTTCTTTATGTCAAGATATTAGTAAAGCTATAGCGGGCATTAAAGGAGCTAGAATAGATAATAAAGAGCTAACATTAAGCCTGCACTATCGACTGGTAGATGAATCACAGCTAGATGAATTGAACAAGATTTTCACTGAAATCGTTAAACCTTCTCTTGCTTCAGGTCAGATAAGAATCACTCCAAGCAAAAAGGCATACGATATAAGGCCAGCAGCAGATTGGGATAAAGGTAAAGCAATAGAGTTCATCGCTCAAAAACTTACTGGTGAGGATAAACCGTTGATGCTATTCCTTGGCGATGATGTAACCGATTACGATGGCTTTCGCACGGTAGATATGAATGGCGGGATTTCCATTTTCGTAGGCGAAGAGACTACTAAGCCTCCAGCCCGGTATTTCCTGTATTCACCGAAAGAAGTATATCAATTCCTTGGGATGCTAGGAGAGGTCTTTAGCTCTCAATGACCTCCTTCGTACTAGGCACTCTGCCCAGAATTCGCTCATCAATGCGGGTGGCTGAATCCAGGGCTCGGCCTAAGGCTTTAAATAAAGCTTCAGCCTTGTGATGGTCGTTGACGCCAGTGAGCACTTTGGCATGAAGGTTAATTTTGGCTTCGGAAGCGAAGGAAACTAAAAAATGGCGGACTAAATCAGCTTCCAAATCACCTATGCTAGCTTCGCTGAAGGATGCTTCTATCACACTGTAGGCTCTTCCCCCTATATCCACTGCTACTGCTGCCAGAGCTTCATCCATGGGCACGGTAGCATGTGCCATTCGGGTAATGCCTCGCTTTTCTCCTATTGCTTGATTCAAGGCTTTACCCAGAGCAATAGCTACATCCTCGACTACATGGTGCTGGTCGGCACTTGTGCCTGAGAGTTTTATGTCAAATACTCCATGCTGAGCTAGTTGAGTGAGAAGATGGTCAAACATCCTTACGCCCGTAGTTATCTCGAATTGCCCGCTGCCATCAATATTCAGCTCCACCCTGACGTTTGTTTCTGCAGTTTCACGAGTTACTACTGCTTTCCTTTCAGCCATTTTTTAAACTCCTTTTGATTTTATTTCCTTTAATGCCCCAATTAAGGCATCGGTGTCCTCAGGTTTACCCACGCTTATTCGCAGGTAATTTCTTAATCGTGGGCTATCAAAATAGCGGATAAAGATGCCTCTTTTTTGCAGCAAACGCCAAATCTCTTTAGCCGGAGATTCTTCGCCGAGCTTGCCCTGAGTGAGATTCCTCGGTCGCTGTCCCTTCGCTTTGCCCAGGGCTTCGGCTAACCCCACGGAATGACAGTGTAAGGAGCAGAGGATAAAATTAGCACTGGAAGGATAGGGTTTTAGCCATTCTAGCTCTTTTAATTTGCCAAATAATCGCTCCCGCTCAGCAACTATTTTTGCTACATTGCCACGAAGATACTCTATATCTGACAAAGAAGCTAAGGCGGCTGCCTGTGCTGCGACATTAACATTATATGGTTGCTTAATCTTCATAAGGTAGCTGGCGATTTCAGTAGGGAAGATGCCATAGCCTATTCGTAAACCGGCTAGCCCAGCCCATTTGCTGAATGTACGCAGCACTATCAAGTTGGAGTAGTTGGGCACTAAATTAGCCACAGTGACGTTGCTAAACTCAAAGTAAGCTTCATCCACCATCACAATTTTCCCGGTGTTGACAAGTTCCATTATCTCCTGCCCAGTAATAATGTTGCCCGCAGGATTATTAGGTGAAGCAACAGAGATGACCTTGGTCTTTTTATCCAATACGCTCTTAATGCCAGCTAAATCGATAGCAAAATCTCCATCTCTAGGTACATCAACTACCTTGCCACCGCATACCTCAGTACTAAAGGGATACATACCAAATGTTGGTGGACAATTGACAACCTTGTCACCAGGTTTAAGGAAAAGCCTCAGAACAAGATCAATTATTTCATCACTGCCGCTGCCGCAAACAATGTGCTCACGATTTAAGCCGGTATATTTCTCTAAGGCTTGTCTAAGCCTTCTTTGTTCCGGGTCGGGGTAGATATAATAGTAAGGGTAGTTAGCTAAAGCTTGATAGACTCTGGGGGAGCACCCGTAAGGGTTCTCATTGCCATCGAGTTTAATTATCCTTTCTACAGATAATTCAGCCCGCTGGCTCAAAATATCCATTGGCTCAATAGGGGTATAGCTTTTCATAGTTATCAATTCAGGCCTGATTAGTTCTTTCATAGCCATCTCAACTAAAACCAAATGTTAAAAATGAAAAAATCAAAATGACAACTCAAAATGTAACTTTTTTATTTTTGCTTTGCATTTTTGCCTTTTGCATTTTAATCTTTTATTTGGCTCTCATCCTTTTTTCTATCGCTTGAGCGTGCGCATCCAGCCCTTCAGCTTTAGCCATTACCATGGCTGCTTGGCTTAGTTCTCTCATAGCCGCCTTGTCTAAGGCGATGACATTGGTAACCTTTAGAAAGTCCTCAACACCTAAAGGGGAGCTAAAGCGAGCACTGCCTTGGGTAGGCAATACATGTGATGGACCAGCAATATAATCCCCTAAAACCACTGGTGAATCTTCTCCAATAAAAATACAGCCCGCATTATGAATCTTGGGCATTATGGAGGAGGCATCAGATACCATGAGAGAAAGATGCTCTGGAGCATAAAGGTTGACCAGTTCGATAGCCTCATCAAAGTTATTGACCAATATAATCATTCCTCTATCAATAGCCTGGGTAGTGATAGAGCGGCGTTTCAGCTTCCCTAATTGCGCTACCACCTCTCTATCAACTTGATTAGCCAGACCAGATGAAGTAGTAATCAAAATCGTCTGCGCTAAAGGGTCATGCTCAGCTTGAGCTAGAAGGTCAGCGGCGCAAAGTGAAGGGTTAGCTGTCTCATCAGCCACAATCACTATCTCGCTTGGTCCTTGAAGTCCATCAATAGCTACGTTGCCATAGACCATCTTCTTAGCCAAGGTCACAAAGATATTGCCAGGGCCACAGATTTTGTCCACTTTGGGTATTGACTCAGTCCCGAAAGCTAAGGCAGCGATAGCTTGAGCCCCGCCAACTTTGAAAATACGATCGACCTTTGCAAGATCAGCAGCTACTAGAGTAGGTGACGGGATGCTGCCATTTTTACCAGGTGGCGAAGCCACGATAATCTCCCTGACCCCAGCTATCTTAGCTGGCATGGCTGTCATTAGCACCGTAGATGGATAGGTAGCAGTACCACCGGGAATATATAAACCCACTCTATCTAGCGGCTGGACTTGCCTGGCTAAATATTGATTAACAAATATAGTGCCACTCTTACAGGCACAAGCAAGATGGAAATCTCGTATTCTCTTAGCTGCTAATTCGAGTGCTGAGACAAGTTCCTTGCCTACCATATCGTAAGCTGCTGAAATTTCTTGCTTGCCTACCCCTAAGGAATCAAGTTCGACAGCATCTAACTTTTTAGCGTAATGGAAAAGAGCTTCATCGCCTTTATCACGAACGTCGCCAATGATACGTTCCACTACTTCTTTGGGGGAAAGCTCTTCTCCAAAGACGTGCTTTATTTGTGTTGCCACTTGTGGCGAGACAATGAAAGATTCCAGGAAAGTTTTTCTGGTCAGCAATTGTCTTGCCTTATTAAATCCTTTGACTCTTATCATGATAATCTTTTCACCCTCACCTTAATCCTCCCCCGTCAAGGGAGAGGAGAATTGGCTCGCAATGACAAAAGGGAGAGTTAATCATGAGAGCCCTCTGCGTAATGTTTGAATAAGAAATTCAATCTTCTCCTTTTTACCAGGGAAGTCAAGGCTGCCTTTGTTTCCGATTAGACAAGCAGTGGATTTGAAAAGCACATCGATAACTTTTAAGTCATGTTGCGCCAGTGTTTTCCCAGTTTGGGTATTGTCAATGAGCAAATCGGCATCCTCGGGCAGGAAAACTTCACTCGCTCCCCAAGTTGGGATTACCTTGCACGGGTTGATATAGTTATCTCGAAGATACTTATCAGCGATGTTTACGTATTCTGAAGCTACTCTTAATAGAGTAAGTTTACCACTTTGAATAAGCGATCTTAAGTCAGCAACGTCGGTTATAGGCATATCTTGACTCACTGCAGCCACAATTTTAACCATACCAAAGCCCAGATCAAGCAACTCCTTCACTGGGCTTGAGGGGAAACGATAGAGGTGTTCCAGCAACCAATCCTTACCGGTTATGGCTAAATCAAAATTGCCATTAGCCACTTGAAGAGGCATATCCTGAGGTCTGATTACCTTAATGCCAAGCCAATCTAAATCGGAGGAGGGGCGACGGTTCAATACTTCCTCTGTATACCCCTGAATGTTAAGCCCACTTCGCTTCAAAAACTGCGCCGTAGGTGGTTGCTGATGTCCATCAGGCAAAGCTAGCTTTATTTCCTTCGCTTGCCAATGAGATTGCTTCGTCGCTTCACTCCTCGCAATGACCGTACTAGGGCTTGTAACAACATTATTTCGGCTTGCAATAACATTGCTGAAACAATTCAATATCTGGCTCAGATCTTTATTCTCCAAGCTTTCTCGGTTAGCGATTAGAAAGGCTGTGACCGGGAGTAACTTTATTAGGGGAACCAAACTTTGCTCCTTTATCTCATTTTCATTCCTTGCCCACAGTATTGCCAGATCAGCACTATCTGGGGGATAAATTTCAGCAGCTCCCCACACCGGGAAAATCTTAAAGGCCTTCATCCTGAGATTTAAGGCAAAAACTTGAGCTAAATTAGGGTACTCGCTTACTATGCGCCAGTTATCCCGCTTGGCTAACAATCCGTCAAGATTGGATATCCCTGCTTGGTAGCTGGCCACCGCATATACACCACCCTCACCGTAATTTAGACTTGATATTTTTACTAAGGCGCTCGCTGGATACCTCGCCAAAAGTTCCTCAACCCAATCCAAGCCACATATTCCCAGGTCATAATTGCCTATGGCTACTTGCATGGGAATATCTTTCTCCTGAAATACCTTGGCCGAAAGCCAAGAGAACCTTCTCGATTGAAGGCGATATCGCCTCGTCTTATTGCTGTAGCCTTTAATGCCCACCCCTGCCCCTTTAAGCAAGTTAGCCGTAGTCAGTAAGAACCTACCTTTAGGCAAGGCGAGTTTGATATGGCACGGTTGGTATTCCACAGATGATTTTACCTGCCTAATATATTAAGAATCTCCGCCACGGAGGCTACATCTCTCCGCTGCTTCTGCTGACGATCTATGAGCACAAACGGAGACGGCTTCTTAGTAACTGAGATAACCCAGCGATAGTTAGATGGCTCTCGTTCAGTGAAGGCGATTCCCACCGTGCATTTCGCCTCACGAAGCGATTGAGCTAGAGTGAAGCATGTTCTCACTATCTCCGGGGTTGACTCCTCACCCTTAATTAAAATTCTAGATTCGGTGCCCTCTTCGCTTTCCAATGGAAGCAATTTCATTATCGGGTCAATATAAAGGGCAAAGCCGCAAGCAGGAATGCTTTTCCCGCTCATAAAGGGAATAAGGTCATCATACCTTCCTCCCCCACCTATTTTCTCCCTATCAGCTAATAACTGGAAGCAAATTCCGGTGTAGTACTCGAAACCGCGTATTGCCGTGATATCAATTTCATAATTACAGTTCAGGCTGTCTAGCAATGTGGTGATGTTTATGAAATCCTCCATACTAGACTTGAAATCCGATGAAGCTTGCTGGCACAAAGCTTTTGTATTCTGCAAGAAACCACTTGACTTTCCCTTTAGGCTTAGAAGCAAAGGTAGAAGTCTATCCAGTTCAGGTCTAGTTGATTTTCCCTCCATTAATGCTTGCCAATCTCCATCTAAAACACGGCTTGTTACTTTAGCCTCTTCGCCCGGGCCAAGCTTAAGTTCTTTAATCACTGCCTTCACCAAGCCAGCATGAGATAATTGTAATCTAATGTTAGCCAAGCCAAGTTTATGTACAACCTCTTTAACCAACGAAATTATCTCGGCATCCGCTGCCAATTTAGTACCGCCTAAAAACTCAGCGCCACACTGCCACCTCTCCCTGTTCTCCCGGCCTGTTTCTTCAAAGGCAAAGATATTAGTCATATAGAAAAGTTTAGCTATCTCGTGTTCACTTAGATTGTTAATATAAAGTCGGGCTACGGGAATAGTGCCGTCTGGTCGCAAGACCACTCTCTCACCGCTCCAGCCATTCCAATCAAGAAAGGAGTATACTTTGCCTAGCATACTTGGAGTAAGCGTTCCCGCAGCCGTAAATAGATGGAGGTATTCTAAGGTCGGTGTTCTTACCTCTTGATACCCATACTTACCACAGCAATTTCGAAACGCATCTTCGATATGCCGAAAGCGCACCATATCCTCAGGAAGCAAGTCCCGCATTCCTTTACATTTTTTGCTTTCCATTTTTTTGACTTATTGAGTCGCTCTATTCTACACTAAGCTATGTCGGCCTTCAATGATAAATTCGAGGTTGTTTAACCATACCTACCTGTCATTCTGAGCGTAGCGAAGAATCTCATACCGCTCAGGGTGACAAAATAAATACCCTAAAATTTGTTGCTTTTTGGTGCTTAGTTTATAATTAACTTGAGGTTTAGAAAGCTAGATGAATAGAACTTTGCTCAGGATTTTCCTTCTTGCCTTGTTTATAATCACAATAGTTGGGGCTTTGGGAGGCAGCATAATTAGCGCTTCCAGTCCAACGATTGAAATCCTTCATGTGGAAGGCACTATTGTGCCAGTGGTGGCTGATTACATTGATCGAGGTATTAGCCAGGCTGAAGATGAGAATGCTACTGTTTGCATTATTGAATTAAATACGCCAGGAGGGCTTCTCACCGCAACGGAGAAAATAGTCCAGAGAATTATGAATGCCGATGTGCCTGTAGTAGTTTACGTTTCCCCTAAAGGTGCCTGGGCTGCTTCAGCGGGAACTTTCATTACTTTATCTGCTCATATAGCCGCTATGACATCGGGCACCACTATTGGTGCTGCCCATCCTGTAGCTGCCGGGGGAGAGGAAATACCGGAAGCCCAAATGGAGAAGATAGTCGAATTTTCGGCTAAATGGATGAGGACCATTGCCGAGGAGCGGGGTCGCAATATGGAAGAAGCTGAGCTAGCCGTGACAGAAAGTAAATCCTTTACTGATGTTGATGCCCTGGAATCTAACCTTATTGATATGAGAGCTGATAATTTAGAAAGCCTTATTTCCCAAATCAATGGCTGGAGAGTTACTTTAGCCAATGGCGAGGAAGTTACTATTAACACTACGGGCTACGAGACAATTAGAAATGAAATGAATGCCATTGAGCAGTTCTTGCAAGCCATAAGTGACCCAAATATTGCCTACATCCTGCTTACTCTGGCTACCATAGGGCTAATCACTGAGATTTCCAACCCAGGGATGGTTATTCCCGGGGTAGCCGGTGGCATAAGCTTATTCCTGGCGTTTTACTCCTTGGGAGTACTTAATGCTTACTGGGGGGGTATAGCGCTTATTCTGCTTGCCGTTGGACTTTTCGTCGCCGAGTATTTCACCGCTAGCTTTGGTCTATTTACCGCTGGAGGTATAATCTCGCTGGTTGTTGGCTCCCTAATCTTATTCAGCTATAGTCCAGGAATAGAAGTAAATCGTGGGCTAATTGCCGGCGTCACAGCTGCCATTGCCGCCTTTGGTATCTTTGTCATTGGTGCTATCATTAGAGGACAGAGACGCCGCAAAGCTACTGGCCCTGAGGGAATGGTGGGGAGGCTAGCTATAGCCAAAACGCCTCTAGACCCCACAGGCACAGTTCTAGCTGAAGGCGAACTTTGGACAGCCATAGCTGAAGGGGGTAAAATAGAACCACATGAGAAGGTGGTCATAACCAAAGTAGAAGAACTGAAATTGTGGGTGGCAAAAAAATCTAAAGAATAGGAGGGTAGTTTGCTATTCATGGAATCGCCCTTTGTCGAATCATTACCTGAAGAGTTAGAAGCACTATTTAAGGCGTTATCTAAAGCGTTATTTAAAGTATCAGAAGCACTATCTATGGGAATAACAGGGCCTATTATTGTAGTCATAATTTTTGCCGCCGCCTTTGTTATCTTCGTCATTTTTGCTATCGTTAAAGGTCAAAGGCGGAAACTCACCGCTGGTGTAGAGAATATGGTGGGAAAAGTGGCTGTAACGCAAACAGAGCTCAATCCTACAGGCACAGTTCTGGCTGAAGGCGAGCTTTGGACAGCCATAGCTGAGGGGAGTAAAATAAAACCTGATGAGGAGGTGGTCATAACTAAAGTAGCAGGCTTGAAATTGTGGGTAACAAAAAAATCTAAAGAAAAGGAGGACAAATAACATGGTAACGGGTTGGGTTTTTTACATTATTATCGCCCTAGCAGTAATACTACTTCTGTCAAATGCTATCAAGATCGTTCAAGAATATGAAAGGGGAGCTGTTTTCCGACTGGGCAGATTCGTTGGCCTGAGGGGGCCAGGGCTTGTCATCCTCATACCTTTCCTTGAGCGTATAAGGAGGGTTGACCTTCGTGTAATCACTATGGATGTTCCGGAGCAGGAATGCATGACTGTGGACAATGTTACCGTCAGAGTTGATGCCGTAGTTTACTTTCGGGTAGTTGATGCGGCAAATGCCGTTCTCAAAGTATATGACTTTGCCAAGGCGACCCACTTACTTGCCCAGACTACCCTGCGGAATATTGTCGGGCAATCCGAATTAGACGAGTTATTAGCTCATCGAGATAGACTTAATGAAAAGATGCAAAAAATCGTTGATGAAGGCACAGACCCCTGGGGGATAAAAGTAAGCATGGTAGAAACTAAGGAGGTACAATTGCCCGAAAATATGAAACGGGCTATGGCGGCACAGGCTGAAGCTGAGCGAGACAGGCGAGCCAAGGTTGTTCACGCTGAAGGTGAATACCAGGCAGCTGAAAAGCTAGCTCAAGCTGCTGAAGTCATGTCCAAGCAACCCGCATCCCTACAACTTCGCTATCTGCAAACACTAGCAGGCATTGCCACGGAAAGAAGCAATACCATTCTTTTCCCCTTACCTATGGACTTGCTAACCGCCTTTTCGAGTAGAGGTACCCCAGAAAAGAAATAGGCAGATGCTCCGGCCTGGCTAACCGGTTGGGCCGGAGTAAATCTTCCGGTAATTAAACCTGAGCAACACCAATCAGCTCAGCTAAATTGTGGATTCCTTTATCGCTCATAAAATGCTTTATTCCTTCCAATATATTAAGGCTGGCACGAGGGTTGGTTAAATTGGTGCTACCAACTTGTATTGCGCTAGCCCCACACATAATGAATTCTAAGGCATCTGCAGCACAACCAATACCACCGCAACCTATCAATGGGATATGCGCGACCTTAGCTACTTCATACACCATATAAAGTGCTATGGGTTTGATAGCAGGACCAGAAAGTCCACCAGTAATATTCCCTAAGCACGGTTTTCTTTTACTTATGTCAATCGCTATCCCTTTCACCGTGTTGATCAAAGATATGGCATCAGCTCCAGCACTTTCCACTGCTAAAGCAATTTCCTTAATATCAGTTACATTAGGGCTTAGTTTTACCACGACGGGCAAGCTGGTCACAGCCTTAACCGCTGAAGTTACTTCAGCAGCAAGTTTTGGGTTTACTCCAAACTCAATTCCACCCGCTGAAATATTAGGGCAGCCAATGTTTAATTCAATGCCGCTTACCCCGTGTATGCCTTCCAACTTGGCCGCTACACTAGCATATTCATCAATTGTTTCTCCGGCAACGTTAACAATGACAGGAATTCGCCAGCTTGCCCATATGGGGGCTTTATCCCTGATCATGGCATCAACGCCAATATTCTCCAAACCTACAGAATTAAGCAAGCCACTCTCCGTTTCCACCAATCGCGGTTGAGGATTGCCCTTCCTTGGCATAAGAGTAGTGCCTTTACAAACAATTGCCCCTAGCTTCTGTATGTCAATAAGCCCGCTATATTCCGTGCCATAACCAAAAGTGCCCGAAGCTGTCATCACTGGATTATCCAGCATTAACCCTTTAGGATGACAAGGAGCTAGCTGAACGCGAAGATTTAACGAATTAGCTCTCACACCTATAATTTTATTATAGCAGGGTAGCCTCTGAAGCGATATGCCTTGTATCACCAGCTATGTTAAAATTTAACCAATGCCAGAAGTAACTTACCTTCTTCGCCCTATAGAGGATGAGGATATTCCCCAGGTAACTGAGATTGACCGCGAGGCTTTCCCTGGCGAGTCGCTGTTTCGCCCTTACACTTCATATAAGCAGGAGATTCACAATTCATTAGCCCACTACATAGTAGCTTGCATTGAGAAGGGGACTGGACCAAAACCAAGCCGGGAAGATATGCAAAAAAAGTCCTGGCTCAAACGCCTCTTGGGCCATCACCATTTAGCTATTAGCACGAGCGCGGTGCGAAACAACCTCTATAGTAAAGAATACATAGTTGGCTTCGCTGGCTTCTGGATTATGCTAAATGAGGCACATATCATCGCTATTGCGGTAAGAAATAATTATCGCCGCAAGGGAATAGGCGAAGGACTGCTCATTTCAGTTATTGAGGTGGCTACTCAAATACATGCCAATGTAATCACCTTAGAAGTGCGTGCTTCTAATGAGATAGCCCAGGCACTTTATAAGAAATATGGATTTCGAGTAGCGGGCAAGCGCCCAAGGTATTATTCAGATAACGGCGAAGACGCTGTGCTTATGAGCACAGATACTATTACTCTGGCCCCCTTCCAAGCTCATTTCCAGCGACTGAAAGAAGCTCATAGCCAGAGGTGGGGAAAAATCTTCACAACTCAATTAGCTTGAAATCGAAATAGGTTAATAAATTCTGCTCCCCTGATTTCCGACTCTACTAATGACATCCGAATCTTCGCAGCACTCTCGTGTCAACTATATTTGCTTAGAATAGCTTTGAAGGAATCTCTGACAAAAGCTAGCTGTTCTTTATCAGCGGCAAAGGTAGAGAGTTTAAAAGCTTTTGTCAGACCCGGCTGCAGCCCCCAAATGCCTCTGCCCTTCAGCTCCTTGTACAGGAAATATCCCCTCTCTCGGACATTCTTGGAGATGTCATAGAGCATCGGAGCTTCAAAGTGCAGTAAGTCATGTCTATGCGGTTTCTCTCCTAGCTGCTTAAAACCCAATTTCTCAAGTTCAGTGGAAAGCCATTGCGCCTTTAATACTTGCTCAGCCCAATGGTTAACCCTTTCTTTCACATAAGGGAAGGAAGCCATAAGCGTTACCAGCGGGACGCCCCTCAAGGTACAGCCAAGAAGCTCAACCTCTTTATTGCTATATGCCTCAGATTTCCTCAATACTATTTCTTCCCACTTCTTTTTCATTCCCAAAACTCCACAAGGCCCGGCAGAAGCCATGCTTTTGTGTCCACTACCAACAATGAAGTCAGCTCCAACATCGTTCATTTTGATCGGCATTCTGCCCACCGCATATGCACCATTAAGGATATAAGGGATACCATATTCTTGAGCAATTTTCCCTAGCTTTGTGGCATCGGAAAGATTTCCATAATTGCCATCGGGGTAAGTTAATAAAATTAGTTTAGGATTATTCTTTTTTATAACTGGTATGTAATCGTTAACATCAATCCTGAATTCTGGATAACCGGAGTGAGGCACTTCGATAACATTCAACCCTACCCTTTCAGCGGCAACAATTGTAGTGTAATGCCTGCTACTATCGACAATGATTGAATCACCTGGCTTGGCCAAAGAATGCATTACCATGTATTTAGCTTCTCTTGCCCCATGAGTTATGGTAGCAACATCGCAACCCAAAAATTGGGGTAAAAGTTCCCGCACAAACTCTCGGACAGGAGGATTTGTTATCTCGCACAAGCTGCCAAGGCAAAAATCACACACGGAATACCCATCTCCAAATTCCACTAATGCTTCCCTAGCAGCATCAGTGAGAATGCCTCCCGTTTGAAGAGGCATAAGATTTATAAGGCCTTTGTGCAATCTTTGTAATGCACCAAGTTTCTGTAATGCTTTATTTGTTGGCTGCTTCATGAAGTTTTCCTTTTTAGTGCCTGCGATTTTATGGTTACAAATACAGCACCACCAACTCCTATCTTCTTCTGCTGCCCTTCTATGTACTCCTGAATAGCCTCTGGAATTCGCAGATTAAGGTCAGAGAGATGCTTTATTGTTTTCACCTGATAAGTTAAGTTTTCATCGCTGCTTTCTATTAAAGCTGCTGCCCCCATTGCTATAGCACGCATGTAGTTTATACCTGAATGTACTCCTGAGGGGACAACGTCACTATAGATGCTACCATTAGCTACGCAAATCTCGTTAAAACCAGCGGGACCAATCAACCTCTTACCTGTCTCCGTTTCTACAACTTTTACCTGTATGGAGTCATCCTCCCAGGCTAAAAACTCACATGGGGCAATCTCATCTTTATACTTTCGGGCAGTTTCCTCGATTGCCTTGGCTATCTTTTTTCCTTTGGCAGTCTTGGGACTTGTTATAGAGGTAATGGACTTAGCTATATCTTCATCACTATATTCAGCTATGGAAAATTGGGGATATGCCAGCTTCCTTATATCATCCACTTCATATAGAATCATCGCTAGCCGCTCAACCCCCAAGCCAGCATTAAATACGGGATACCGGATGTTAAAGTTTGCTAAGGATATAGGAGAGTACATGCCAATATCGGCAACCTCGAGCCAATTCCCTTTGTAGTTAATGAAAGCCTCTTGCTCCTGGCCGGGCGCATAATACTTAGATGTTGCTATCTTTGTCTCAAATTTGATATCTACAAAGCCATATTGCCGTAAGACGTCTTTGGTTATTTCTCTTCCGGCATCCAAGGACATTTTGGGGGCCATTACTACGACTGATGCTGAATGATGAATCCGCAAATGGTGAGCATCTTCCCTTTGCTCATTGCGGTATCGAGGCCCTACCGAAAATAAGGCCAGCGGAAATTTAGCTTTGTCCTGCAACGCTGCTAAAGTGTGAAACCATGTAGCTGTCATATGGCTTCTTAAAGTCTTATTAGAAGGTAACGGTCGTAGCTTTTTTAGCTCAGGAAAAACCTTGTCTAGAAGCCCTGTAGCTTGGTTGTCAGTGATATCCAGTCCAGCAATGAACTCCTCAATGAGGTTATCTGCCTCGATTTCTCCCTTCTTATACCTTCTAAGAATTGACCTCAATTTCTCACTTTCAATTTCTCCTGCTATCTCCTTTATTTGAGCTATTTTTTGGGCACTCAGCCCTATCTCAGGGCGAGGTAATTCAGCCAAATAAAAAACTCTGTCAAGGATAAGCCGAGCCTCCGGGCCATACTGCTTAGAGACATCATAATCGGGCAAAATTGTAAG
Organism: uncultured Dehalococcoidales bacterium; assembly: GCA_964435965.1. GTDB lineage: Bacteria > Chloroflexota > Dehalococcoidia > GIF9 > AB-539-J10 > 20-14-all-45-10. The sequence continues at coordinate 66,517 of CAYTBB010000001.1, forward strand.
ATTCTCAACTTCATCAAAGCCAAGATTTAACAGGATTTCCCTCGATTGTTGAACCAATTGGCGCACAAGGTGAGGTTTCCCTTTCCTTTCTAGAGAGATTTTGGTACCCTTTGGAATAAGTTTTCCTGTTGATACCCAAGCCTCGGTAAAATTCTTTTTTGCTTGCGACTTTATTTCGTTTAAATCAAACGTTGCCATGTTCAGGCTTCCACTTCACTATAAATACTATCCCTTATTGTTTGTAACCAGCCGGACTTTGCTTCTCCCTAACCAGAACTAGCCCTTTTTCAGCTTGCTGATGCATTGTACTAGGTATTGCCTCAATATACTCAGCGCTGCCTCGGCAGCCTCTCTCTTGTTTTCCCCTCGGTTTCCCTGAAAGATACATTTTTGGCTCAGGCTACCGTCTTTAGCCGCTAAGCCAATGTGAAATAGCCCCACAGGTTTCTCAGAGCTACCACCTGAGGGTCCAGCGATCCCAGTATTAGAAACACATATATCTACATCTAATAGCCTTCTACCACCTTCAGCCATCTCTATGGCTGTTTGCGAACTGACAGCCCCATAATTTTCTATAGTTTCCTTTCTCACTCCGAGAACATTGATTTTTACCTCATTGCTATATGCTACCAAAGAGCCTTTAAAATAGCCGGAGCTACCGGGCACGTTGGTTAACCTATCAGCTATCCTGCCACCAGTAGCTGACTCGGCTGTACCAATGGTAACTAACTTTCCTGTTCTGGCTTGGCATTCTTTTATCAGGTCTGCAATCTCTATTTCCGGTTTTGCCATACGTCTCCAATTATTCTCGCCTAGTAATCCCACCTGCCATCTTGAGCCCTTCACTCTTGTTCAGGGTCACAATTAAACGGTCTGCAACTATTTTAGCAGGTTTTCTTGATATAATTTACCCGTGGCTGAATTATCTGATGTGATAACTTTTCTTGGCACTGCCGGCGCTAGATTTGTAGTTACCCGCCAATTTCTAGCTTCCGGGGGTGCCTGGCTTAGCCTTGGCAACACTCAAATACTTCTCGATCCCGGCCCTGGCAGTTTAGTCCAAGCTGTTAAGAGGAAACTTGACCCCTCTAAACTGGAAGCTATTATTTTATCGCATAAGCATTTAGACCACAGTGGAGATATTAACATTATGATCGAGGCTATGACCGATGGCGGCAGAAAAAAGCGGGGGACAGTCTTTACTCCTGCTGATACTTTAAATCAAGAGCCTGTTATCTTATCTTATTTGCGCTCCTACCCCGAAAGAGTAGAAATTTTGACTGAGGGGGGCTCCTACAAATTAGCTAACATTTCTTTTGAGACGCCAATTAGGCATAAGCATCCTGTGGAAACGTATGGTTTTATCTTTCGAACGCCACGACACACCTTCTCTTGGATTACTGATACTAAATATTTTGATGAGTTACCTAGTTATTATGTGGGAGAGTTAGTGATTATCAATGTTGTCAGGTTAACTCCCAGAGCTCCCATTGATCACTTATCTCTTCCCGAGGCCAAGGGAATAATCAAAGAAATAAAACCAAAGACAGCCATACTTACTCATTTTGGCATGACCATGTGGCGAGCTAAGCCTTGGGAATTAGCCCAAAAATTAACCATGGAAACTGGAATTACAGTTATAGCTGCTCGGGATGGAATGCGATTCGATTTGGCGCAATTGAAATAAAGAGAAGCTTCCTGGCAACGGCCTATTTTCCCAAAGGGTTGCCCCTCAAGTATCGTCTGCGCTGGAGCGTTTCACTTCCGTATTCGGGATGGGAACGGGTGGTTCCACTCCGCTCTAGTCACCAAGAAGCTCCCGTTCAGTAGTATAATATATAATGAGTGGAAATTCAAAATCATACTGAAAATGGGTAACGAGCTATCGCCAAAATATTATATTGGTACTAGCGGCTGGCATTATAACCACTGGCGTGTCCTTTACTACCCTGAAGGGTTACCCAAGTCGAAATGGCTACAATTTTATGTCAAGCAATTCAACACTGTAGAGCTTAACAACAGCTTTTACCATCTCCCTTCTCAGAAGGCTTTCGCCACCTGGCGGGAATCTGCACCTGAAAACTTCGTCTTTGCCGTCAAGGTAAGCCGCTTCATTACCCATATAAAAAGATTGAGAAATTTGGGCTCAGCAGTGGAAGACTTCTTATCACGGGCTTGTTTGCTCCAAGATAAGCTAGGCCCCCTTCTATACCAACTACCACCTAACATGAAACGCAATGCTGAGGTATTGGGAAGTTTCCTATTTTCATTACCTCAAAAATATCAACATGTGTTTGAATTTCGCCACGAGTCCTGGCTCGACGATTCTATCTTCCACATCTTACAACAATACAAGGCTGCCTTGTGCGTCTTTGATATGCCTGGCTTTACTTGCCCTCTTGTAGCCACTAGCGACTTCGCCTACATCCGTTTCCACGGCAGTGCTAGCTTATATTCAAGCTGTTACTCTGACGAGGAGCTTTCTCAATGGGCACAGAAAATTGCGCAGCTAGGTGAAAAAGTCAAAGCTGTTTACATCTATTTCAATAACGATGCCGAAGCTTTTGCAGTCAGGAATGCCTTGACCTTAACAAAATTTATAAATATTGCTTGATCCTCTGAGCTAGAGCTGGGGTTATTCTTTCCACGTAGCTAAGCTGACTAATTGAAGCCTCTTTAACGGCCTCGATTGAGCCAAATTCCTTCAACAAGGCTCTCTTCCGTTTCGGACCAATCCCAGGAATGTCATCTAGGATGGAGGCTGTGCCCCTCTTACTCCGCAATTTTTGATGATAACTTACAGCGAAGCGATGTGCTTCATCCCTTGCCCTTTGCAGTATGTAAAGGGCAGGAGAATTTTTAGCTATATCAACTGGGGCAGGCTTGCCTGGTATGAAGACATCCTCATTTTCTTTAGCCAGACTAGCCATGGGAATAGAATCAACTCCTAACTCTTGCCTTGCTTCTAAGGCAGTGGCTAGATGCCCTTTGCCACCGTCAATAAGGATAAGGTCAGGCATAACTGCCCAGCTACCCTCACCAGCTATGCCTCTCTTGAAGCGTCGTCTTAATATCTCTTGAATCATGGCATAATCATCAGCCCTAGTCACCATTTTCACTCGAAAACGACGATAGAGACTTGGTTTGGGTAAGCCCTTTTCCAGAACAACCATGCTGCCCACAGCTAATGTGCCTCGAATATCGGAAATATCATAACCTTCTATCCTCAGCGGGATTCTTGGCAAGCAAAGCCTATCTTTTAGCTCTTGCAAGTCTGAAGTTATAGCCTCTAAATTTATTTGCTTAGCTTTAGCCAATAGCAAACCTTTAGCGGCGTTTTCAGCTACCATATTTACTAGCCGTTTTTTAGCTCCTCGCTGTGGCACCTGAAGTTTTACCTTCCCTCCCCTTCGTTCCTTAAGCCAGTCAGCCAGCACTGACATTTCGTCTACGGGATATTGAAGTAATATTACTGATGGTATATAGGAAGCTGAGGCATAATATTGCTTTACGAAACTTGCCATTATTTGACCGGGCATTTCATCATGAATGCCTTCCATGATGAAATGGTCACGGCCAATAAGCTTGTTATTGCGGATGAAAAAGACTTCCACATAAGCCTGCCCCTCATTTTGCACCATAGCAATGACATCTTGCTCGCCCTTCAAGGCAATAGCAATCCTCTGCCCCTCTATGACTCTCTCTATTGCCAGAATTTGGTCACGGAGCAAAGCCGCCTTTTCAAATTGAAGTTGCTGGGCCGATGCTCTCATCTTGTTGTTTAACTCATGAAGCACCAATTCCTGTTTACCTTGCAAAAATAAAATAACTTGGTTTATTACCTCCCGGTATTCCTGTTTACTCACCGCGCCAATGCATGGCCCAAGACAGCGGTGAATATAATAGTCGAGACAAGGTCGCTTATCTGTGCCATCAATGGACCTGGTACAAGAGCGAAAGGGAAAGATTTTCTTTACCAGCTTCAAGGTTTTACGTACTGACCCAGCACTAGCAAAAGGCCCAAAGTACCTGGCTCCACCACCCTTAAAACGGCGGGTGATGTAAACGCCTGGCCAATCTTCACTAATATCTATCTTAAGGTAGGGGAAGGTCTTGTCGTCTTTAAGGCGCACATTGTACCTCGGGTGATATTTCTTTATCAGATTGCATTCTAAGATAAGTGCTTCTTGCTCAGTGTCCGTAACCATAAACTCGAGGTCATTTACCTTCAACACCAACTGCTGAATTTTTGATGACAAGCTACCAGAGGCACCAAAATAACTTTTTACTCGATTGCTAATATTGGCCGCCTTACCTACATAAATAACCTTACCCAGATCATCCTTGAATAAGTAAACTCCCGGGCTTGCCGGTAAAGCCTTTACTTGTTCTTCTAATTGTGCTTTCACAGTAAATTTATTGTAACAGGAAGCTTACATAGCGACAAAAATGGTCTGAGTTATGTTAAAATAAGATTTAATGAAGGAAGATATTAAGACTTTCCTTGAGTATCTAGCTACGAAGAAAAATTGTTCACAGAGTACCTTAGCTGCTTATCGTAATGATTTGAACCAGCTAATGGCTTACATTGAAGCAGAGAGAGCAAAAGGAATAATTAAGTCAAGCGGCGAGCTTTTAAAGAGCTATCTGCTTAACCTCAGGGAAAGGAGATATTCCACTGCTACAGTAGCTCGCAAAGTAGCCTCTGCCAAATCTTTTTTTAAATTTATGGTTGATTCAGGCAAGCTAAAAGAGAATCCAACAAGGAATTTAATTTCTCCTCGAGTTAGCAAGCATCCGCCTAAATTTTTGTCTCCGTCTGAGTATCAGCGTTTGCTGGGAGAGCCAAAAAAACTATCCACTCCAGAAGCCAAGAGAAATGTGGTGATGTTAGAGTTACTTTACGCTACTGGTTTACGTGCTAGTGAGCTAGTATCTCTAAATGTGAAGGATATAGACTTGGAGCGCTCTTGTGTACACTGTGCCCATAGTAGCTCTAAAAGGCGGATCCCCTTTGACCATCACATAAACCAGTTATTAAAAAATTTCCTTGAGGATGCGAGACTTGATTTATTATATGATGAAAAGGAAAAAGCGCTATTTCTCAATCGGCGTGGTGGTCGGCTTACCCGGCAGGGATTTTGGCAGATTGTTA
>CAYTBB010000002.1:0-63013 GCA_964435965.1 uncultured Dehalococcoidales bacterium
AGGTTCTGTTGCCTCTTTAGCTTGACAGTCACTTCTTATAGAGGCTATATTTTAACTAAAGGGCCATTAGCTCAGTTGGTTAGAGCACAGTCCTGATAAGACTGGGGTCTGTGGTTCGAATCCACAATGGCCCACCATTCTGTACGGTAGACAGAACTCCTAGCTTTTCTACTGAAGTCCCTCCAGGAGCAAGTGGCATAGCATAAGTTAGCAGCACGTTATCCTCGGTTACTTTCACTTCTTTGACAAAGCTTCGAATGAAAGCTTTTCTTTCAGACAGCGAGCTGTTGTTGAGCAAGTTACGCAAGTCTTTGACATAGTGGGACACCATTGCTGGACTTGCTACCTCAACTCGCCTATCCGATAAGGAGCCCTCAATTTCAGCTCTTCTAGCTCGTAAACAATTCCAAAGCTTTCTTTAGTTCAGGCTCTTTCTCTAATTCAATAGAGCCTGTCCATCTTAGCCTCACTTTTGAATCTCCTACGGTAAAGCTGCGGTTTAACACTCTGTAGGCTTTTTGTTTTGTGTACGCCAAGTATCGCGAGTACTCTTCCTCATCACAGGAAAGAATATATGTATAAGTGATGAGGCTTTCCGGAAGCGACCTTGCGAGTATGTAGCACTCTTTCAAATGCAAGTGCCTGGACAGAAGGCTAATGGATAGCCCTGTGTGGTGGATGCTAAACAGCAAAGGGCAAAGGGTCCCTAGACGAGTGCTGTCTAAATGTTTCAATTCGGTGAACTGATATTGGTGCAGGTTTTCCAATAAAGCAAGCTGGTTATTAAAGAAATTGAAGAAAAGACCGGTTGTTTTGTCAGTCCCAAACCCACGTTGACTCGCCATATATGCTTCCCTAATCTGGAAATCCCCCACCTTAATTCTATTCTAATTGCAAGTTCCCAGCAATATATGTGCCTGCGATCGGCAGCGCTTTGTCAAAATATGACTGGCCCTCTTGCCGCTATTACATAAATCAGTGGTTTGTTGCCTACAATATGCCCCATGACCTACGGGCCCAGTCAAACTCCGGCGTTCTTCGAGTAGCGTTTCGCCATCCCATGTAGAAGGGTAGGCAAAGATTTTGGAATTAATTACGAGAAAGTGCCTTAAGGGTATTGACAAATCGAAAAAGCCGTGTATATATATATATGGTATATGGCTACCGCTTACCGCATGCCATACAAAGTGAGACGGAGGGCGTTATGGGCATACAAGGCGTAATTACTAAAACAATCCGCAGCGGTCTGGCGTCGCTTGATGAACTTCTGCAAGGGCTGCGCTTGGGTGACAATATGGTCTGGCAGGTTGACCACCTCGAGGACTATCCATACTTTGCACAAGCGTTCGCTGAGCAAGGAATTCGCGACGGTTTGGATTGTGTTTACCTGCGCTTTGCTCCCCACACCGCGATCCTCGAGCCGCAACCTGGGCTGACGATTACCAGAATCGACCCTAGTGCTGGGTTCGACTATTTCACTGGTGAGATGCACCGAATAATTGAAGAATACGGTAAAAGGGTCTGCTATGTCTTCGATAACCTTTCCGCTCTGGTGGATGAGTGGGCTACCGATGAATCGTTGGCTAACTTCTTTCAGGTGACCTGCCCCTACCTTTTTGAAGTTGACGCCGTGGCCTACTTTGCTCTCAGGCGTGGACAACATGGCCACGGCGCCATAGCCCGCATACGCAATATTACTCAGATACTGGTCGATGTTTACCATGTCGGTGACGATACATACATTCAACCGTTGAAAGTCTGGGATCGCTACTCTACATATATGTTTTTGCCTCATCGCATTACTGCTAAGGGATGGGAGCCTATCCTTCGTAGCGGCGATGCGGCAACGATACTGACAACCGCCAGCAAACGACCAATTAATCTTAGCTCTGAATCCATTGCACCTTGGGATACTGTCTATCGCATGGTGATGCAGCACCATGAAACCGGCCCGGATTTACCACGGCCGACTCACAAAACCATAGGCCTAAAGGAAGCACTCTCGCGAATGATGATTGGTAACCACAAGAAGTTGAATCACCTGTCCGACCGTTACCTGACCTTGGATGACCTACTTCAAGTCAGAGACCGTCTGATTGGCTCTGGACGTATCGGCGGTAAAGCAGCCGGCATGCTACTGGCGAGACGTGTTTTGGTTACGGACAAGGGCAAGACTGATTTTACCCAACTGTTGGAAGAGCATGATTCATTCTATGTCGGCTCGGATGTGTTCTTCACTTTCCTGGTAAATAATGGTCTGTTCCAACTCAGGCTGCAACTGTCAAAAACGGGTAAGCTCTCAAGGGATGACTTCGCTAAAGTGGAGCAGCAGTTTCTTGCCGGCCGTTTCCCCGAAGAAATAATGGAACAGTTCCGAAACATGCTCGATTACTACGGACAGGCCCCTATCATTGTCCGCTCCTCAAGTCTTCTAGAGGATAGCTTCACAAATGCCTTTGCTGGAAAGTACCGCAGCGAGTTCTGTGCCAACAAGGGCAGCCCTGAAGACCGGTTGGAGGCCTTCTTAAGAGCAATCAAACTGGTTTATGCAAGCGCCCTGAACCCGGATGCCCTTGCGTATCGCCACAGGCGCGGTCTTGGTGAAGGTGATGAACAGATGGCAATCCTGGTGCAACGTGTTTCGGGTATGCCCTACAAGCGATACTTCTTTCCCACCCTAGCAGGGGTAGCCTTCTCGCGGAACCTTTATGCTTGGACAAACCGCATCGACCCAAAAATGGGGATGATACGATTAGTGTTCGGTCTGGGTACTCGCGCCGTTAACCGCGTCAGCGGCGATCACCCCAGAATGATTGCGGTCAGCCACCCCAATCTTAGGCCAGAGATTGGCATGGAAATAGTCAAGTATTCGCAGCGTATGGTAGATGTTCTTAACCTCGAATCAAATACTTTTGAGATTAAGCCTTTCGCTGAAATAATTGGCGGGAATAACTACCCTGCTCTTCACTTACTGACATCTGAAATAGCCGATGGTTACCTGCGTGACTGGTTTATGTCCCCACGGGGCAGTTCGGGGGAAAATCTGGTCTTGACCTTTAACAATTTGATAAATCGAACCGCGCTGGTCAACATAATCGGGGAGATGTTAATCAAGCTGGAGGAGGCATGGAGCCAGCCGATAGATATTGAATTTACAGCACATGTCGACAGTGAGGGTAACGTAAGGATCAATTTACTACAATGCCGCTCATTACGTGTACCCAAGTCAGAGGGTGCTGCTATCAGCATTCCTAAAAATCTCCCCAAGGAAAGAGTGCTGTTCCGCTCCAACAGGGTAATAAGCGCCGGGGTGGTTAGAGACATTCGATATATTATCTATATCGACCCCAGAAAATATGCCGAAATAGCAACAATTGATATTAAGGGGACTCTGGGGCGAGTGATGGGTAAGCTAAATGACCATTTACGTCATAAGGAGGGCAAAGTTATGGCGATGGGACCGGGCCGCTGGGGCAGCAATAACATTGAGCTTGGCGTTAACGTGAGCTATGCAGATATTCATGACACGGCGGTACTGGTGGAAGTTGCCCACAAGGAAGCAGGCCATGAGCCGGAAGTCTCCTATGGAACCCACTTCTTCCAGGACTTAGTGGAGTCTGACATGCTTTATCTTCCCGTTTATCCTGATGATGACGCCGCTGACTTTAATACCGAGTTCTTTGCTCGCTCACCCAACATAATGAAGAACTTACTCCCAGAACTGAGCAGCTTTGAGGATGTGGTGCACGTAATTGATGTGCTAGCGGCAACGAGTGGCGCTTCAGCAAAGGTCATTGCTGACCTTGAGACCCGCAGTGCCGTTTGTTTTCTGGATAAAATCAAGGAGAAAGGAAAACTATCCCAAAAAGAGGAGGCAAGAAAATGAACCTACAGAGACCAAATGCAAATGATGCCACCAGAACTGCCAATCGCTCCAAGAACGTAGTGCCAATGAGCGGACTTTGCAGTCGCTGCATTGACGGCTGCACTGGAAACTGTGAGGTGTTCAAGGCAACTTTCCGTAGCCGGGAGCTAATCTATCCCGGACCCTTTGGCGAAGTTACCGCTGGTGCAGATAAGAACTATCCTGTTGATTACTCACACCTTAATATCCAGGGGTATGCATTGGGAGCCAAAGGATTACCTGAAGGCACTATCGGTGACTCAGATACGGCTATTTTCCCGGCAGTAAACATGGAGACTGAATACGGCTGGGATAGAAAAGTCAGGATGAGTATCCCCATATTCACCGGGGCGCTGGGTTCTACTGAGATAGCTCGCAAGAACTGGGAACATTTTGCTATCGGCGCTGCCCTAAGTGGAATTACCCTCGTCTGTGGCGAAAACGTCTGCGGTATGGACCCCCAGCTTGAACTCGATAGACACAGTAAGATTGTTTCTGCACCGGACATGGACCGTCGAATCGAAATCTACCGTCACTACCACAATGGTTACGGCGAAATCCTGGTACAGATGAATGTTGAGGATACCAGACTGGGTGTTGCTGAGTACGTAAGCCAGAAGCACGGGCTGGACACTATTGAGTTAAAATGGGGGCAGGGCGCCAAATGCATCGGCGGAGAGGTAAAGGTTAACAGCCTGGAACGAGCCCTGCAGCTTCAGAGGCGCGGCTATATTGTCACTCCCGACCCCTCACATCCCGTCAACCAGGCAGCTTTTAGGGACGGTGCTCTAAAAGAATTTGAACGCCATAGTCGCCTCGGCTTCATTGATGAAGATGGTTTTCAAGCCGAGATCCAACGGCTCCGGAACTTGGGCTTTAAACGCATCACTCTGAAAACAGGTGCCTACAGTCTGCGCGAGTTGGCAATGGCGATCAAGTGGGGCTCAAAGGCCGAGATTGACCTGTTGACCATAGACGGCGCTGGCGGCGGCACCGGGATGAGCCCCTGGCGCATGATGGAGGAATGGGGTATGCCCAGTCTCTATCTGCATTCCGCGGCCTATGAATTCTGTCAAAAGTTAGCTGAGAAAGGTGAACGAGTACCCGATATTGCCTTCGGTGGTGGCTTCAGCAGTGAGGATGGTGTTTTTAAGGCGCTGGCCTTGGGCACACCCTTTACTAAGGCAGTATGTATGGGGCGAGCACTGATGATTCCGGGCATGGTCGGCAAGAATATCCAACAGTGGCTAGCTGAGGGCAAATTGCCGAATACCGTGGGCCAGTTTGGCTCAACTCCGGAGGAAATATTCGTCTGCTATGAAGATGTCAAGAACATAGTAGGCGTAAATGAAATGAAGAATATTCCTCTGGGTGCCATTGGAATCTATAGCTATGTCGAGAAGATAAAGGTTGGGTTGCAGCAGTTAATGGCCGGCACCAGGTGTTTTAGTGTGGCCGCAATTACGCGGCGGGAGCTCATGTCTCTCACTGAAGAATGTGCCAGAGTCACTGGAATACCTTACTTAATGGATGCCTACCGTGACGAAGCAATGGAGATTCTGGATGGCAACCGCTATGCTCGTGTCAAAAGTAGTATGCTGGGCAGCACTGAGTATCATGCCCCAGTTCCAAAATGATGGAGAAGAGTTTGATGTTGTTGACAAGCAAGGAGTCATACGCCGATGTTTAGGGTCTATGTCAATGAGAATGTCTGTATCGGCTGTCACCTCTGTGAGGTGTATTGCCAGCTACAACATGCGCAATCCAAAGACTTAATCAAGGCATTCAAAAGGGAATCACCACGTCCTTTGCCAAGACTCCGGGTGGAAGAAAAGGGGGCGGTATCCTTATCAGTGCGTTGTCAGCATTGTGATGAAGCGCCATGTGTCTATGCCTGTCTTACTGGCACTCTTCATCGGGACGTCGACAGCGGTGTCATCATTGCTGATGAGGAAAGGTGTATAGGTTGCTGGATGTGTATGCTGGTTTGTCCCTTTGGCGCCATAAGACAGGACACAACGCGAGGGAAGATGCTAAAATGCAACCTGTGCCAAGGAGAGAATATCCCGGTTTGTGTTACCAATTGCCCTAATGATGCACTGGTATATGCCGAGATTGACGGTTGATACCAATGACCTCGAGGGTACGGAGATAAAATGATTACCATAGTTGATTATGGTGCCGGTAATCTGCGCAGCGTGGTTAATGCTGTCAGTAAACTGGGCTACCGACCAAAGGTGAGCAGCAGTCCCAACGATGTGCTCAATGCCCAGGCAGTTATTCTGCCCGGGGTTGGTGCTGGGGGTGATACTATGACCAACCTTATTAAGTTGGGACTGGCTAACTCTATTCGCCAGCTTATTACTGAGGGTCGGCCCTTCTTTGGCATCTGTATCGGCTTACAGGTCTTATTTAGCATCACTGAAGAAGGGGGTTGGCATGAGTGTCTTGATGTCATTCCCGGTCGTGTTAGGAAACTTCCTTTAGGGCTCAAGATACCGCACATGGGGTGGAATCAGGTGAGGCAGATGGTTTCACACCCTATATTTGAGGGCATACCCGATGGGGCTAATTTCTACTTTGCGCATAGCTACTGTGCTGAGCCAGATGATAGGTCACTGGTGGCTGGCGAGACTGAATATGGCATCCCCATCTGCAGTGTGATTGCTAGAGGAAACCTAGTAGCAACTCAATTTCACCCGGAGAAGAGCGGCGATTTTGGGTTGAAGATATATGCCAATTTCATAAAACTGGCTATGGAGACAAGTAATCTCAAAAGGTGAGGACACAATGACAAGGAATGCAGTCAAATATTTGATCATAGGTAATTCATCCGGTGGCATCGGTGCGGGTGAAGCTATACGCGAGGTAGATAGGCAAAGCACTATGGCTATTGTTTCTGACGAGCCCTATCCCGCCTACTCACGACCGCTCATCTCACAATATCTAACTGAGCGGTGCCCTCTGGAGAAGATGCTGTTTCGCCCGGCGGATTTCTACGAAAAGAACAATATTCAGACTATTCTGGGCCAGAAAGTAGCGGAGCTTAATGTCGATAAACATACCATTAAGCTTGAGGACGGCACAACAATAACCTGGGAGAAGTTATTGCTGGCTACTGGCGGCTTACCTATCGTGCCCGAGATAGCGGGTATCGACCTGAAAGGAGTCTTTACCTTTGCCACGCTTGATGACGCCAAGGCAATCGCTCAGTTCCTGAGCCACTATGGGAGAAAGGTAAGGGCTGTGGTCATCGGTGGTGGCCTCATCGGGGTGAGTGTTACTGAAGCACTGGTAAAGCAAGGGATTGAGGTCACCATTGTCGAGATGAAAGAGCGAATTTTGAACACTATTCTTGATGAAGGGGCATCGGCTCTGGAGGAGAAAGCTCTAGCGGAGGCCGGTGTTGAAATAATAACCGGACATACGGTGGGCAAGGTCAGCAGCTATTTGCCCGGTGAAGCCACTGGTGTCAGCCTTGATGATAGCCGGCCGATGCCCTGTGAAATGGTCATCATAGCGATTGGCGTTCAGCCGCGCATTGAACTTGTGTCTGATAGTGGGATTAAGACAAACCGTGGCATAATCGTTGACTGCCATATGGCCACATCCAAGCCTGATGTCTATGCGAGCGGGGACGTAGCTGAGGCTTATGATTTCGTCTACGGAGAGAATCGGCTCACTCCTATCTGGCCTAACGCCCACCTAGGAGGAAGGATCGCTGGCTTGAATATGGCTGGTGTTCCAGCTGGGTATCCGGGCGGGACAGCGATGAATTCCCTGAAATACTTCGGAGTGAATATTGTCTCGGCTGGCATGGTAACTCCACCTGATGATAGCTACGAAGTAATCAGCTCTAAGCACAACCACATCTACAAGAAGGTGGTGCTGAAGGGCGGAATAATTGTCGGCATGGTCTTTGCGGGCGATGTTGAAAGGTCGGGCATTATCTACAATTTGATGAAGGAAAAGGTAGACGTCAACAGTTTCAAGGAGGTTCTCGTCGCTGATGATTTCGGCCTGGCTTCTCTCCCTGAGGAAATCTGGCGAGCGCGGTTAACCATGCCAACATCGGGTTGCATTTCTCCGGGGAACATCCGAGAGCAACCTAAGGAATTGGCCTTGGGAGAGTAAACTTTATTCCAGGAGATACAACGATGAAAAAGATTGACCGAATAAATAACCCCTACGATGACGATAAGATAATTGATGCCTGCTCACTATTCGGAGCAATGGATACCTCGGGAAGGAGATTTTGTGGGGAAGGTGTTATCCGAGCTATTGCCAATATGCATGTCCGTGGCAATGGTTTGGGTGGAGGATTTGCCATCTATGGGTTATATCCAAACTACGCTGACCTCTATGCCTTCCACATAATGTATTTGAGCCAAGAGGGACAACGAAAGACCGAAGCATTCCTTAAAGACAAGTTTGACCTTGCTCATGACGAAGAGGTACCAACGCGACCGACACTGGGGATTGTGAAGCCCCCACTGGTATGGCGCTATTTCCTTGAGGTAGGTCAGCACAAGCCTGGAGAGGGGTCAGAGGACGACTATGTAGTGGACAGGGTGATGGAGATAAATACCAAGCTTGAAGATACCTTTGTCTTTTCCAGTGGCAAGGATATGGGTGTGTTCAAAGGTGTAGGTTATCCTGAGGAGATAGCCGAATATTTCTGTCTGGAACAGTATGAGGGTTCCCTGTGGACTGCTCATGGGCGGTTCCCGACCAATACACCGGGATGGTGGGGCGGCGCTCACCCATTTTGTATCTTGGGCTGGACAGTAGTTCACAACGGTGAGATTTCGTCCTACGGAATCAATCAGCGTTACTTGGAACAGTTCGGCTACCACTGCACCATGCAGACTGATACTGAGGTGGTAGCCTACGCTGTTGACCTACTAATGCGGAAGCACAACCTACCGATACAGATAATGGCCAAGATACTGGCACCACCCTTCTGGAGTGATATTCAGCGCATGCCACTAGGAGAGCAGAAGCTAATGCGAATTCTGCGTCAGGTGTATGCTAGTCTGCTCTTGAATGGGCCGTTCACAGTGATTATTGCCCATCAGGGCGAGATGATCGGGCTTACCGACCGCATCAGACTGCGCCCGCTGACTGCGGCGATAAAGGGCGATATGCTATACCTCTCCTCTGAGGAGTCGGCTATTCGCTTGGTTTGTCATGACCTGGATAGGGCATGGATTCCAATGGGTGGCGAGCCTATCGTAGGAAGACTCGGCAGGTCACTTCAACCGAAGGAGATGGTTGCTGTTAGGGAGAGGGTATAGATGCTAACTAAACGGATTATTCCCTGTCTTGATGTGAAAAATGGACGGGTAGTAAAGGGAAAGAGCTTTGTGGAGTTGCGTGATGCCGGCGACCCGGTAGAGTTGGCTAGCTTCTACTATAAAGAGGGTGCTGATGAGTTGGTCTTTCTGGACATTACTGCGACTCCTGAGGAGCGTGACACAATGGTTGATGTCGTTGAGCGGCTATCCCAAGAAGTGTTTATACCTCTTACTGTAGGCGGGGGACTACGCAGTATTAGTGATATCCGGCGTATTTTGAAGGCAGGAGCAGATAAGATATCCATTAACACTGCCGCTGTAATTCATCCTTCTCTGATTAGAGAAGGGGCTGATAAATTCGGCAGTCAATGCATTGTGGTCGCCATAGATGCCAAGAGGATAGATAGGAACAAGGAGCCCCGGTGGGAGGTCTATATCTATAGCGGCCAAAAGCCAACCGGGATTGATGCCCTCGCCTGGGCAAAACAAACGATAGAGCTTGGGGCTGGGGAAATTTTGCTTACTAGCATTGATTCTGATGGTCATCGGGCAGGGTATGACATTGAACTTACCTGCGCTGTCTCCGAGGCAGTAACGGTGCCAGTTATTGCCAGTGGTGGTGCGGGCACTCTGGAAGACCTTTATCAAGCTTTAGTTAGCGGAAAGGCAGATGCGGTTCTGGCAGCCAGTATTTTCCATTATGGCACTTATTCTATTGCCGAAACCAAGAGATATTTAGCCCAAAAAGGAATACCAATACGAATCTAGGGGAAAGACAGTGAAGACCTATCTTCCAGCCAAATTCTTCATAGAACGAGATCCTGGGCGGTGCATCCAGTGTCAGGTATGTGTCAACCAGTGCACCTTCGATGTTCATTACTATGATGCGGAGGATGATGAGGTAAGGAGTCGTGAGGAGAACTGCGTTGGCTGCCATCGTTGTGTTCTCTTTTGCCCCACCCGAGCCTTGACTATTCGAAGAAACCCGCTGGACTACCATGAGAACTATAACTGGCGTCCCGAGGTTATTGAGGACATAATCAAGCAAGCCGAGACCGGTGGCGTGCTCCTCACCGGGATGGGCGATGATAAGGGGCAGCGTATCTACTGGGACCATCTCGTTCTCAATGCCAGCCAGGTAACCAACCCGTCTATTGACCCGCTGCGTGAGCCTATGGAGCTTACTACCTATCTGGGACGAAAACCTGACCGGGTTGAGCTTGCCCCAGATGGCATCAATCTAAAAACGAAGCTAGCTCCACAGGTCAAACTTGAAGTTCCAGTCATGTTTGCCGCCATGTCCTACGGGGCAGTAAGCCTCAATGTGCATGAATCTCTGGCCAGAGCAGCCACTGACATGGGAACCCTGTGGAATACCGGGGAAGGGGGGCTCCACCCCAAGCTATATAAGTATGGCAATAATACTATCGTTCAAGTAGCCTCAGGACGCTTTGGTGTCCATCCTGAATATCTTAAGGCTGCGAAGGTAATTGAGATTAAGATTGGCCAGGGAGCCAAGCCTGGCATTGGTGGACACCTGCCAGGAGAGAAGGTAAGTGCCGAGGTGTCCATGACCCGAATGATTCCCCAAGGGACAGATGCCCTGTCGCCAGCACCTCAGCATGACATTTACTCGATTGAGGACTTAGCTCAACTGGTCTATGCTCTAAAGGAAGCGACAAACTATACTAAGCCAGTATCGGTCAAGATAGCGGCGGTTCATAACGCGGCAGCTATCGCCAGCGGGATGGTACGGGCTGGAGCCGACATCATAGTTCTCGACGGGCTAAGAGGAGCCACCGGTGCTGCCCCAAAGATTATTCGTGACAATGTGGGCATCCCCATTGAGATGGCTCTCGCCTCGGTGGATAGCCGCCTGAGGCAAGAAGGCATTCGCAACCAGGCTTCTATTGTCGTCTCAGGCGGAATAAGAAATAGTGGTGATGTGGCTAAGGCAATCGCCCTTGGCGCCGATGCAGTTTACATCGCCACTGCAGCTCTAATCGCCCTGGGTTGCACCGTCTGTCAACAATGCCATACCGGTAAATGCGCCTGGGGCATCTGCACCACTGACCTTTTTCTGACCAAGCGGGTCAACCCGGACATTGGTGCCCGCAGACTGGCTAACCTGCTTCGGGGCTGGAGCCTGGAGCTTAAGGACATACTGGGCGGTCTCGGTGTAAACGCAATTGAGAGTCTGCGAGGAAATCGCCTTCACTTGAGAGGGATCGGGTTAACTGACATAGAGCTCGAAATCCTCGGAGTAAGGATGGTGGGTAACTAATATGGAGATTAAGACTAATTCAGTAGCGAAGATTAATGCCAGCGGTATCTTCTATCGGGAGCTCAATGCCAGACTCACTGATGCGGTCTCAGAAGGTGCTCACCGGGTTGAGCTTCATAATGTCTATGGTCAGAGGTATATTGGCACAGACCTAGATAAACCTGTGGAAATTGAAATCTTTGGCACACCTGGCAATGATCTTGGGGCATTTATGGATGGCCCGCGAATTATCGTGCGCGGCACTGCTCAGGATGGCTGTGGCAACACCATGAATGAAGGCGAGATAGTAATTCACGGTCACGCTGGTGACATCCTTGGTTTGTCAGCCCGAGGAGGTAAGATTTTTGTGCGAGACGATGTCGGCTACCGCGCCGGTATTCATATGAAGGAATATGGCGAGAAGAAGCCGGTGCTGGTCATCGGCGGCACTGCTCAGGACTTCCTTGGCGAGTACATGGCTGGAGGCATCCTGATTCTGCTGGGTCTGAATCTAGCCGAAGGGGAGCATCACAAAGCCAGATTTCTTGGGACTGGAATGCATGGCGGTGTCATCTACCTCAGGGGAAGCGTAGACGATTATCAACTGGGTAAGGAAGTCGGCGTTGCTGGACTGGAGGGGAAGGACCACTCAATTCTTCACGGATTCATTGGTGAGTTTGCTGCCCACTTTGGCTACGATGCCGAGGAGATATTGAAACACAAGTTCACTAAGCTATTCCCCCTTTGGCTCCGACCTTATGGCAGGCTCTACGCTTACTAAGAAAGGAGGATCGATGTAGTTGACTTTGAGAATCTGAGAGGTTTTTGGGCACTGCAGACAAAAATATGCCGGGTAAAGGAAAAGGAGGCGAAAATGGCAAACAGAAGCAGAGAAGAAGGCAAGGAATATGTTCTCAAGATGGCAAAGGAGCATGGTGTAAAGTTCATCAGGATGTGGTTTACTGACATTCTGGGATTCCTCAAAAGCTTTGACATCACCGTGGAGGAACTAGAAGGCGCTCTGGAGGAGGGGATGGGGTTCGATGGCTCCTCAATCGAGGGGTTTGCCCGTATTGATGAAAGCGATATGGTGGCTCTACCTGACCCTGATACTTTCCAGCTACTTCCCGGGAAACTCCGAGAGCAACACGCTATAGCCCGAATGTTTTGCGACGTCTTGAGCCCCGGTGGCGAGCCTTTTGAAGGCGATCCTAGGTATGTCCTGAAGAAAAACCTGAAGCGGGCAGCGAACATGGGTTACACCTATTATGTAGGGCCTGAGTTGGAGTACTTTTATTTTCGCGATTCTAATGGAACTGAGCCCCTAGACCAAGGGGGCTACTTCGATCTAACTCCCAGGGATGCAGCCATTGACATGAGGAAGGAGACCGTCCTTGCTCTGGAGGAGCTAGGTATCGGCGTTGAATATTCCCATCACGAGGTTGCCACCAGCCAACACGAAATAGATATGAGGTACACCGATGCCCTGACCATGGCTGACAGTGTGATGACTTATCGCTTGGTGGTGAAAGAGGTGGCCCTCAAGTACGGGGTCTACGCCACCTTCATGCCGAAGCCAGTCTTCGGCATTAATGGCAGCGGCATGCATGTCCACCAGTCACTTTACAAGGGCGACAGGAACGCCTTCTTTGACAAGGATGATGAATACCATCTGTCTAAGGTCGCGAGGCGTTTTGTAGCTGGATTACTCAAACATGCTCCTGAAATTACTTCGGTCACCAATCAGTGGATCAACTCCTATAAGCGGCTGGTTTCAGGCTACGAGGCGCCGGTGTACCTTTCTTGGGCGCGGCGGAATCGCTCCGACCTGATCCGAGTCCCAGAATATCGACCAGCCCGAGAAAAAGCAACAAGAATTGAATTCAGGTCTCCTGACCCTGCCTGCAATCCGTACCTAGCCTTCAGCGTAATGCTGGCGGCTGGGCTAGAAGGGATTGAGAAGGAGTACGAAGTCCCTGACCCTGTGGAAGAAAACGTATACGAGATGACCGGAGAGGAAAGGCAGAAGCGAGGAATAGGCACCTTGCCTGCCAGCTTGCTGGAAGCCATACTGATAACTGAGAAAAGTGAGCTGGTGCGAAAGGCTCTTGGTGAACATGTTTTCTCGGCTTTCATCCAGAACAAGAAAATAGAATGGGATCACTACCGGACTCAGGTAACCGAGTACGAGCTTAAGAGATACTTGCCAATATTGTGAATCGAAGATGTTGCGACATATAGGAGTGGGTTGACATGCGTCAGTTACGAATCGGGATGGCTCAGATCAACACTACTGTGGGAGATTTTGCCGGCAACAGGCAGAAAATTCTGAAAGCTATTAACGAAGCCAGATCTTTAGGAGTAGACCTTCTTACTTTCCCCGAACTCGCCATCTGTGGCTATCCACCCGAGGATCTTTTGTTTAAGCCGCAGTTCATAGCCGAGAACTTACAGTCGCTAGATAAGGTGGTCGATGTCTCCTCAGGACTTACTATCGTCGTCGGCTTCATTGATGCCAAAGAAGATATCTACAACGCTGCAGCCATAATCCATGATGGCAAACTGGCTGGCGTTTATCACAAGATATACCTGCCCAACTACGGAGTATTTGATGAGAACCGCTACTTTCGAGCCGGCAGCGAACGCCCTGTCTATGTCATAGGGGGCATTGGTGTAGGCGTCAATATCTGCGAGGATATCTGGTACGAGGGAGGGCCAGCTACAGCACAAGCCTACTCCGGGGCTGAGGTTATAGTCAACATAAGTTCCTCACCCTACCACTTCGGCAAGAGAAACTTCAGGGAGAGAATGATGGCGACACGAGCAGCAGACAATGTAGCTATCCTTGCCTATAACAACCTGGTAGGCGGGCAGGATGAGCTGGTCTTTGATGGTAACAGCATGGTGCTGGATGAAAAAGGACAGCTAATAGCCAGGGGCAAACAGTTCGAAGAAGACCTCATAGTTACTGACCTTGATGTCGAATCTGTCTTCCGCACGCGTCTTCACGATCCTAGATGGAGAAAGCAAATACTACTGCTAGAAGAGCAGGATGGGCATAGCACTAAGATAGTGGTATCTGAAATACCATCAGCTACTGCCAAACCGCCATTACCAGTGAGACAGGTTCAGGTGCAGGGCTTGCCTGGCGAGGTCTATGATGCGCTGGTGCTGGGCACACGTGACTATGTCCTTAAGAATGGATTTGAGAAGGTGCTCATAGTTCTTTCTGGAGGCATAGATTCCAGCTTGGTGGCCGCTATTGCTGTTGATGCGCTGGGTAAGTCAAACGTGGTCGGTGTAGCTATGCCTTCAAGATGCTCTTCTCCTGGCAGTATATCAGATGCTGAGCTTCTGGCCAAGAATCTGGGCATCAAACTTCTAACTATTCCCATTGAGCAGGCGCTTCAAACATATCTGGATATGCTGGCTGAAGCTTTTAAAGGGACAGAGCCTAATGTGGCTGAAGACAATATTCAAGCCCGCATCAGAGGCAACATCCTAATGGCGTTATCGAACAAGTTCGGCTGGCTGGTTCTGACAACGGGTAACAAAAGCGAAATGACTACCGGTTACACCACATTATACGGAGATATGGCCGGTGGTTTTGCTGTGATAAAGGATGTACCAAAGACAATGGCTTATAAGCTTGCTAGGTACCGAAACTCCATGGCTGAGTCAGAATTAATACCATCTATAATCATAGACAAACCGCCTTCGGCTGAATTAAAACCCGATCAAAGGGATACTGATACTTTACCTCCTTACGAGTTGCTTGACCCCGTATTAATGGCCTATGTCGAGGAAGACAAAAGTGTCGAGCAAATAATTGCTATGGGAATCGATGAAAAAGTTGTCAAACGAGCAGCCCGATTAGTAGACACGAGTGAGTATAAGCGCCGTCAAGCACCACCAGGCATTAAAATAACTCCCAGAGCCTTTGGCCGAGACAGAAGGCTACCCATTACGAACCGGTTCAAGGGATGGTGACAAACCGTGAAGAAACGGCTTAGGAAGAAGAGATAACAGATTCCGGGAAGAAAACATGAGTAAACAGGCGTTTCTGGCTTTGGAAGATGGCTCGATTTACGAAGGCTACTCCTTCGGTGCGGAAGATACCACCTATGGTGAAGTGGTCTTTAATACCAGCATGTTTGGATACCAGGAGATGCTGACCGACCCTTCTTATGCTGGCCAGATTTTGGTGCTACGTATCCCCTTATTGGCAACTATGGCATCAATGAAACCGATTTTGAATCAAAACAAGTGCAGGTGAGAGGCCTGATTGTTCGAGAGCATTGCTCTGCACCCAGCCATTGGCAGAGCACAAGCACATTGGATGATTTCCTGAAGGTTAATGGTATTCCTGGCCTTTCGGGTGTCGATACCCGTGCCCTTACCCGCCGATTGCGTTTGGTTGGAGTAATGATGGGCATCTTTAGTTCGGAAATGAAACCTCAAGACGCTCTGGAGGAACTTAGGCATCTTCCGCGCTACGATTTCACTGACTTTGTTCAAGGGGTCAGCACTGAGAAAACCTATGTTTGGCAACCATTAGAGAATGACCATTTGTATCATATTGTAGTCATAGATTGCGGTTTGAAATACAACATTTTGCGTCTTTTGAACCAATTCGGGTGTTTAGTCACTGTTGTTCCTAGCAACACTGAAGCCAAGGAAATCCTTGCCCTAAGGCCAGATGGAATACTGATTTCCCCTGGCCCCGGTGATCCAGCTCGTCTCGCTCAGCTTGAGGAAACGGTGAGGAAGCTTCTAGGCAAGAAACCAATGATGGGTATTTGTCTTGGTCATCAGATTATTGCCCGCGCTCTCGGGGCTGAGACATTTAAGCTGAAGTTTGGTCATCGTGGCGGCAATCACCCTGTTCGCGACCTGGCAACGGGCAGGATCCAGATTACCGCTCAGAACCATAGCTATGCTGTTGATGCCAACAGTCTGAAGGGCGGGCTTGAAGTAAGCCATATAAACTTGAACGATAGCACTGTTGAAGGGTTAAGCCATAAGGAGTTACCCATTGTATCCATTCAGTATCATGCCGAAGGCTCACCTGGCCCTATGGACAATACCCATCTCTTTCAAAGGTTCCTGGAGATGGTAAGAGATTTGGGAAAAGGCGGTAATTACGGATGAAAATCGGGGTTTTAGCCTTACAGGGAGCTTTTATTGAGCATATTAGTGTTATGCAGCAACTCGGGGTAGAAACTTTGCCCATCTGTTTGCCCAATCAACTTGACGGCCTAGACGGCCTCATCATTCCTGGCGGGGAAAGCACGGCCATACTTCAGTTAATGAAGAGCTTTAGCCTCATCCAACCCCTGAGAGAACTGGCTAAGGCAGGGCTTCCTATTTTGGGAACATGTGCGGGGATGATCTGTCTAGCCAAGAAAGTTTCCAATCATGACATGGAGACCCTAGCTGTGGTAGACATAGTGGTTAATCGCAACGCCTTCGGTAGACAGATAGATAGCTTTGAAACGGCGCTACCAATCCCAGTTTTAGGAGATAAGCCGTTTCCTGCCATTTTCATTCGCGCTCCGTTTATTGAGGAAGCAGACGCAAAAGTAGAAATCTTAGCCAGATTACCGGGTGGCGTTGCTGTTGCCTGCAAGCAGGAAAAAGTCATAGCTACTGCTTTCCATCCTGAGCTAAGCTATGACTTAAGGTTCCATCGTTACTTCTTGAGGATCGTTGCCTCTCATTGATTGGAAGGGATGACAGAAATTGCCTACAATTAAGATGGTGAATCGAGAGGGGGATAATTTGCACGAATGTTGCGCTGTTGTTGGTATTTATGCCTCCAACGAGGATGTAGCTCGTCTTATCTTCTTTGCTCTATTTGCCCTTCAGCACCGTGGTCAGGAAAGCTCTGGTATTGCCACCGCTGATGGGAAGAGACTCCGGGTTTATGCCAACATGTGGTTGGTATCCCAGGTGCTTAATGAGGACTTATTAAGCCAGCTCACTGGGGATATTGCTATTGGTCATAACCGCTACTCCACCAAGGGATCCAGCCGGGTTACTAATGCCCAGCCTATTACAGCAGGTAAGAGTTCAAATACCATTGCCATAGCACACAATGGGAATATTGTTAACGCTGAGCACCTGTATGAAGAACTCTCTGACCAAGGCTATACCTTCCGTAGTTCCACAGATACTGAGGTTATCGCTAATCTAATTATTTCCTCTCCTGAGAAAGACTGGGTAGATAAGATAAGATATGCTATGCATCGGCTACAGGGGGCATATTCCCTAACTATTATGACTAACGACCGGTTGTTTGGAGTTCGTGACCCCTTTGGCATTCGCTCCCTATGTTTGGGGGCCATTAATGGGGGGTGGGTTATAGCCTCGGAGAGTTGTGCCCTCGACCATATAGGAGCCAACTTTGTTAGAGAGATTGGACCGGGCGAGATAGTTTCCATTAGTGAGAGTGGTGTCGAGAGTTACCACGAAGAGGTGGCTAGACCAGCATTATGCATTTTTGAGTATATCTACTTCGCTCGTCCCGATAGTACGATTAACGGACGATTACTTTATACAGCGCGACAGGCTATGGGAGCAGAATTAGCTGAGGAGCATCCGGTAGATGCTGATTTGGTCATGGGTGTGCCTAATTCAGCTACAGCCGCCGGCATCGGTTATTCCCGCCGGTCAGATATACCATTATGTGAAGGACTGCTCAAGAATCGCTATGTGGGTCGCACCTTTATTGAACCTGATCGGCGAATCAGAGACCTTGGCGTTAAACTAAAGTTTAACCCCCTGCCCCAGATACTGGATGGCAAGCGGTTAGTGGTGATTGATGACAGTATTGTCCGCGGTACTACTACCCCTCAAGTAGTAAGGTTGCTGCGCAGGGCAGGAGCTAAAGAAGTGCATATGCGTATCTGCGCTCCTCCTATCCGCTATCCTTGTTTCTTCGGTGTAGATATGGCTACCAGCTCGGAGTTAATCGCGGCTCAGAAAACCATACCTGAGGTCAAGGATTTTATTGGTGCTGATTCATTAGGCTATTTGAGTATTGGTGGACTGATTAAAGCGGTGGCTTTGTCTAAGGATATTTTTTGTCTGGCTTGCTTCACTGGTAACTACCCGATACCGGTACAACTCGAGATGGATAAGCTGGCACTGGAGTCTATACCATCTGGCGAGCAGTCGACTTTTGGCATAAAGCATCCGAGTTTATCTCTTGGCACTAAATCACTTTGATTTTGGTATTTTGCATGTCAAAGTATATCTTTGTTACTGGCGGTGTGGTTAGTTCAGTTGGTAAGGGCATCACTGTCGCTTCCATAGGTGCCATTTTGAAGAGTCGTCAAATCACCGTATCCGTGCAGAAACTAGACCCTTATCTCAATGTTGACCCAGGGACAATGTCACCCTATCAGCATGGTGAGGTATTTGTCACTCAGGACGGTGCCGAGACTGACCTTGATTTGGGCAATTACGAGCGATTCATTGATGTTAACCTTACTGCCGAATCTAACGTTACGTCAGGGCAAATCTATAGTGCCGTTATCGCTAAAGAGAGGCGAGGCGATTTTCTCGGCGGCACTATTCAAGTAGTGCCCCATGTTACCACCGAGATAAAGGAACGCTTCAAGCGATTAGCCCAGAAATCAAAGGCCGAGGTGGTTATTATAGAGGTAGGCGGCACTGTAGGCGATATTGAGGGACAGCCTTTCCTTGAAGCCATCAGGCAGATGAGAAATGATGTTGGGCGGGATAACATCTTCTACGTCCACGTTACTCTTCTTCCGTATCTTACTTCCACCCAAGAGCTGAAGACTAAGCCTACTCAACACAGCGTTAACGAGCTGCGCCGCATTGGTATTCAGCCTGATATTATCATATGCCGCAGTGATCACCCCATCTCGGAAGGAATAAGGGATAAAATATCTCTGTTCTGCGATGTAGACCGGCAGGCGGTCATCTCCCTGCCCACTGTATCCACTATCTATGAGGTACCACTGGTTCTGGAGGACGAAGGCTTGGGACAATTAACCTTGGACAAGCTTGGGCTTAAGGCACAACAGCCCAACCTGAGCCAGTGGCAGAAGCTGCTCTCATCCCTTAAAGAATCCCATGAGCCAGTTAATATCGCCCTAGTCGGCAAATATGTGGAGTTAAAGGATGCCTATTTCTCGGTTCGTGAGGCACTACATCACGCTGCTCTACATCATGAGAGAGATGTTAATCTCATCTGGGTTCAATCTGAGGATTTGGAAAAAGATAATAGCGATGCTCTGCTGCATACAGCCCAAGGTATCATAATCCCTGGTGGCTTTGGTATTAGAGGAATAGAAGGTATGATAAAGGCAGCCAACTATGCTCGAAGCAATAAAATCCCCTACTTAGGATTATGCCTGGGAATGCAGGTTATGGTAATCGAGTTTGCACGCTATGTCCTAAACTCAAGTGAGCCAAACTCTGCTGAGTTTGATGCCTCTACCCCTTACCCTGTCATCGACCTACTCCCTGAGCAGAAGGATATAGAAAACAAGGGGGGCACCATGCGGTTGGGTAACTACCCCTGTGAACTAAGTCCAGGCAGCCGGGCAGCTACCGCCTATGGACAGAGTGTGGTTTACGAGCGCCACAGACATCGCTACGAGTTCAACAATCAATTTCGTGCTCAGCTAGAGAAGGCAGGAATGGTCTATAGTGGATTATCCCCTGATGGCAGGCTTGTGGAGCTCTGCGAACTAGCCAACCATCCGTGGATGGTGGGCTGCCAGTTCCACCCTGAATTTGGCTCCCGCCCTGGTCGTCCTCATCCCCTGTTCCACGATTTCATTGGTATAGCCAAAAATATTCTACGTGAAGGAGCTCAACCTCTGCTTCCCCTTTCTTAAAGTTTATGATAAAACAGCCAATCGGAATATGACTGAGTATCTCTCTTAATACCGCTTAAGAGGGTAGAGATAGAAAGGAGCGTGTCTTGTTTCGAGTTGAAATCTCTATGAAGGATGGGTTCCGAGACCCCCGAGGAGAAGCCCTACAAAAGGATGTATGCGACCTCGGCATTACAACTGTAAAACAGGTTCGAGTCAGCGATATATATCTTCTGGAGAGGAACCTAGACGAAATTGAGGTGAGAAGAATCTGCGAAGAACTTCTGGCTGACCCCGTAGTTGAAGAATATTCCTATAACGAAGTGCCCCTACCCCAAGGCTCTCATCTCATCGAAGTCGCCTACAATCCCGGTGTGATAGATCCTGTGGAGGAGAGTGTTAGAAAGGGAATCCGCGACCTCGGTATAACCACCGTTGACTCGGTAAGAACCGCCAAGAGATACCTGCTATGGGGTGAACTCTCGGACGAGGCTTTTCAATCTATCTGTGACAAGCTATTGGTTAATAGCGTTATCCAGCATGCCGTCACCAAGCGTGAGGCGATCTCTGTTCCATCCCTGAGATACGAGTTCGCCCTAAATACTGCAGATTTGCTAAATATGGACGATAGCGGACTAATGGAGGTGAGCAAAGACAGGCTCTGGTTGAATTTAAACGAGATGAAACAGATCCAGGATCACTTCTCCAAACTGGGCCGTAATCCAACCGATGTCGAGGTTGAAACCTTAGCGCAAACTTGGTCTGAGCACTGCGTACATAAGACCTTTAAGAGTAAAATCAAGCTTGGTCAACTTACTATCGACAATCTACTCAAAAGTACCATTATGAGAGTCACTGAGGAATTGAAAAAGCCGTGGTGTCTTTCGGTCTTTCGAGACAATTCCGGTGTCATAGATTTCGATGGTCGCTATGCAATTTGTTTTAAGGTAGAAACACACAATCACCCATCAGCATTGGAGCCCTACGGAGGAGCCGCAACAGGGATAGGTGGCGTTATTCGCGATCCCTTGGGCACAGGGCTCGGAGCCAAGCCTATCATGAACACTGATGTGTTCTGCTTTGGGCCCCCCGATTTTCCTTATGAGAGACTCCCCAAGGGTGTCCTACATCCCCGCCGCATTTTCAGAGGCGTTCGTGCCGGAGTGGCCGACTATGCAAACCGCCTCGGTATTCCCACACTTAATGGAGCGATACTCTTTGATGAGCGATATGTAGGAAACCCGCTGGTCTTCTGTGGAACAGTAGGATTGTTACCCACGAGCATGAGTCAAATACGCCAGCAGGAACCAGGGGATTTGGTCGTTCTGGTGGGAGGTAGAACTGGGCGTGATGGAATTCATGGTGCTACTTTTGCTTCAGCAGAGCTTACCAAAGAGTCTGAAATTATTTCTTCCACTTCTATTCAAATAGGTAATCCCATCATGGAGAAAAAGCTGATTGACATCCTCATTAGGGCACGGGACCGGGGACTTTATCGGCGAATCACCGATTGTGGCGGTGGTGGACTTTCATCAGCAGTGGGAGAAATGGCTGCCAAAACAGGGGTACGAGTCTACTTGGAACGAGTCCCTTTGAAGTATTCAGGACTCTCCTACACAGAGATATGGTTGTCTGAATCACAGGAGCGAATGTTGCTGGCTGTCCCGCCAAGCACCATTGAGCAGTTGATTGCCCTTTTCCAGAGCGAAGATGTGGAAGCTACAGTCATCGGCGAGTTCACTGGTAACCGGCATCTCCAGCTTTTCTATGACGGAAATCCCATTGGCGACCTTGATATGGAATTTCTGCATAATGGTCTGCCTCAACTCGGGCGAGAAGCGGTGTGGGAGCTGCCGCAATATGCCGAGCCGGACTTTCCACCACCCCCCGACCTGCGGGGAGACCTGTTGCGCATCCTGGGCTCGTGGAATGTTTGCTCCAAGGAATGGGTGATACGCCAATACGACCACGAGGTACAGGGTGGTAGTGTCCTCAAACCCCTGGTAGGGGCAAATAATGACGGTCCCAGCGATGCCGCTATTATCAGACCAATACTTGATTCAGACATGGGTGTCATCGTTTCTAATGGCATCAACCCCAAATATGGAGACATTGACCCTTACTGGATGGCTGCCTCTGCCATAGACGAAGCATTGAGGCAAATTATTGCTGTCGGAGGTAGCCTTCAAAAGGTAGCGCTGCTAGACAACTTCTGTTGGGGCAATCCAGACAAGCCTGACAGACTTGGTGGCTTAGTGCGAGCGGCGCAAGCGTGTTACGACATTGCGATTGCGTACGAGACCCCTTTTATCTCTGGCAAGGATAGCCTGTACAATGAGTATGAGACTGAAAAAGAGAGCATCTGTATTCCACCTACGCTTCTCATCTCTGCGGTGGCAGTGATTGCAAATGTAAACAGAGCAGTTTCTATGGACTGCAAGCAGGAAGGTGACCTGATCTATATTGTCGGTACCACGCTGAATGAGCTCGGCGGTTCGCACTACTACGGTATTCGTGGCTATATAGGCAACAATGTACCCAAGGTAAACCCCAGGAAGGGGAAGGGGCTTATGAATGCCCTTAGCACAGCCATAGAGAAGGGTCTGGTCAGGGCTTGCCATGATTGCAGTGAGGGTGGCATTGGGGTAGCCGCCGCTGAGATGGCCTTCGCCGCAGGGCTTGGGATGACAATTTCTCTGAAGCAAGTTCCGCTAGGCGAACCGATAAATCGAGACGATATCGTGCTCTTCTCTGAATCTAACACTCGTTTTTTGGTAGAGGTGGCTCCAAAACATAAGGCTAAGTTCGAGAATATGATGACCGGAGTCGATTTTGCTGCTATTGGTCGGGTCACAAATAAACAAAGATTAGAGGTGTATGGACTTACAGGCAAGAGGGTGCTTTCAGCACCTCTTGCCGAACTAAAAGAGGCTTGGCAGAAACCGCTCCGATGGTAAGACATTGAATTAATGGCTAAAGTAAAGACACTTATATTACGCGCCCCCGGGACAAACTGTGACGTGGAAACAGTATTTGCTTTTGAACAGGCTGGCTCAGTAGTAGAATCCGCACATATCAATGAACTCGTACGCCGAGAAAAGCTGCTTTTCAATTACCAGATAATGGTCATACCTGGTGGTTTTACCTATGGTGATGATATCTCAGCCGGGAAAATCTTAGCTAATGAACTAAGGCTAAAGCTAGGAGAAGATATCAAAAGGTTTGTTAATGACGGAAGGCTCATCTTGGGAATCTGCAATGGTTTTCAGGTTCTGGTGAAGGCTAGAATTCTACCTAGATTAGGGGGTAAAAAATCCCAACCATTAACCTTAGCTAGCAATGATTCTGGCAAGTTTGAGTGCCGTTGGGTCTATCTACAGGTCAACGAGACAAGTCCCTGTATATTTACCCGGGGCATAAGCACAATGTACCTTCCTGTAGCCCACGGGGAGGGCAAGGTCTTAGCTGAACCTGGGGTAGCAGAGAGGCTAAATATAGTCCTATACTACACTGATGAGAAGGGAGACATTCTAGCTGGGTATCCTTATAACCCGAATGGCTCAGTAGGTAATATAGCTGGCATATGTGATGTTTCTGGGCGTGTCTTTGGCTTAATGCCGCATCCTGAACGTTTTGTCCGCTGGACGCAGCATCCGAAGTGGCTTAGAGAGCCGCTGAGAGACTATGGAGACGGCTTGCAGATTTTTATAAACGCCGTTCAATGGGCAAAAACCATCTGAAATGAGTAGGTATTCATAGATGTCCTGCGGGAAATACCGGCTTGGCAAGGAAGCTGACTGACGCATAATTCAGCTTCTGAGTTAACTGGTGCCCTGCGATTGTATAGCTATTTCTGCTGATTTAATGTTGATAACAGGGCTCAGTGGGTATGAGCTATTCAACTTTTGAGGTAGGAGTGGTATGATGGCTCCAGATTATCTCAGAGACTTAAGAGAGGTCCGTATGGTGCAAGATGCCAGCTATGAAACAGAAAGCAAGCTAATATCCATTCTCAGGATCTTAAGTGAGGCCTCGGAACCCCTTGGGTCGATTACCATTGCTCGCAAACTTGAGTGCGAAGGAGTTTTCCTGAGTGAGAGGGCAGTCAGATATCACCTGAGAACAACGGACGAGCGTGGTTATACTCAACCGATGGGTCGGGATGGCAGAATGATTACTCCTGAAGGACGTCAGGAGATCAAGGAAGCATTAGCACCAAGGCAACTAGGCTTTGTACGTGAGAAGCTTGAGATGCTGGCCTTCCAAACCACATTTGACCCCCAAAAACGAACTGGTCAATTATCCGTAAATACCTCACTCATCGACAAGGACAAGTTCAAAAAGGCAATATCAGCTATGAAGGATGCATTCAAGGCTGGAATTTGTGTCAGTGATTTAGTGGCCACAGCGTCCGAAGGAGGAAAACTCGGTTTTGTGGTCGTGCCAAGTGGGAAAATTGGCTTGGCTACTGTTTGCAGCGTGGTCATAAATGGTGTGCTTCTTAAGGCTGGTGTTCCTACAGAGTACAGGTTTGGAGGCGTGCTCGAAGTTAGAAAGCTAAAGCCAAGGCGCTTTGTGGCTATAATCGAATATTCTGGTACATCCCTCGATCCCTCTGAGCAGTTTATCCGTGCTAAAATGACGAACGTTGGTGAAGCATCGAGGACAGGGAATGGCAAAATACTGGGTGTTTTTCGCACAATTCCGGCACCAGCCAGAGAAGTCTTCGAAGAGAAGGTTGCTATGCTCAAAGAGGCTGGCATTGATGGGGTTTACGCCTTGGGGAATACCAGCGAGCCGCTTTGTCAGATCACAGTAGCGTTGAATCGGATCGGTATTATACAACTCGGTGGTCTCAATCCGGTGGCGGCAGCCGTTGAGGCTGGATTTGAGATCGAAAACATGGCCGAGAGTGGACTGATTGATTTCGAGCAGTTACATAGCGTTTGGCAGTTGTAAGACAAATACCTAATTGGGTAGACTAGGTCGCTCAGCTATGTGTGTATCTCATGATGACGACAAACGCTACGAACACCTCACAGCATGTGCAACATAGGCAACATTTGTCCAGAACGTTCAGCGTAAGTAACAAAAGCCTGTTTTGTTACCTCATTGTGCGATCGCCCAGCCAGAATATTACCTGCTAGTTGCTGGTCAGGGACTTTATTGCTACAATTATTGGCAATAGTAGCGGCTGGGTCAAATACTGAGGCGAAAAGCCAGTTCGAAGGTTCTGCCTATCGTCCAGTAGCGC
The DNA here is from genome assembly GCA_964435965.1 of uncultured Dehalococcoidales bacterium. Taxonomy (GTDB): domain Bacteria; phylum Chloroflexota; class Dehalococcoidia; order GIF9; family AB-539-J10; genus 20-14-all-45-10. The sequence continues at coordinate 25,574 of CAYTBB010000002.1, forward strand.
CCACCAAACACAAAACCCAAGGGCTCATGCGAGATATATCCCTAATAAAAACAAAAGCATTCCCTTTTTTCATAATCGAATCTATTCCCCCACATTGCTTTGGGTGGCGCCATACCCACAAAGTGTAGAAATAGCAAGAATCAAGCCAAAATGTGACCTTCTAGCCAGAATTCGGAGATATTCAGCTCGGGAAAAGTGAAGTGGGAGGACTTGCTGGTGTATAATGAGTCTTAGAGGAGTGAGAATAACGTTGAAAGCCATTAGCTCCCCTCAAGGAGAAGATTATGGAAGATAGAGTTGCGATTTTCATAGATGGAAGTAATTTGTATCATGCTCTACAAAGTAATTTTAAGCGCCATAACCTCAACTTTGCAGAGTTTGCTAATAAGCTCACTGGTTCGAGACACTTGTTCCGAACATACTATTACAACGTCTTGCAAGACCCAGCCCGATGGCCTGACGGCTACCGCGAACAACAGGAGTTCCTTGATATTCTCCGTAAGACGCCATATCTAGAGGTTCGACTAGGGAGTACCAAAATGGCTCAGGGTGTCCCTGTGGAAAAGGGCATAGATATTATGTTGGCCACAGATCTGCTACATTTCGCCTGGAATGGCCTTTACGATGTGGCAGTGCTGGTGAGCGGGGACTCTGACTTCGCTTATGCTCTTCAAGCGGTGAAGAACATGGGCAAGCATGTTGAGGTGGCTCATTTCGAAAGCAACGTATCTAAGGACCTCCTGGATGTAGCCGATAACCGGCACCTGCTGAACCAAAACTTCTTTAAGGGCTTGTGGTCAGGTAAACGCCGTACCAAACGTAAAAGAGTAGGCGAAGTAGTGGGAAGGCAAACTCCGTCTGGGTAATAAGTAAGTCTCCCTTAACAAGCCCAGAATTTGAAGAGTGGGTGCTGAAGTAACATCACTTCTACTGAGCTTATGAGCTTGCTCTATGTGCGATAGTTTGAATTTGCCCAGTGAACTGAGTAGACTCAATATAGGTTTATTAAAGGCGACAAATTAAAGGATAAGAATGGCTAAAGATTACTATCAAGTTCTAGGAGTGCCAAGAAACGCCTCTGATGAGGAGATCAAAAAGGCCTATAGAAAACTGGCTATGCAGTATCATCCAGATCGCAACCTAGGAAAAGAAAAGTGGGCTAATGAAAAGTTTAAGGAAATAAATGAAGCCTACGGAGTCCTCGGTGATCCTCAGAAAAGAAGGCAATACGACCAATTTGGCACAGTTGGCAATGTTGGTGACATTTTTGGAAGCCCCTCTACCAGGACAACCTTCGAGGATAGTTTGAAGGATTTCAACGGAGCTGGCCTTGGATTTGGTTTTCTGGATAACATATTTGGCGATTTCCTGCGGGGTAGAGGTTATTCATTCTCCTTCAAAAATTTTGCCGGGCCGGGAGGTGTAAGGTTTGAAGCTCGGCCAGGAGAAAAGATTAATCTCGATGAGATATTTGCCCAAACTCAGAGAGCCCAACGCCAAAATATCAACTATGAACTTATGATTTCTCCCAAAGAGGCCTCCCAGGGGACAATAAAATTGCTGAGAAGAAAAGGGAAAAGGCTGGAAGTGAAGATTCCACCGGGAATAAAAACAGGTAGTGTAGTCAGACTGAGTAATGCCCGCCAAATAACTGATGGTCAATCTGGAGATATCTTAATTCGAATTAGAATAAGTTGACTCCGCTATTGACCTTGCTGGTTAATTTGACAAGGAAGAAATAGGGATAATACCCAAAAGCAAGCTTTAGAAAGGTGAGAGCAGAAAATTAGCGCTTGGTATATTGCGGCGCCTTGCGAGCTCGTTTAAGACCGTATTTCTTACGCTCTTTGATCCTGGCATCTCGAGTGAGCAAGCCTTCTTTACGTAGAGCAAGTTTAAACAGTTCACTCTCCTTGACCAGAGCCCGGGCAATACCATGACGGATGGCTCCAGCTTGACCACTCGCACCACCACCCTCGACCTTCACCGTAACACGAAATTTACCTATAGTGTCAGTGACTAGAAGAGGAGATTCGATCATGTGGCGATGCTCAAGGCGTGAGAAAAGCTCTTCATAAGGCTTACCGTTAATCGTTATCCCTCCATTCCCAGGAAAGAGCCTGACCTGAGCTATAGCACACTTACGCTTACCCGTTGCCCAGATATAGCTTTTATCAGTCATAAGTTATCACCTTTCCTTTCTAACACTTCACCTCCCTCGCTCTCTGTAGGTTCTGAGCGTCGCGAAGAATCTCTTGACTCTTCGGGGAGTTTACCCTGAGCGAGGGGCTCAGGGTGACAAAAAGAAGTCTGGGCATGGTGAGGATGCTCAGACCCAGGATAAACTCTAAGCTTCTTAAACATAGCCCGGCCCAAACGATTGTGGGGCAACATGCCCTTAACAGCAAATTCAACAACACGGGTAGGATGGCTACTAAACACTTCCTTAAAGGTCGGGCTTTTTAAACCTCCAGGATATCCAGAATGTCTGTAGTAAATCTTTTGCTCAGCTTTCTTCCCAGATACCCTTACTTTAGCAGCATTAATTACCACAACGTAGTCACCAGTATCAAGATGAGGAGCATAAACTGGTTTATGCTTGCCCATAAGCAACCTAGCTACCTGAGATGCCAACCTGCCCAGAGTTTTCCCTGTGGCATCAACTAGGTGCCATTCTCGCTTAATATCCCCAACACCGGGGCTATAAGTTTTCACCTTCGACTCCCACAAGCTTCGTAGTTGAGGACTTAAGCCCCGAAGGGGGTTTAGAATAATTGACCTTGGTCAGCCATAAGCCACAAGCAGGTGCCCTAGGGCCAGCTAAACCCAGGCTCTTCGCCTCCATAATATCACAGAAATCCCCAACACCTGTTTTGCCTAGACCCAATCTGAGCAAGAGTCCCACTGTATTACGCACCTGATGAGGCAAAAAGGAATTAGCTTCCACATGAAAAATAACAAAAGCTTCTCTTTTGCTAATCTTCGCTTCGTAAACGTGGCGCACCGTACTTCCCACGCTACCTAAAGAAGTGGCGAAGGACATAAAATCATGCTTACCTTGCATAAGCTGACATGCCCTGCTCATAACTTCAATATCTAAAATTTTGGGCATAAATAGAGCGAACATTTTGCTGAATGGCGACCTAGTCTCACTATTTAAAATATAATAACAATATTCCCGACTTAAAGCATCGCGCCTGACATTGAAATCATTGCTCACCTTATAAGCTACTTTGACGGCGATATCATCGGGTAAATAATAGTTTACCGCTTTAACTAATGTCAGTGTACTCAACGCAGGCTTAGCCCAGAAACTTACCACTTGCCCTTTAGCATGCACACCAGCATCAGTCCTACTGGCTCCCATGACTCGGCTACTCTGTCCACAAAGTTTTTTTATAGCTCGCTCCAACTCAGCCTGAATAGTAGCTAAGCCAGCTTGCCACTGAAAGCCATGATACCGCGTGCCATCATACTCTACAACTAAAACAAATTTTGTAAAGCTCACTGTTTAACCAGTTCGATTTGAGCCATGGGAGCATTATCACCGCAGCGAGGCCCCAATTTCACTAACCGTGTATAGCCCCCAGTTCGGTCAGCATACTCTGAAGCAATCTCGCCAACCAGCTTTTCAACTACCTTTTTATCAGTAATAAAAGCTAAAGCTCGCCGCCTTGAAGCAAGACCACCTTCCTTCCCCAACGTAATCATCCTTTCAGCTAAGCCCTGAATCTCCTTAGCTTTGGCCTCGGTGGTGCTAATCTTCCCATAAGCTAAAAGAGCAGTTACCTGATTACGGTATAGTGCCCAGCGGTGATGGGTAAGCCTACCTAACTTCCGTCCAACTACTCGATGCCTCATTCCCCTTTACCTTTTGTCTCAAAGTTGATAGGAAAACCTAATTTTGTAATTAGTTCCTCCACCTCACTTCGAGACTTTGCTCCAAGACCAGGTAATGGCGGCAATCCTTCCCTGCTCTTCTCCACGAGTTGCCCTAAATTCGAAATACCGCCTCTCCTTAAACTATTGCGCGCACGAGTGGATAGACCTAATTCGTCTAGAGGAGTATCATATTGCTCAGGTGGAATTAGCAAACCACCGTCTAACCTCACTTGCTCTGCCACTGGAACCTCGAGAGCCCTAAAAGGGGCAAGCTGATTAATTAAGATATCAGCACTTTGACTAACCGCTTCCCTTGGAGAAATGGTGCTGTCAGTCCAAACTTCCAAGACAAGCCTTTCAGCGCTTCTTTCTTCTCCAAGTCTGATAGACTCTACCAAGAAATTAGCTTTTTGCACCGGAGTAAAAATAGCATCCACTGGCAATGCTCCCACAGGTAGGCCATCAGCTGATTTAGCCGGTATATAACCCCTTCCCAATTCCACATTGAGCTCAACATAAAGTTTAGCCTGGGAAGAATCCAAGGTGGCTAAGTAGAGCTCCGGATTAGCAATTTGGAAATCTGTCGATGGCTTAATATCGGCAGCGTAAACTTTGCCTTCCCCCTCTACCTCTAGGAACAACTTCCCTGGCTGGTAAGAAAGAGGACGAAGCCTTAGTTCCCTAACATTCAGTAAGAATTCGATGACATCCTCTTTAACGCGAGGAATGGGGGAAAATTCGTGCTGGATCCCTTCGATCTTGACCCACGTTGTCGCCGCGCCAGGTAAGGAACTGAGGAGCACACGACGCATGGCATTACCTAGAGTAACGCTAAAACCAGTCTCTAAAGGTTCAGCAACAAAGCGCCCATAATTACCAGCGCTTTCGACACACTTTATTATTGGTATAGGTAGCTCCACCAGTAAATAGTCCTCCTGTATCACCTTGAATAATACTCAACGATAGCTTTCCCATCAAATTTGGGATCAGTGTCATCTTTCCCAGGCAAAGCTAGAACGCTGCCTGTCATTCCCTCTTCATCTAAACTTAGCCAGCCAGGTGTAGCCTTCCCTTTAATTTCCTTGGCTAACCTTTGATAGTATTCAGTCCTTTTACTCGCCTCCCGCCACTCAATAACATCTCCTGACTTTACCAGACAGGAAGGTATATCTGTTCTGCGCCCATTAACGCGGATATGACCATGCTGAACTACTTGCCTAGCTTGGGCACGTGAATCAGCAAAACTCAAACGGTAAACTACATTATCTAACCGCCTCTCCAACAATATAAGAAGGTTCTCCCTGGTAACACCGGAAGCCCTCATCGCTTCAGCGAAGAAACGGCGGAATTGCCGCTCCAGGACACCATAGCTAAAACGAACTTTTTGCTTTTCTCGCAATTGAAGCCCGCGATCGGAAATCTTACGCCGCCGCGCCGAGGAATGCCCTCCCGGAGGAATATTCCTCCTCTCTAGGGGGCACTTAGGGCTAGAACATTTCTCCCCCTTAAGCATCAGCTTCTCACCAAGATAACGACATAAACGACAAGCTGGGCCCGTGTACCTTGCCATTTTTACACTCTCCTTCTTCCACGGGGACGACAGCCATCATGAGGAATAGGAGTCACATCTCTGATTCTGGTAATAGTGAGCCCGGAGGCCTGTAAAGCACGGATAGCTGCCTCACGCCCACTGCCAGGACCTTTAATGTAAACTTCAACTCGGCGTAGACCATCGCTGATTGCCCGCCGCGATGCCTCACGAGCGGCTAATTGAGCAGCATAAGGAGTACCCTTCCTTGAGCCTTTAAATCTGACGGTGCCCGAACTCCCCCAAGTAATAACATTGCCCTCCATATCAGTAATAGTAACAATAGTATTATTAAAAGTGGATTGGATATAAGCTTTGCCTTCGCTTATCCCTTTACGAGCCTTCTTTCCCGTCCTAGTTCCCTTTTTTGACATTTGCTACCTGATCCTTCGCTTTGCTTAGGATAAGCCTCCTTACTTCTTAGCTACACCGCGTCTCTGACCTCTGCCAGCCACCGTCTTCCTTTGGCCCCTTTTAGTGCGAGCATTGGTGCGTGTCCTTTGCCCATGAACTGGTAAATTCATGCGATACCTTATACCTCGAGAGCAACCAATATCAATAAGCCGCTTTATATTAAACTGAACTTCTCTCCTGAGGTCACCTTCCACCTTATATTGCTTATCAACAATACCCCTTAGCTGGCTAACCTGTTCCTCAGTAAGATTTTTAACTCTGATATTGGGGTCAACTTCAGCAGCAGTTAAAATCTGCTGACTTGCTGTCGCACCAATGCCATAAATGGATTGCAAAGCTACTTTAATTGGCTTATCTTTGGGAAGATCTAGCCCTGCGATACGCGCCATTATCTACTCCTAACCTATAAAATTCTTTGATTTTGGCCGAGCTTGCGTTCCCAAGAAAATGCTGTGTATTTTCTTGGGCCGGGTTAACCTTGTCTCTGTTTATGCCTTGGATTCTCACAGACGACCCTAACAACGCCCTTCCTCCTGATAATCTTGCATTTACTACAACGACGCTTAACTGAAGCACTTACTTTCATTCCCAATCACCAAAATAAAACCTTCTTATATTAAACTTTCCTGAACACCTTGTCAAAGCAAAAGCTACTTAAGCCGATAGGTAACCCGGCCGCGGCTCAAGTCATAAGGAGAAAGCTCCACTAAAACCCTATCCCCGGGCAGAATCTTAATATAATGCTTCCTCATCCTTCCTGAAATATGCGCCAATACCATATGGCTATTAGCTAACTCGACACGAAACATAGTGTTAGGTAAGCATGTAATTACTTTACCCTCAACCTCTATCCTTTCCTTTTTAGCCATCCTAAGCCAGTATCTCAGCTTCGCCATCAGTAATAGCAATGGTATGTTCAAAGTGCGCTGAAAGGCTTCCATCGACTGTTAGCACCGTCCATTGGTTGGGAGCCAATCTAGTACGCCAATCTCCAGCATTGACCATGGGTTCAATAGCTAAGGTCATGCCCTTGCGGAGTAAGGATCCTTTGCTAAAGGCAAAATTAGGTACCTGTGGCTCCTCATGCAATTCCCTGCCCACTCCGTGCCCAGTGTATTCTCTAACCACAGAAAACCCTCTTGATTCAACGTAATTTTGAATAGCAGTCGAAATGTTCTCAACATGGGCTCCGCAGTTAGCTTGAGCAATGCCTACCCTTAAGCTGCCTTCAGTAACTGCTATAAGCTCCCTAGCTTGGGCGCTTACCTTGCCGACGCCAACCGTTATAGCGGCATCTGTGTGAAAGCTGTTATAGCTAACCCCCAAATCCAAAGAGACAATATCCCCTTCCTTTAATATCCGCTCACCGGGAATGCCATGAACTACCTCATCATTCACAGAAACACATAAATTGGCCGGGAAGCCACGGTAGTTCTTAAAGGAAGGCTTAACCCCCCACCTCTGTGATTCTTTAGCCATGATTGTATCCAACTGGCAAGTTTTAACCCCTGGTTTTACTTCCATTCTCAATTCATCCAAAATAGCTGCTAAGATTTTGCCACATTGCCGCATAATAGCTACTTCCTCAGGAGACTTTATGATTATCACTTACTTCCCCTCTTAACACAGAGATTACTTCCCTGGCTACCTCTTGTATTCCTAAATTGCCATTGACCTCGATTAACTTGTTCTGCTTCCTATAATAATCAAGGATAGGAGCAGTCTGGGCAAAGAAAACTTCCAATCGCTCCCTCACTGTCTCCTCATTATCATCGGGACGTTGGTACAATTCACCACCACACTTATCGCATTTCCCTTGTACTTTAGGTGGTGAAGTTACCAAGTGATATGGTGTTTGACAATTGCGACAAAGCCACCTTCCACTAAGGCGTTTCAAAAACTCTTCCTTAGTTACCTGAATATATATTGCTTTAGCGATACTTTTCCCTTGTTCAGCTAAGGCTTTGTCTAAAACTTCAGCTTGTTCTAAAGTTCGAGGGAAACCATCGAAAAGACAACCAGAGACACAATCAGGCAAGCTAATCCTTTCCAGAACCATCCTGATCGCTATTTCATCAGGAACTAACCTTCCTTCTTCCATATAGGATTTGGCTAATAGCCCCAATTCTGACTTCTTCTCTAATGCCTGCCGAAACAGGTCACCAGAAGCTATGCGCGGCAAATTCATCTCCCGGGACAGGATCCCTGCTTGGGTCCCCTTACCTGCTCCTGGGACCCCTAAGATAATAATATACATCTCATTTATTTTAGAAAACCTTCGTAGCGGCGCATAGTTAGCTGAGCTTCCAGTTGCTTCATAGTATCTAAGGCAACGCCAACGGCTATGAGCAAGGCAGTGCTGGAAATTGTCAAGATAGTGACGTTAGTAATTTCCCGGGCGATGAAAGGCATAATCGCTATTATGCCTAGAAAGAGAGCACCACCAAAGGTAAGGTGCTTTATGACTCGATTCAAATAATCAGCAGTTGTCTTCCCTGGTCGAACCCCGGGGATAAAGCCACCCTGCTGCTGTAAAGTTCTAGGCAAGTTCATTTGTTCAAACATAATCATTGTGTAAAAGAAAGTGAAGCCAATTACTAAGGTGAAGTACAACCCCCAATAGATTAGACCCCCAGGGAGAGGAGCATCCATCCTAAAAAGGTTATAGATTGTGTTCCAGAAATTTGGATCCTGACCGGTAGGATTCATGAACCAAGTTGCTATTGTCGCTGGAAACTGCATCAGAGCAATAGCGAAAATAATGGGGATCATTCCAGAAGTATTTACCCGCAGTGGAATATGAGTTGACCCTGATTGTCGATACATACGGCCACTGCGAAAAGTACTGCGCGCGTATTGAACAGGGATACGGCGATGAGCTTCGATAAACATAACTATAAAAACCAAAGTGGCCAAGCCAAGTATCATAAAAGTAATCAGGCCCAAAGGATCCTCCTTAGCCAAAAAACCACGCCCAATCATGTCGGGTAGACTAGCTACAATGCCACCGAAAATTATTATCGATATTCCGTTACCGATGCCTCGCTCAGTGATTAATTCGCCCAGCCAGACAAGAAATACTGTGCCAGCAGTGACCGAGAGCACGGTAGCGGCAGTAACTGGAGCTTCGAGGTATCCAATGACATTTTGACTGTGCAGTAAGGCTAGCTGACCATAGCCTGACAGAGCAGCCAAAGGCACAGTAAGCAAATGGGTAATGCGATTTATCTTGCGTTGACCAACTTCTCCCTCTTGAGCAATGCTCTGAAGCCTGGGGATAACTGGAACCAATAGCTGCATAATGATAGAAGCAGTAATGTAAGGATAAACACCCAAGGCAGCCACACTAAAATTCCTCATAGCACCACCGCTGAAGAGGTCAAGCATGCCTAAAAGCTGATTCTGCTCAAATGTTTCGGCAAGTTTTTGCAAAACTTCAGTGGTTACCATAGGTGCAGGAACATGAACCATAAAGCGGAAAACCACCAAGATACCAAGGGTAAAGAGGAGCCTTCGCCTCAAATCTGGCAATGTGAAAATAGCCATCATTGCCTGGATGAGGCGTGGTTGATTTTCTCGACGCTGCATTCTAAGCCCTCTCTACCTTTCCCCCTGCAGCGACAATCTTCTTCTCCGCAGCAACAGAGAATTTGTCAGCCTTGACTAACACTGGGTGACGAATATCACCATCACCAAGAATTTTAACCGGATGAGCAAGAGACTTAATTAATCCTGCTTTAAGCAGTCCCTCTGGATTTACCTCGCTTCCCGGTGGGAAAATACTAAGCTTACCCACATTTACAGTATTATATTCGGTTTTAAAGATGTTAGTGAAACCCCTTTTTCTTGGCAGTCGTTTTATGAGAGGCAACTGACCACCTTCAAACCCAAGACGCACACCACCTCCAGAGCGAGCTTTTTGCCCTTTGCAACCTCGCCCGGAATAAGTGCCATGCCCGCTACCATCCCCTCGGCCTACACGCTTCCTCCCATGCTTAGCACCTAAAGGAGATCTTAATTCATTCTGTCTCATTTCCCTTAACCTTTTGAGCCTCAAGGTTTGCCCCTTTGCGTTTCCTTAAGCTAGCCAAAGCAAGCATGGTCGCCTTGACCACATTAACCTTGTTACCACTACCCAGAGATTTACTAATAATGTCTTTTATGCCTGCCAATTCAAGCACTGCCCGAACTGTATTGCTAGCAACCATGCCAGTGCCATATGCCGCTGGTTTAAGTAAAATCTTAGACGCCTCAAACTTAGCTAAAACCTCATGAGAAATAGTAGTGTTCACAATGGGTACTTCAATCAGCTCTTTCCGCGCTACAGCGCCAGCCTTATGGATTGCCTCAGGAACACCAGTTGCTTTAGCCAAACCAACACCTACGTGCCCTTTGCCATCACCAACTACCATTAAGGCTCGGAAATGAAGCCGCCTGCCCCCTTTAACCACTTTGGTTACGCGATCAATAGCTATTAATTTCTCCTCAAGCTCCAAATCTGAAGCATCGACTTTAGCCCTTTTGCCAATCACTTTAGTAACCGCTTTCATAGTGCATCAACTCAAAATTCTAACCCAACTTGCCTAGCAGCGTCAGCCAGAGCCTTGATTCTACCGTGATATTTATAACCACGTCGATCAAAAACCACGCAACTGATCCTTCCATCTAATGCTTTTTGAGCAAGCATCGAACCAACAAGCTCAGCTTTCTTCACTTTCAGCATCCCTCCAACCTTGTCTCTCACTTCAGGATCAAGGGTGCTCATTGAAACTAAGGTTTGCCCTCTAGAATCATCGATAATCTGGGCATAAATATGATTCAAACTTCGAAAGACGCATAACCGTGGTCGCAAGGCAGTACCAATTACTTTTTCCCTTACTCTCCTATGCCGTACTTTTTGAGCTAGCCTTGAATCCATGTTAGTTGACTGCATCCACTATTCTTTGGATACCTTACCCACCTTACCAGGTTTAAGATGTAGCTTCTCCTCAGCGAATTTGATCCCCTTCCCTTTATAGTGATCAGCAGGGCGTATTGCCCGAATCCTAGCTGTTACCTCCCCAACAATTTCTTTATCACTGCCACTGATATGAATGCGATTTGCCCCCTCAATAGTCGCATTGATACCAGAAGGAAGAGGAAACTCTACAGGGTGACCATATCCAACTCGAAGTAACAACTTGTCATCAACTTTTTGTGCTCTATAGCCTACGCCGTTTATTTCTAAGACTCGCTCAAAACCTTTGCTCACTCCTTCAACCATATTGGCCAAAAGGCCACGAGTAAGCCCATGCAGAGCGCGATGGGGCCTGCTATTGCTAGTTCGTGTCACAATCAACTTCCCTTCTTTCAAAGCAATAGAAATATGAGGAGAAAAATATCGATGTAGCTCTCCCTTATCTCCTTTTACTGTGACCTCATTCCCTTCAACTTGTACCTCGACACCTCGAGGTACAAGGATAGGAAGTAGACCAATTCGAGACATTCACTTCTCCTAAGTTAACCTACCATATGTAGCATAAAACTTCACCGCCAAGGTGACGCCGCCATGCCTCTTGACCAGTCATGATGCCTTTAGGTGTAGATAAGATAGCAATGCCCAAACCACCGTAGGCGCGTGGAATTTCACGCTTTCCGACATAAACCCTCAAGCCAGGTTTGCTCGCCCGCTCTAACCCTAATAGGGCTGGTTGGCCGTTGACATACTTAAGTCGGATTTTTATCATTGGCTCTAGTTTACCTCTAAGCACCTCATAATCATTAATAAAACCTTCCTCTTTAAGGATTTTAGCGATGGAGAGCTTTACTCGAGACAAAGGCACTAGCACATCATCATGGCCTGCCATGATAGCATTGCGAATCCGAGTCAGCATATCAGCAATGGGATCGGTAACTGTCATCGAAACTCCTTACCAGCTCGACTTCCTTACTCCTGGGATTTCACCAGTTAGGGCGAGTTTTCGAAAGCAAATACGGCATAGACCGAATTTACGCATATAAGCACGTGGCCTGCCACACAATTGACAGCGATTACGTTGTTGCACCTTATATTTTGGTGCTCGTTTTGATTTCGCAATCTTAGATACTTTTGCCATCTCCAGTTCCTTCGCTTCACGTAGGACTTCGCCTAAAGGGCATACCCATGAGTTCCAGCAAACTCCTGGCTTCATCATCGTCCTTAGCCGTAATAACTATGGTCACTTGGAGACCACGAACTTTATCCACCTTACTATAGTCAATTTCAGGGAAAACTATCTGCTCTTTTATGCCTAAATTGTAATTACCTTGCCCGTCAAAGGAATCCCTTGGTATACCTCGGAAGTCACGAAAACGCGGTAGAACAATATTAACCAACTTGTCAAAAAAATCGTACATCCGTTTACCTCGCAGCGTCACCATCATTCCAATAGGCATGCCAGTTCTCAGCTTAAAGGAAGCAATAGACTTCTTAGCTCGCGCGATCACTGGATGTTGTCCAGAGATTATAGTTAAGTCCCCCTCCGCTGCTTCAAGAGCTTTAGGGTTTTGTATTGCTTCGCCCAAGCCAATGCTAAGCACAATCTTTTCTAGCCTTGGCAGTTGCATGACATTAGTGTAGCCAAGCCTAGCTTTGAGCTCCGGGGCCACCTCTGTCAAATACTTTACTTTCAACCCAGATGTCATAATTAGCCTGTCAGTCAATCACTTCACCACAAGAGCGACAAACCCGCACCCGCCGTCCATCATCAAGAGAACAAAACCCGACTCGTGCAGGCTTACCGCACTTACTGCACAGCAACATTACATTAGATACATGAAGGGGGGCTTCAAGCTCGATTATACCAGCTTGCCGAGCTCCACCTCGGGTTCGAGAATGCCGCTTAATAATATTAAGCCCCTTCACCACTACTTTATCTTCTTTAGGGAGAACACGATGCACCCCTCCCTTTTTCCCTATGTCCTTGCCAGCAATAATGACAACAGTATCACCCTTTCTAATTTTCATCTCACACAACCTCCGGGGCTAAGGAGATTATCTTGGTATAATTCTTGCTTCTAAGTTCTCGGGCTACGGGGCCAAAAATGCGACTCCCTTTAGGATTATTCTTATCACCCAGAATAACCGCGGCATTTTCATCAAATCTGATATAGGAGCCGTCAAGTCGGCGATAAGGCTTAGCAACACGTACAACTACAGCTCGCACCACCTCACCCGCCTTTACCATCCCACGCGGCATAGCTTGTTTCACCGTAACCACAACGACGTCACCAACATATGCATATCTCCTTCTAGTCCCACCAAGTACATTGATACACATAATTTGTTTCGCCCCTGTATTATCAGCTACTTTAAGTCTGGTGTAAGTCTGAATCATCTTTATCTACTTTCAACTGGTCCGCTTCAACTGATTTACTTTTGGATATAATCTCTATGACGCGCCATCGTTTCTCTTTAGACAAAGGGCGTGTCTCCAAAATCTTCACCCTGTCTCCAACTTTACAGACATTGGCTTCATCATGAACTTTATATTTCTTAGTGCGCTTGATAGCCTTTTTATAAAGCGGATGACGCCTTAAAGTTTCCACCGCTACTACCACAGTTTTGTCCATCTTATCACTTACTACTTGCCCAATTCTAACTTTTCTTTTCCCGATATAGCTCATCTTATGCCAAGCTCTCTTTCCGCTAAAATAGTTTTCATCCTGGCAATCTTCTTTTTAACTCTAGGAATCTCACGGTGGTTGACCAGCTGCCGAGTTGCCAGTTGAAAACGGAGATTAAAAAGCTCTTCATGAGCCTCTTCTAGCTTTTTTAGCAGCTCCTCGTTGCTGAGAACACGAATTTGATCAACTTTCAACTTTGCCCTCCCTCACTGCAAAGCTAGCCGCAATAGGAAGCTTATCGCCAGCAAGATGCACTGCCTCTCGAGCTGCGCTCTCACTTATGCCCCCTAACTCAAACATGATTCTGCCTCGCTTAACCACAGCTACCCAATGATCGGGAGCACCTTTACCACCACCCATCCTCGTTTCCGCTGGTTTCTTAGTCACAACCTTGTCCGGGAAAATACGTATCCACACCCGACCCCCACGTCGCAAATAGCGCACCAAGACGCGGCGTGTTGCTTCAATTTGCCTTGCCGTCACCCAAGCAGACTCCTCAGCCCTCAAGGCAAAATCACCAAAAACAATAGTATCCCCACTGTGAGCTCTGCCCTTTAGTCGTCCACGGTGAACTTTACGATACTTCACTCGTTTCGGCTGTAACACTTTCTCTCCTCGTCTTAGAAGCAATATCGCCTTTATAAATCCACACCTTGACTCCAATACGCCCCATCACAGTACGAGCTTCGACAAAACCATAACTAATATCGGCACACAATTTATGCAATGGCATTTGACCTTGATGAAGGCTCCAACATCTAGCAATTTCAGCCCCACCAAGCCTCCCAGCACATCTTATCTTTATCCCTTTGGCACCAGCCTGCATGGTTCGAAAGGCAGCTTGTTTCATTACTCGACGGTAGGGTATCCTGCCTTCAACTCGCTTAGCTATGCTTTGAGCCAGTAAACAAGCTTCAAGTTCAGGATGCTCAACTTCTCTGATAGTCAATCTAACTCTCTCACCGCTAATCTTTTCCAATTCTGACCTTAGTGCTTCTACATTTTGCCCTCCCCGACCAATCAAAATGCCAGGATGGGCAGAATAAAGAGTCAAACACAGCTCACCCCCTGGCCGTTCGATTTCCGCCCGAACAACACCTCCCTCTGGACACTTTCGTTCAATAGCTCTACGTAGCCTTAGATCACTCTGCAAAAAACGAGTATAGTTCTTTTCAGCATACCACTTAGCTGACCAATCACGAGTAATGCCTAATCTGAACCCATAAGGATGAACTTTTTGTCCCAAAATTACTCCCTCTCCTCAACAAAAACTGTAATATGGCTAGATCGCTTCAAAATAGGGCTCACCCGCCCTCTTGCCTTGGGACGAAACCTCTTTAAAGTATGTCCTTGGTCAGCAAAGATGTCACTGATTCTAAGATCGGTAGGCGACATCTGAAAATTGTTCTCAGCGTTAGCCGCCGCTGATTTAATTACTTTAGCCACAGCTTTCGCTGAAGGAGTAGGCAAAAATTTGAGAATAGTCAAGGCTTCATCAACTTTTTTGTCTCTAACCATATCTATCACCAAACGAACTTTCCGAGGTGAAATACCAATATCTTTAGCTACCGCTCTTACTTTCATTAGGACTTATTTCCTTTCCTGCACGGTTACTTTAGCTCTAGTAACATGCCCTCTAAATGTACGAGTAGGCACAAACTCAGCCAACTTATGCCCCACCATATTCTCAGTGATAAAAATGGGCACGTGCTTCCTGCCATTATGCACCGCAATTGTGTGCCCTATCATCTGCGGCAAAATAGTAGAGGCACGAGACCAGGTCTTTATCACTGCTTTCTCCCCTGAACTATTGAGCGTCTCTATCCTCTTAAGTAATTTAGCATCACAATAGGGACCCTTTTTAAGCGACCGTGACATTCTATTTCCTCCGCTTAACAATCATTTTGTCTGATACCTTACGGCGACGCGTCTTATGGCCTAAGGCTGGCTTCCCCCAAGGTGTTTTGGGAGGCATCCCTCGTGGAGCTCTGCCTTCACCACCCCCATGAGGATGATCTCGAGGGCTCATAGCAGATCCTCGAACTGAAGGACGTATACCCAACCACCGGTTACATCCAGCTTTCCCTAATCTTATATTCTTGTGGTCAATATTGCCTATCTGGCCAATAGTAGCCCAGCATTTATGGTGAAATTTGCGCAATTCTCCTGAAGGGAGTCTAAGTAAAACATAATTATCTTCCTTACTCATAATTTGAGCCGCACTTCCAGCACTGTGAACAAGCTGCCCGCCTTTACCGGGCTCAAACTCAACATTATGAACTAGAGTGCCCACGGGGATTAAGCCCAGTGGCAAGGCATTGCCAGACTTTATCTCAACCTCATCCCCTGCCTTTATAGTATCGCCTATCTCAAGACCCAAAGGGGCAAGGATATAGCGTTTTTCCCCATCAACATAGTGAATTAAAGCAATTCGAGCTAACCTGTTAGGGTCATATTCAATAGAGGCTACCTTTCCAGGGATACCAATCTTATCTCTCTTAAAATCGATAAGACGAAGTTTGCGCTTACTTCCCCCACCTCGATGACGCACTGTTATCACACCGCGATTATTGCGTCCCGCCTTCCTCTTCAATGATACAAGCAAGGACCTCTCAGGAGCCACCTTGCTTAGCTCCTCAAAAGTGGCACTAACCTTCCCTCTCCTGCTTGGAGAAGTTGGCTTATAAGTCTTCAACATTACAGATCATCTCCAATTCTTCCTTACGGATGCCTTCTTTGCCAACGAGTCTTCTTAAGAAGCTTCTTATGTTGATGCTTCGACATCTTTTTCTTTCTCCACTTAACAACTGAGCCCAATAGGTAACCTCCCGTCACTCACCAGATATTAGCCTTCATCATATCAGTTTTCAGCTAATTGCTGACTGCTCCTATTAAACACCTTCAAAAAAGGTGATTTTATTTTCCGGCTCTAAGCTAACTATCGCTTTCTTCCAAGATGGGCTTGTCACTTCTCGCCTACCCATTCTCTTCGTCTTACCTGAAACAGTTATTATATTAACCTTAACTACCTTCACCTTAAAAGCTTTCTCCACTGCCTCTTTAATCTGAGGCTTAGTAGCTTCCTTAGCCACCTCAAGGACATATTTATTCCCTTCCTTAAGCAAGGTAGCTTTCTCCGTAATTAAAGGACGACGCAACACCTCATAAAGATGCATTTTTAATTACCTCTCGCCCCCAGATTCTCTCTATATTACGTACCGCCGGAACAGTAATTATTAGCGTTTTATAAGAAAGTAAATCCAATACGTTAATTAGAGCGGAAGGCAGGACCTTAGTATTAGCTAAATTACGAGCCGCTTTAACTACATTACGATTGGAATGCTGAGTAACAATTAAAGCAGTGGAATCAACATCAAGTGCCGACAGAATATCAATCACGTCTTTCGTCCGTGGCATTTCAAAGGCAAGCTCTTCTATTACCTTCATATCTCTCTCCCTAGCTTTAGAGGAAAGAACACACTTTAAGGCTAAGCGCCTCATCTTCTTAGGCATGGATTGATAATATGACCGCGGTTTAGGCCCAAAAACTACTCCTCCGCCCCTGAGCAGGGGTGATTTTATATCTCCCCTCCTCGCCCTGCCGGTATGCTTCTGGGAAAAAAGTTTCCTTGTACTTCCCCTAACTTCACCCCTCGTCTTCGTAGATGCGGTTCCTTGACGCTTATTAGCTAGCTGCCTCACCATTGCCTGATGAACCACCGCTTCATTAAAGGAAATGCCAAAAACATCCTCACCAAGGTCCACTTGGTCAACAACCTCACCCTTTAAACTATAAACAGGAACTCGCATTTTCTACTTCCCCACCTTTTCAATAATTAGCAACCCTTTCCTGGCCCCAGGCACTGCTCCTTCGATCAGAAGCAAGTTACGGCTTATGTCAACCCCTACCACTTCAAGATTATGTACAGTAGTTTTCCTATCTCCCATATGCCCAGCCATGCGCATCCCCTTAAGCACTCGACCAGGAAATGTAGTGGCGCCAATAGAACCAGGAGCACGATGGCGGTCAGATTGCCCATGAGTTTTTGGCCCACCAGCAAAATGGTGGCGCTTCACCACGCCAGCAAAGCCCTTCCCCTTGGATAAGCCGCTTATATTTACAAAGTCACCCAAGTTCAGGAGGCTGACATCCACTTTATCACCACGCTTAACTGAACTTACCTCCTCAGTTCTAAATTCATGGAGATGCCTAACCTTGCCTATCCCCTGAAGATGTCCTCTTTGTGGAGCATTGAGACGCTTAGCTTCCCCAAAACCTAGCTGGATAGCGTTATAACCATCTTTAGCCTGGCTTTTTACCTGGGTAACAAAGCAAGGTCCAGCTTCGACGGCAGTTACTGCTACTGCCGCTCCATCCTCGCGGAACAGCCGTGTCATACCAACTTTTCTGCCAATAATACCTGAAAACATAGCTTTACTATAACTTGATATCTATCTCCACACCAGAAGCCAAATTGATTTGGGTCAAAGCGTCTATAGTTTTAGAAGTTGGCTGCAAAATATCGATCAGCCGTTTGTGAGTGCGAATTTCAAATTGCTCCCTCGAATCCTTATCAATGTTTGGAGAGCGGATGACACAAAATTTCTCTATATGCGTAGGTAAAGGCACCGGGCCAACAACTATGGCTCCACTACGTTCTACCGCTTCCACTATCTGCCTTACTGCTTGGTCAACTAACCTATGATCGAAACCTTTGATTTTGACGCGAACTTTCTGACTACTCATCTACCTAGCACTGGCCACAATTTGCCCGGTTAAACTGGGGGGCAATTCTTCATAACGATAAAATTCCATAGTATAAGTTGCTCTCCCTTGACTGAGAGATCTCAAGCCACCAATAAGGCCAAAAGTTTTCGCTAAGGGAATAAAACAGCGAATAACGCAGGGATCTTCACTAGTCTCAATGCTATCAATGCGAGCTCTTCGGGAATTTAAATCGCTAATGACATCTCCCAAGGATTGAGTCGGAACTAATACCTCCGCCTTCATAATTGGTTCCAAGAGTATGGGCTTGGCTTTAGCTACACCACTCTTCACTGCCATGGAACCTGCTATCTTAAAAGCCAGATCTGAGGAATCAACCTCGTGGAAACTGCCATCATACAAAATCACTTTAATATCTACTATAGGATACCCGGTCAATTGTCCGCTTTGCAAAGCCTCCTTAACCCCGATTGCCACTGCAGGGATAAATTCTTTGGGCACAGCTCCGCTTCGGATTTGGTCACAAAACTCGAAACCACTGCCTCGCTCACTAGGCTCAAGTCTAAGCCAGACATGCCCATACTGCCCTTTGCCACCAGATTGGTGAATAAATCTCCCCTCAGCTTCTACAGATAGAGTAATCGTCTCTTTATAAGCTACTTGAGGCTTGCCAATTTTTACCTTCACACCAAACTCACGAAACATGCGCTCCGCCAATACCTCAAGGTGCAATTCACCCATCCCTGAAATGAGAACCTGACCTGTTTCTGGGTTGCTGTGAACCTTAAAGGTAGGATCCTCCTCAGTAAGTTTAGCTAGAACATCAGCTAACTTATCTTGGTCTGCTTTTCTCTTGGGCTCGATGGCCATTGAAAGTATCGGCTCAGAGAAATGGATGGATTCAAAAAGCACAGGTCGAGCAGCATCACAAAGGGTATCTCCTGTAGACGTCCTCCTAAGCCCCACAGTAGCTACAATGCTGCCAGTATCAGCTTCATCGACCTCTTCGCGACGATCGGCATGCATAAGATACAACCTTCCCAAACGTTCTTTCTCTCCCTTGGAAACATTAATAACCTGTGCCCCAGCCTTTACCTTGCCCGAATATATGCGTAGGTAGGTTAACCGGCCCATAAACGGATCAGAAACAACCTTAAAGGCTAAAGCTGAAAGGGGCTCATCGTCGCTTGTGCGACAAAAGATTTTTCCCCCATCTCTGGGATTTATAGCACACGCAGAGGGAATATCCAAAGGCGAAGGGAGATAGGCTACAATAGCATCAAGCAAAGGTTGAATTCCCTTACCTCTCAAAGCACTGCCACAAAGAATAGGCACTATCTGGTTAGCTATGGTCAATCTTCTTATCACTGTTTTGAGTTGAGAAACAGGAATTTCTTGACCCTCAAGATACTTAAGCATGATCTGGTCATCGCTTTCAGCTAATTTTTCCATGAGCGCTTGGCGGTATTTAGCCACAACAGTTTTATCACCTTCCGGTATAGCTTCCTCCACTGGCATCAGATAAGGATCGTCGGGAAAAGTAATTGCCTTGTTCTCCACAAGGTCGATAATCCCTCGGAAGGAACTCTCAGCACCCAAAGGAAGCTGTATGGGTAAAACCTTGGCTCGCAATCGTTTCTCAATCATAGTGACTGCGCGATAAAAATCAGCACCAACCCTATCCATCTTATTAATAAAGCAAATCCTGGCTACATTGTACTTATCTGCTTGGCGCCACACTGCCTCCGATTGAGCTTCTACTCCAGCCACAGCATCAAGAATCACAACCCCACCATCCAATACCCGAAGGCTACGTTCCACCTCAACTGTGAAGTCCACATGTCCCGGGGTATCGATGATGTTGATGCGCTGCTGGCGCCAGTGGCAAGTGGTAGCTGCCGAAGTAATGGTAATGCCACGTTCCCGCTCTTGCTGCATCCAATCCATCACCGCTGTTCCTTCATCCACCTCGCCGATCTTATAAGTACGCCCAGTGTGATAAAGAATCCTCTCCGTGATGGTAGTTTTGCCAGCATCTATATGAGCAATGATTCCTATATTTCGTATCTCTTCTAAAGGGAAAGTCCGTGACATAAGCTTATCCTTTACCTCGAGTACCGCATTCACTCTATTTTCTCACCAGCGATAATGAGCAAAGGCTTTGTTAGCCTCAGCCATCCTATGAAGATTCTCGCGTTTCTTAATTGTTGCTCCTTGGCCCTGAGCAGCGTCGGTTAACTCAGCTGCTAAC
Organism: uncultured Dehalococcoidales bacterium; assembly: GCA_964435965.1. GTDB lineage: Bacteria > Chloroflexota > Dehalococcoidia > GIF9 > AB-539-J10 > 20-14-all-45-10. The sequence continues at coordinate 46,079 of CAYTBB010000002.1, forward strand.
TTCTCCGCCATAGACTTTCCACTACGCACCCGCGCCGAGGCAATGAGCCAGCGCATGGCCAGAGCGCGCCCACGACCTCTTTCCGTCTCAACGGGGACCTGATAAGTAGCACCGCCAACACGACGTGGCTTAACCATAATCATCGGCGTGGCATTCCCAATCGCCTGTTCCAAAGCTTCCACAGGATCCCTATTGAGTTGCTGAGCAGTAAACAGCAGGGCATCGTAGATAATACGCTCAGCTGTAGCTTTTTGCCCCCTCAGCATAATCTTATTAATAAATTTAGCCACCGTGAGGCTGCCATATTTAGCATCAGGAGCTATCACTCTTTTTACTACTTTCCCAGCTCTCCTTGGCATTTAATACCCTCGCTACTTTTCCGGTTTCTTAGAGCCATACCCACTGCGGCCTCGTTTCCGGTTAGCCACTCCCTCAGCATCCAAAGTGCCACGAATAATATGATAGCGAATTCCAGGAACATCCTTAACTCTGCCTCCACGAATCAAAACTATCGACCTCTCTTGTAAGTTATGCCCTTCGCCAGGAATGTAAGCATTCACTTCCATACCATTAGTTAACCTTACACGGGCAACCTTACGCAGTGCTGAGTTAGGCTTTTTAGGCGTAACAGTCTTAACCTGAATGCAAACGCCTCGTTTCTGAGGCGACCCTTGAGTCCTCCTGCTCTCGCCTTTCATAGCATTATACCTAAGATGCAACGCTAAAGCCTTAGTTCGCTTGCCAGGCTTTCGTCGCCCCTTACGAACAAGCTGATTAACTGTTGACATTCCTACAACCGCTGATATTTTAGGCAATCAAAAAGCCGCCTAGTCATATCCGGTCTACTTACTTCAAAACCCTACCCGGCTTCAACTAGCCGACTTCCTTAGACCTATAACCTTTTTTACTTTTCAGTAGACGCCAAGTTTTTATTTTAACATAAGAAAATAATAAAGGTCAACTAAACAAGTTTGGGCTTACAAATTGATGGCAACCGCCCTGACATTTTCTGGCGGTCAAAAAGGGAGCCATGTCATTGGAAGAGCAACTTGAAAGAGAAAGGCTTTGAGGAGTTGAATAATAAGGGGCTATAATGCTCAAATTAAGGACTAAATAAAATAATAAGATGAAAAGCCTTAATAATATCTTAACCCAAGTTTCCAAACCTGCTCGCTATACCGGAGGCGAGTGGAATAGCATCGCTAAGGAATGGGAAATAACACCTATTAGAATTGCCTTGTGCTATCCCGAGGTCTATGAAATTGGCATGTCTAATCTGGCGTTACCCATCCTCTATGAGATACTGAATTATCAGCCAGATGTATTGGCAGAGAGAGTTTACGCTCCTTGGGTAGACATGGAAACTGCTTTGCAAAAACAAAATATGCCACTTTTCAGCTTAGAATCTAAACACCTAGTAAAGGAATTTGATATTCTTGGCTTTTCTTTAGGCTATGAGCTTACTTACACCAATGTGTTAAACATCCTCAACTTAGCTCAAATTCCCTTATTTAGCTCCCAGAGGGAAGATCCATACCCACTAGTAATAGCCGGTGGTAGTTGTGCTCTTAATCCAGAGCCAATGGCTGACTTCATCGACCTGTTTGTAATTGGTGAAGGCGAGGAAGTAATACTGGAATTACTTGAAGTCTTTAGGGCATATAGGGGCAATAAAAGAAAGCTACTGCATCAAGCCGCTAAACTTAACGGCGTTTATATCCCTAGCTTCTACCAAGTCAACTACAGAAAAGATGGCACTATAAATAGTATTACGCCCAAGATACCTGAAGCTAAACCAAGGATTCACCGCAGGATAGTAACTAAACTACCACCCCCGGTCACTAAGCCAGTTATTCCCTACATCGAGGTAGTGCATGACCACGGTAATGTGGAAATTCAGCGGGGTTGTACTCAAGGTTGCCGCTTCTGCCAAGCAGGGATGATTTACCGGCCAGTGCGAGAACGCCCGCAGGAAGAAATTATAGACGCTGTAGGTAAGCTATTAAAATATTGTGGCTATAATGAGGTGTCTTTGTTTTCCCTTAGCACTGGGGATTATCCTGCTATCAAGGAAATCATTGCCGAACTATCACATCAGTATTGTGGAGAATGTCCTTCGCTGCCCCTTCGCTTTGCTCAGGGCTCCGGCTCAGGACAGGGCTTGACTTTGTCCTTACCCAGCCTGCGCCTAAATACGTCTGCAGTGAAGGTAATGGGTTTACTACCTTCACAACGCAAAATAACTCTGACCTTTGCTCCCGAGGCAGGGAGTGAAAGATTACGTCGCATCATTAACAAAAAAATCTCCGAAGAGGCAATATTGGAAATACTAACTGCCGCCTTGGATAGAGGCTGGACAAATCTCAAGTTATATTTCATGGTGGGGTTGCCCAGTGAAACCATGGACGACGTGCGTAGCATTATTGGACTAGTAACCAAGATACGCCACTTAGGACAAAAATTTAGACTGCAAATTAGCACTTCTACCTTTATTCCCAAGCCCCATACCCCTTGCCAATGGTTAGCCCAAGAAACAGAGGAGCAGCTACTCCCCAAATATGACATATTAAAGCAAGCGTTGCGACGCGAACGAGTGAGATTCTCATGGTCTGACCCTAAGATAAGCCAAATTGAAGCAGCTTTATCCCGAGGTGACCGCCGCTTGGCTAAGGTTATCTATCACGCCTGGCAACTGGGCTGCAAATTCGATGCTTGGGGTGAACACTTTAACTATCAAAGGTGGCTTGACTCTTTTAAGCAGTATGAACTCGATCCTTCCTTCTATGCTAATCGAGAGCGAGGCCTGGATGAGATATTGCCTTGGGATCACATTGATATCGGGGTAACTCCTGAGTTCCTTAAAAGAGAGTATCATAACCTCTGGCAGGAAAAGCAGACTCCAGATTGTCATCAGGGAAAGTGTAACGGTTGTGGCTTACAGAGGTGGCAACCTATCTGCCAAGACAAATATAAAATGCGTGAGGCTTTCCCGCCTTAATGTAGTGCGACCCTTTAGGGTCATGCCGTCATTATTATACACGTTCTTAATAAAGGGTTAGACCTAGCTCCCATAAAATATCGCCTATGGACACCTTTATGACTTTATCACCAAGCTACCTATAGTAGTGATAGAAACTATGCTATCACCTTCAGCCAAGGCCATTATATGTACACCACGCCCCTTCCGCCTCTGAACTGAGACCTGCTCGAGGGGAATAAACTCAACATTAGCCCCACTTGACAACATCACCAAATATCCTTCATCTTTGCTCACAATCCTAGCCGCCACTATCTTACCCGTTTTGTCACTCACTCTATGGGCTTGGATTCCTTTCCCTCCCCTCTGCTGGATAGGATACCACCCTACGGAAGTTAACTTGCCAAAACCTCTCTCGGTCACTGTCAGCAGATAAGCATCGGGGAAAACAGTGTCCATACCGACAAGGCAATCGTCGGTCAGATGAATACCACGAACACCGCCACTGCTACGAGACGCAGTTCTCAGGTTTTTAACTTTAAATTTAATAGCTCGCCCATTTTGACTTACTAGAATAACATCATCTAAATCGGTAACTATCCTAGCTGCCACCAGCTCATCATTATTCTTGAGTCCCATAGCAATAAGCCCACTTCGCCTGATGGAAGCAAATTCAGCCAGGGAGGTCTTCTTTATCACACCAGCCTTGGTTGCCATTAATAAGAATTCATTGGAGGGAAAATCTGCCACAGCCAGTAATGCAGTTACTTTGTCTTTCAGGTCAAGGGGCAATAAGTTAACCAGCGCTATACCTCTAGCAGTTCGAGACGAATCCCCAGGAATCTCATAGCACTTAAGGCAATAAACCTTGCCTCGAACAGTGAAAAGGAGTAAATTGTCATGTGTATCGGCGGCCAAAATATGGCTCACCGCAACACCCTCACGGGTCATCATTCCAATGACTCCTCTTCCTCCACGGCGCTGTAGCCGGTAGGTGCTAGCAGGAAGCCTTTTAATAAATCCTTGGCTGCTAAACGTAACTATCACTCTCTGGTGGGGAACAAGATCTTCCTGACGAAACTCTGTAACCTCCTCCTCGCTAATTAAAGTGCACCGCTTGTCGCCATACTTGGATTTCAGCTGAGCAACATCTTGCTTGATGCGGAACAATATCTTTCTAGGATTAGCTAATAGGTCCTCTAAGTAGGAAATATCCTTCACTACTCCAGTATATTCTTGGGCTATTTTTTCCCGCTCTAGCCCAGCCAAGCGGCGCAGCGGCATATCAAGGACAGCTTGTGCCTGATCTTGGGATAAACTAAAAACAGTCATTAAATTGGCACGAGCAGCGTCAACTGTCTCAGATTGCCGAATAAGTCTAATCACTTGCTCTAGGTTATCTAGAGCGATCCTAAAGCCTTCAAGAATGTGAGCTCTATTCCTCGCCTTTTCAAGCTCAAATTGGGACCTCCTGGTAATAACCTCATGACGAAAATCAATGTAGCAAGTTAAGGCTTCCTTAAGATTAATTACTTTTGGTCGCCCTTTAACCAGAGCAACCATATTGATAAAAAAGGCAGATTGCATTATGGTATTCTTATACAGATTATTAAGTACTTGCTGGGGTTGCGCCTCCTTTCTGAGTTCAATGATAAGACGCATGCCCTCCCTGTCCGACTCATCACGCACTTCAGCTATCCCGGCGATTTTTCTCCCTTTAACTAGCCCAGCTATTTTCTCTACCAAAGCTGCTTTGTTTACTTGATAGGGAAGTTCGGTAATGACTAATTTGCTCTTACCCTCTTTGGTGCTTACTACATCGGCTTTAGCTCGAATTACAACTTTTCCTTGCCCGGTAGCATAAGCATTCTTTATCCCCTCTTTCCCCAAAATTACGGCTGCCGTAGGGAAATCAGGACCTTGGATAAACTCCATTAGCTCATCTGTGGTGGCTTGTGGGTTGTCAATTAAGTAGGCGATAGCATCGCATACCTCCCCCAGGTTGTGCGGTGGGATGTTAGTTGCCATGCCTACAGCTATGCCTGAGGAACCGTTAACTAATAAGTTAGGCAACCTAGCCGGCAAGACGGATGGTTCCTTGAGGGAATCATCAAAATTGGAAACGAAGGTAACAGTATTTTTATCAATGTCGCCCAGCATCTCTCCAGCGATTTCAGAAAGCCGAGCCTCGGTGTACCTCATCGCTGCCGGCGGATCATTATCAATGCTGCCGAAATTACCCTGGCCATCAATCAAAACATATCTCAAGGAGAAATCTTGTGCCATGCGCACCATAGCTTCATATACGGGGGCATCTCCATGGGGATGGTATTTCCCCAGAACTTCACCCACAATTCGAGCGCTCTTTTTGTGCGGACCATTATGATGCAGTCCCAATCCATCTATGGCATATAAAATACGCCGCTGCACCGGCTTTAGGCCATCACGCACATCCGGTAATGCTCGAGAGACGATAACGCTCATAGCATAGTCCAGATAGGAGCTTTTCATCTCCTGCTCAATATCAACAGGCTTTACTATCCCAATTTCCATTGTCAGTTGTCAGCTATCACGTTTCATCAGCCTCCCCAAGTATGGAGAAACCTTCCGGCAAACCTTTTTCCTCGCCCTCATCTTCGGAATCTCCAGCCTCTCCTTCAACTCCTTCAACTCCCTCAACTCCTGCAACTTCCTTTATTTCTTCGCCTTCCCAGTAGCTAACGTCGCGCCTAAGGAGATATCCTTTAGCATAGGAACGCAAACGCTCAGTAGCTTTAACGGGAAAGGAAGGATACCCCACCTGGCTAGGATGTTGATATTCCTCCTTAATAACTACTCGCACTCCATCCTCCCCTCCACTGTGGATGGCTGCAGCGTATCTATTCCCGCCTTCTATCAGCCTGATAAGTCGTAACCCATGTTTCGGCTCAACTTCCCCCAAATATTCGCCTTGGTCATTCTCTACCACTAAGCTTTGACCCTCTACTCTCAAACAGACCTGATTACCAATACCCATCCTGGCTAATACCTCCGTGGGGGCCAAATTACAAAGGTTGACCACACCAGCCTTGCTTATCTCAGTAATAAAGAGTTCAGGAGCAACCCTACGATGCCCCCTATCTAAGGGGGCTTTAGCCACCGGTAAACTAGCTAGTCGAGCTAAATTTTTTACCGCAATGACATTGTTAGGAGCAAGTTCCAAAGCCTTGCTATACGCCTCTTTAGCCTGGCCAAACTCCCCTAACTCTGCCAAAGCCCTGCCAAGACGATTGTAAGCCCCAACATCACTAGGAAACTTCTCAATTATACTTCTGTTTACTACCACAGCCTCTTCCCACCTACCATGAATAGCCAAGGCTGTGGCTTCTTCACTTAATCGCCGTCCTGGTCTAGCTTGTTCTTCTTCTCGCTGATAACTCATCCCTGAACAAAACAAACAATACAAAAATTAAGAAAACTTTGCAATTTCAAGCTCAAAGGCTTTATGCAAAGCCTGAATGGCGTCCTTAACTCTATCCTCTGCGATAATGCAGGTTATCCTTATCTCTGAAGTAGTGATTAGCTGGATATTAATGCTCTGCTCATAAAGGGCACGGAACATCCTGGCAGCATAGCCCGGCATATTTTGCATGCCGGTGCCTACAATGCTAACTTTAGCCAATGTAGAATCAGCAACATATCGTTTTGCTCCAATGGATTTTATCACCGGTTCTATAATGGGCACCGCCTTAACCAAATCGCTTCGTGCCACTGTAAAGGTAAGATCGGTAATATTCTCAATACTGGCGTTCTGGACAATAGTATCTACACTTATATTTGCCCTAGCCAAGGGCTCAAAGATTGCCGCAGCAATGCCAGGGTGGTCAGGAACACCAATTACAGTAATTTTAGCCACATTGGTATCATGAGCAACACCTCTAACCTTATTTCTTACTTCCATAGATGCCTCCTTACAAATGAGAGTACCTGGACTATCGCTAAAGCTGGAAGCTACCAATATAGGCATATTATACAACTCACCTAACTCCACTGCCCTTGGGTGGATTACTTTTGCTCCATAGCTAGCCAGCTCGAGCATCTCCTCATAGTCAATTTGCTTTAATTTAGTCGCGGTGGGCACAAGGCGTGGGTCGGCGGTATAGACTCCTTCAACATCAGTGTAAATCTGGCATACCTCAGCATTCAAACTGGCAGCTAGGGCGACTGCCGTAGTATCGGAGCCACCTCGACCCAAAGTGGTAATATCCATATCCTGAGTAACACCCTGAAATCCAGCTACAATGACGATATTGCCTTTCTCCAGCTCGGTCACGATTCGCTGGGGGACAACGCGAAGAATTCGCGCTCGACTGTAGCTGGAATCAGTCTGGATACCTGCCTGGGCACCAGTAAGGCTAACTGCCTTGTAGCCCAAGCTTTCCAGAGCCATGGCCAAAAGAGTGCTGGAAATTAGCTCACCCGTAGAAAGGAGCACATCAAGCTCTCGCTCATCTGGCTGTTCACTAACCTGTTGAGCCATTCGGATTAACTCGTCAGTGGTATCCCCCATGGCTGAGACAACAACTACTACTTGATTCCCCTCGTCCTTAGCTTTAGCTATACGCCGAGCCACATTTTTAATCTTTTCACCATCAGCAACGGACCTTCCACCATACTTTTGCACTATTAAAGCCATATTCTCCCCTACCTTATTAGTTTAGCCATTATATTATACCCCTCCCCAATAAAAACGCCGGTTCTTTTAGCTTCAGCCTCGCTAAATCCCTCCGCCCCGTTAGCCATAAACCCCGACCCCCACAGCATAAATGGAACCGGCTCCCCAATATGAGTCTGAACCTTAATTGGCGTTGGATGGTCAGGCATAGTTAGCACCCGAAGAGAATCTTTGTCCCAACCACGGATCCGGCTCACAATTTCTAAATCTATCCTCTGGATAGCATCTATTTTATCCTCAATAGAGCCAGCATGAGCAGCCTCATCAGGTGCTTCCACATGGACAACTACGAAATCATGTTCTTTTAGCGCTTCCAGGGCTCCTACTGCCTGAGCAGTACAGTCATTGCCCAGATCACCAGTCACGCCGGGAATACTTAATATCTTCATTCCCATCATTTTAGCCAAGCCCCGTAAAAGGTCAACTCCTGATGTCATCGCAGCATCAAGCCCCCAGACCTGCTTGAAAGCGGGCATATCAGGTATTCTACCACTACTCCAGAAAAGCCAAATCATTGTGGCGGGGATATCACCGCGAGATTCCCGCGCCACATTTACCGGGTGATTGCGCAGCACGCCTTCTGACCTTGCCATGAGGTCTCTTAATAAATCACTCCCAGGGCCACGGGGAAGAAACTCATTGATAGCTTTGCCCGGGATATCATGCGGAGGGGTCCAAGTAGCCAAGAGTGTGTCCTCTCGCCCTTTTATTTTACATATGTTTCTATAGCTGACGCCAGGATAAAATTGGACCTCATCACTGCCAAGTTTCTCATTTAAAGCAGCGATGAGAACCTTAGCCTCTTCACTCTTGATGAAGCCCGAGCTATAGCTTCGCATCTTTCCATCCCGAACAGCTACCAAGTTACAGCGAAAAACAACCTCACCCTCACCAATAGAAATGTCCATACTCTTGGCTTCAATGGCGCTTCGGCCCCGATAATAGACCCTGGGGTCATAGCCTAGCGCTGACATGCAGGCGCAGGCGCTGCTGGGCTCCATCCCTTCTGGGATGGTCCGAACAAGTCCGACAATACCTTCCCTTGCCATAGCATCCAGGTTTGGAGTGTATGCCAGTTCAAGGCAAGTCCTGCCACCATGGTCAAGCAATGGCCAACCCGCGGCACCATCCATTATCAAAATACAGTATTTCATCCAAGAATTCAGCCACCCAATGTCACCCTGAGCGAAGCCGAAGTGCTCCCTCAGAATGACACCAGAGTGAACGGTTACTATTTCATCTTGTTTTGATAATTAAAGCATCTTATAATAGCATAAACAAGCGGGGCGTAGCGCAGTGTGGTAGCGCGCAGCGTTCGGGACGCTGAGGTCGGAGGTTCAAGTCCTCTCGCCCCGACCAAGAGAACGGAGAGAAACTATGCTAAAAGCTGTAATTGTGGGAGCCACGGGCATCGTCGGTCAGCAATTTCTCGTTGCCCTGAAAAACCACCCCTGGATTGAAATTGCCGCCCTTGCCGCCTCCGAGAGGTCAGCCGGCCACAGCTATAAGGAAGCTATAACCGAGGCTCAATCCGGAGCCCTGCGCTGGTTTTGCCAGGAGCCTCCGGTAGAAGAAGTTATGGCAATGCCGGTGCAGAATGCCACCGAAATGGATATCTCCGCTATAGACATCGTCTTCTCCGCTATAGAATCCGCCCCGGCGAAGGTCCTCGAACCGAAGTTTGCTAGCGACAAACCGGTTATAAGCACCGCTTCAGCCTTCCGCTATGATGACGATGTGCCCATCCTGATCCCGGGCATCAATTCTGGACATACCAAACTGCTTGATATTCAAAGGAAGTCGCGGGGATGGAAGGGCTTCATTACACCCATTCCCAACTGCACCACCACTGGCTTGGCAATATCACTAAAACCAATCTACCAGACCTTTGGTCTAAACGCTGTCGTAATGACTTCGCTGCAAGCTATATCAGGCGCAGGTCGAAGCCCTGGAGTGTTAGGCCTCGATATCCTGGACAATGTCATTCCCTTCATTCCAGGAGAAGAAGAAAAAGTGCAGCGCGAAACACAGAAAATCCTGGGCAATTTTGCCGGCACTTCAATCAGTCCGGCGAGATTTAACCTGAGCTGCACCTGTACCCGTGTTAACGTGCGGGAAGGGCATACGGAATCGGTCTTCGCCTCTACCCAAAAAGCTTGTGACGTAAGCGATGTTGCCACGGCAATGAGGGAATTCGTCGGCTCGGCCGGTGAAGTCGACCTGCCTTCGGCCCCGAAGCACATGATAATCGTGCTCAATGACCCCTTCAGGCCTCAGCCACGGCTTGACCGTGATGCCGAAGGCGGCATGGCCACCGTGGTCGGCAGAATCAGGAAGGACACTGTCCTGGAAAATGGCATCAAGTATATCCTAGTGTCCCACAACACCAAGATGGGAGCTGCTAAAGGCGCAGTCCTTGTAGCTGAACTCCTTATCCGGGACGGATATATCTCTTAGACGCTACCTCACCCCTCTACAAATTTGATATATCCTCCTTCCAATAAGCGCAAACTTCATGGTAGAATAGTGACGGCTCTCAATCAGCATCCGTAAGATGCAGCATAGCTGCAGAGATTACAACAAACAGCAATGCGCCATTGCGGAAAGAGTATTTCAGGAGGATTTCCAGGTGAAGGGAAAACGTGATATGCCAAAGAGTAAAATTTGGAGAGGAAAACGAGGTGCACTGGTATTGGTGGCTTTGATATTAGCTACCATAGTGGTGCTATTACCGGGGTGTGGGCAACATACATATACCCAAACCATCAAAATTGCCGTTGAACCTGTAGACGGTAGTGGCCTTCTGGTAAGAATCGAGTGCTACCGTGATAGCGAAGTGGTGAATTCTATACGTTTTGTTGATGGGAATGGTGATAGCATTATTGATGGAAAATCAGGTCCTAAAGAGGAAGGCCACTGGCCCAAGGGTTGGGAATGGTTTGATGCTCTACATAATGATGTCATCATAGGAGCCTCCACGATAGAAGTAGTGGGCGAGAAAATAAAAATCCAGGATAGCACCACCTATGAGTTTCTGCCAGGTGAGTATGAGTGCGGATGAGGTGGATGAAACAATTGAGCCTTCCGCCCGTGGTGCAGCCTAACAGAACACAGCGTTCAAGACACTGAGGACGAAGGTTCAAATCCCCCCACCCCGGTCTAATAAGGAAGTGGGGCACGATTGGTCTACTTCCGCATTCCCTGGGTATTTATTCTAACGGCAGGTCATAAATGCGCCAGGTCTTGTAGCGCTGCGCCCCCATGAACTCCGAAGGGCGCAGAATCATGTTGTTATTCTCCAAGAGCATGGAGGCCTCACATTTGCGGTAGCCCCGCTGGATTGCGTATTCCTTGACCTCGTCGAAGAGGAGAGCATCAATCCCCAGGCGGCGGAAGCCGGGACGAATCCCGAAGAACATTAACCGGGCACAGGGAATGCGCCGTCGCATCCAGAGTAGCCTGGCCACACGCACCAGGTCCGAGTCACCATACCAGCGCCAGCGCGGTCGCAGGGCATAATAGGGGTCAGGGAAAACCCCCAGGACAGCAGCCGGCTCACCCCGGAGGAAAGCAAAGCGGATCAGTCCCGGGTCCACGATCAGGCGTAGGGAAGCCGCTAAGGTCGCCGCTTCCTCATCGGTGATGGGCAGAAACCCCCAGTTCTGAGCCCGGGCCTCGTTATAGATCTTCACTATCAGATGTACCTCAGCAAGCAATTCTTTGAGGACCAGTGGCCGGGTTTCGATCCCCCGGCGCAGCCGCACCTGTTTTGCCAGCCTCTTCAGTCGGGGAGGAGCAGGGGTTTGTATATCCAGTGTGTAGGCGTAGTAATCCTTAGCCTTATGGAAACCATAGCGCTCCAGGAATTCGCCGTAGTAAGGGGGATTGTGTGTCAACTCCATCGTTGGGGGGTATTGAAATCCGTCTACCAGGATGCCCTGGCGTTCATGGGTGGCGTTGGAGTACTCCCCGGGGCCGCGCAGGATCGCCATCCGGCGGTCTTTTACCCACTCCCGTGCCCGGTCTAGCAGGGCCTTGGCGACTTCGTAGTCCTCGATAACTTCCCAAAAACCGAAGAAGCCGAAGCGAACGCCATAGTAGTTGTTGAAGCGGTGGTTGATGGCTGCCGAGATCCGACCTACTGGCTGCTCCCCACGCCAGGCTAGAAAATGGGTAACCTCCGCGTGGCGATGGTAGGGATGCTCCCGGGTCAGCAGGCCAACCAGGCCAAGGAGGTGATTGCCGAGCAGGTCGCCTCGCAGAGGTGGGGTCCAGCAAGGGTCACTTCGATAGAGACGCCAGGGGAAGTCGGCAAAGACCTTCATCCGGGAGGCTCCTAGGGGGATCTCCTCGATCTTCAGGGGCACTTGAGCTACGGCAGACCTCCGCATAGGACGAGTCCCGCATATTATACCAGACGCCACAAGCCCAAATATCTACTCATGCTTAAATAAACTCTGGATTGTAGAGCCAGGTCGCCTCCGTATCCACGAAGAGACAGGCCGCGAGTAATCCCTCGTAGGGCGTGAAAAACAGCCAGAATTTGCAACAGTACAGCCTTCCGGACGTTGAGGGCAGAGGTTCAAATCCTCTCGCCCCGGCTACCTTTGAGCATTGCTTTTGGAATAATCTAGGACTTGACTACCCAGTTGCTACCTAACAACTTCACAGACCTCTTCAAACGGTCGGAGTTCCTTGGGAGCTGGACTTTCAGCCGGATAACCAACGGGTATGAACGCGACGAAATCCATCTCAGGAGGCACACGGAGAACTTTTTCTATTTCTCTCTTGGCCTGTATGGGGCCTGTCATCCATATTGCTCCCAAACCCATCTGGTGCAAAATCAAGAGCAAATAGGCAATAGATGAAGCTACAGATTGGATGCGGGTGTTAGATATGTCACGCCACTCACGTATCTGGCCTGCCTCGGGGTCAATTTTCTCCCGGGCAGCTAAAATCTGATCCACCTCTGACTGATACCGCCCCGCCGCCACCGCAATAGCTGCCGGCGCATTGCGGAAAAAACTCGCCTTCACTCGCATTCTGGCAGCAACATCCCGGAACTTACCGGCTTCTGGCCAGGAGGCTATTTGCTCAGCCCTGGCCTGAACCGCATCGCTGATGGCAGTGATAATGTCATGATTAACAATAACATAAAAGTGCCAGTTTTGCTTATTGCCCCCGCTAGGTGCCCATGTCGCCAGCTTGACAGCCTGTGTCAACAACTCTTCGGGGACTCCCTTCTCTTCCCAGCGGCGGATAGAACGCCGGCCTCTGATGAGCTTTTCCAGATCCACAAATTCCATCGGTATACCCTCCTTCTTTAATCTTTGGTAGCCATTGTAGCAAACGCCGTTATTGAACCACAAATCGCCTAGATTAACCAACTGCCTTTCTCCTCTGCCTCTTGATGGTCAGCACTATGCTGCCGACTGCTCCCACCAGAAAAACAGGCGGGCAAAGGAAAACAGCAATGCAGAAGGATGCCACACTAAGGGCTTCCATCAAACGGCTTAATACAGCGACGTGATTGGTAATTTTATGCCCAAAGCATGAAAGGCGTTGTGCAAGAAGACAAAGAGTCTTTCAATTGATGCTCCCAGTAGGATTAGAAACTTCTTCAACTCTTGCCGGGTGAGCGTCAATGCAATGACTGGAACGGCAGCCGCCAGGCAGCATAGAACTATGCCTAGAATATTATCACTAACTCCAACGAGAATAGCAGCTATCACCAGCGCACAGAATATCGCCGCCGGAATGAGTGTTGTTTTTCGATTTCTTTTTAGTGCCCAGAACTGCCCCTGGAAAAATCTTTTCAGTATATTCACTTCCGAAGAACAATTCTAGCACCTGGAATAGCTATTACCAAAGCTGCAACAATGAATATCCACCCAGTCCACATCAGCAAACAGCCAGTAGCAGGCCCAGGCCTACACCAAAGAGAAACTTACCGGTGATATGCATACTAAAGTAGGGGGTCGGTACCTGTCTAACCTTTTCCACCTTAGCACTAAACCAACTCATCGTTCACCTCCTCTTTTTGATGGCCTAGCAGTCATACTGGTAATCGGAGTCAATGAATCTTGATACCACAGCCATTTTTGCTTCTCCCCTTGTCATTGCGAGGCCTGTCCCGAGCGAAGCGAGGGAACTCGACGAAGCAATCTCAAGAAATCCCCGTCAATCGTAGTGCGACCCTTCAGGCCTTGCTTCTCTCCATTGCCACGGAAATTACCAGGACGATAAAATAGAGCGTTGTTGGAATAGCTTAGGACTGTATCACAACCAGCCATCAGAACAAGCCAAACGATCAGACTTTCCAAATTCAAGCCATTATTATTGCCTAAAATACCGCATGAGCCCACGGTTGCAAAGCTTGCACTAAAGACGATATCCCCTGAAAACAGATAGTTGGAATGAGCGACATTCTTATCCGTGAGTATTTTGGCGTAGATTTGGAGGAAGGGGCACAGCGTTCAAGACACTGAGGACGAAGGTTCAAATCCCCCCACCCCGGTCTAATAAGGAAGTGGGGCACGATTGGTCTACTTCCGCATTCCCTGGGTATTTATTCTAACGGCAGGTCATAAATGCGCCAGGTCTTGTAGCGCTGCGCCCCCATGAACTCCGAAGGGCGCAGAATCATGTTGTTATTCTCCAAGAGCATGGAGGCCTCACATTTGCGGTAGCCCCGCTGGATTGCGTATTCCTTGACCTCGTCGAAGAGGAGAGCATCAATCCCCAGGCGGCGGAAGCCGGGACGAATCCCGAAGAACATTAACCGGGCACAGGGAATGCGCCGTCGCATCCAGAGTAGCCTGGCCACACGCACCAGGTCCGAGTCACCATACCAGCGCCAGCGCGGTCGCAGGGCATAATAGGGGTCAGGGAAAACCCCCAGGACAGCAGCCGGCTCACCCCGGAGGAAAGCAAAGCGGATCAGTCCCGGGTCCACGATCAGGCGTAGGGAAGCCGCTAAGGTCGCCGCTTCCTCATCGGTGATGGGCAGAAACCCCCAGTTCTGAGCCCGGGCCTCGTTATAGATCTTCACTATCAGATGTACCTCAGCAAGCAATTCTTTGAGGACCAGTGGCCGGGTTTCGATCCCCCGGCGCAGCCGCACCTGTTTTGCCAGCCTCTTCAGTCGGGGAGGAGCAGGGGTTTGTATATCCAGTGTGTAGGCGTAGTAATCCTTAGCCTTATGGAAACCATAGCGCTCCAGGAATTCGCCGTAGTAAGGGGGATTGTGTGTCAACTCCATCGTTGGGGGGTATTGAAATCCGTCTACCAGGATGCCCTGGCGTTCATGGGTGGCGTTGGAGTACTCCCCGGGGCCGCGCAGGATCGCCATCCGGCGGTCTTTTACCCACTCCCGTGCCCGGTCTAGCAGGGCCTTGGCGACTTCGTAGTCCTCGATAACTTCCCAAAAACCGAAGAAGCCGAAGCGAACGCCATAGTAGTTGTTGAAGCGGTGGTTGATGGCTGCCGAGATCCGACCTACTGGCTGCTCCCCACGCCAGGCTAGAAAATGGGTAACCTCCGCGTGGCGATGGTAGGGATGCTCCCGGGTCAGCAGGCCAACCAGGCCAAGGAGGTGATTGCCGAGCAGGTCGCCTCGCAGAGGTGGGGTCCAGCAAGGGTCACTTCGATAGAGACGCCAGGGGAAGTCGGCAAAGACCTTCATCCGGGAGGCTCCTAGGGGGATCTCCTCGATCTTCAGGGGCACTTGAGCTACGGCAGACCTCCGCATAGGACGAGTCCCGCATATTATACCAGACGCCACAAGCCCAAATATCTACTCATGCTTAAATAAACTCTGGATTGTAGAGCCAGGTCGCCTCCGTATCCACGAAGAGACAGGCCGCGAGTAATCCCTCGTAGGGAGTGAAAAACAGCCAGAATTTGCAACAGTACATCGTTCAAGACGCTGAAGTCGGAAGCTCAAATTTGGTCGCCCTGACCAAGAAAGGGTTATTGCCCAAGCCACTCCTCCCTGGCAACTCCGATCTCTCTGCGATGCGGGTTGGGAATAGTCAATACTAAGCTTCCTTTTATCATGTAGGGGTGTTTCCCGCCTCGATAAGGTCCCTCAAATCCAAGCTTGCGAATTCGCCTTATCAACTCTGCCCAAGAAACAGGTGAAAGTTCAGCCACTGACTTTCAAAGTTTTGAGTCCCTCTATTTTGTGTTCACCTATAGAAGGAATGCTTAATCCCTTTCTAAGCCTTACCACAAGCCAACCATCAATGACCTCAGCTAAATTACGACGGCATTCCTCAAGTGTTTTACCTGTAGCCCATACGCCTTCAAGCTCTGGGACCTCTCCATAGTATGGCTCTTCATCCTCAATGATTTCATATCTTGCCCTACTCACAGCAGCCTCAATATACTGTGTAATCAATTTTCACCTCTTCTATTAGCTTATCCCTATCCCCTGCGCGATTTACATCCAGCCAATATTGCGCTTGCTTATTATAGCTTGAATGGCTACTTGAGAGCAACACGCACGCTACCTTGGCAACAATAATCAAGACACTTATAATAGATTCAGCCCACAGGCTGGAGGGCACAGCCTTCGAAACGCTGAGGGCGGCGGGTCAAACCCCCTCACCCCGGGCCCCACAATTAGGTCAAAAACTACCGTACTACTAGCGGGATTTGGAGGAAATACCCCGCGCTAGTAGGCAACCTTGATTATGGAGCGGCACTCCGTATGTGAATCACACGTATTCACCCGAACGTAGCCGGCAATGCCAACCCTATTTCTTGTCCTCTGCCTGGAAATGCTCCGCCACCGTTTTGCCAAAGTCCTGAGCTGCCTTTCCCGCCTCACTGAGTTTCCCCTTCACTTCCTCGTCCTTAAACCTCTTGGCCAGGGCTTTAGCAGATTCAGCCGCAGCATCGCCAAATTCCTTGGCCTTCTCCTTCAGCTCAGGGTCGTTGAATATTTCGCTAATCGCCGACCCGAATGCGGTGAGCATCTGCCCGAAACTATCTCCTGGGCTCTTTTTGGTGCTGTCCTTTTCTTGCGACATAATGCTCCTCCCTTCTCTTTTCTGCCAGCGATGAGTAGCATTGTCATAATACACTGGGTACAACAAGAACCGTAGCCGGGAGTGCCATACAGCACAGGCCAGCGCGGTAATCTTGGTTCGATGGGGTCCCACCAATTGACAGCCACAAAGCGAGGGCTTAACATAGCCACAGCCACTGGAAAAAGCTTCTGCGCAAACGTGCTGCCAGT
>CAYTBB010000003.1:0-58410 GCA_964435965.1 uncultured Dehalococcoidales bacterium
TCACTTGGCTATCTTGCCCCTGTGGAGTATATTGAAAGGGAACTTGCTAAGATCCGTAGTCCAGTGTTACCTATGTGGTCAGCCAGCACAAAGACTTGACAAAAAATTTTATTAATGTTAGATTGTGAGTTTGCATTATGTTTATTGCCCTTCCCATCCTTCTTGTTAGCTTTAAATTTTCCTCTAGTGAACATCTTACAGTTTAAATGTCTTAGAAAGATTGGGTTTCACTTTTGTTTTGAGAAGGAAAGGTTACGGCTGTTTCGTTGATGTCTAAGCACATGTTGGTGAAATCTTTTGCTAAGTTGCCTGAGGTTGTAGAGGTACCTGACCTAATTCGAGTTCAACTTGATTCTTTTCATTGGTTTCAGGAAGAAGGTCTCAAGAAGCTATTTGAGGAGATTTCGCCTATCCAGGATTATACTGGTACTAGGGTAGAGCTATATTTTTCCGATTATGAGTTTCGTGAGCCTGAGCATTCCATTGAAGAGTGCCTTGAGCGAGGTATGACTTATTCCTCGCCTCTCCATGTTTTAGTTCGTTTAGTGGCTAAAGGGACAGGTGAGATTAAGCAACAGGAGTTATTTTTTGGCGATTTTCCTTTGATGACAGACAAAGGCACTTTTATTATTTCTGGAGCGGAGCGGGTAGTAGTCAGCCAGTTGACCCGCTTTCCAGGCGTTTACTTTATTTTAGAGAAGGATACTGTGGGGAAACAAGAGTTATGCTTTGCTAAGCTGGTTGCTGAGCGAGGGGCATGGCTAGATTTTGATACTTCCAGTCGTGATGTGCTTTCAGTTAAAGTGAATGGGAAACGGAAAATACCTGTTACCACTTTGTTACGCGCTATAGGCTTTGGTAGCGATGATGCTTTATTAGCTCTTTTCCAAGACGTAGATGATGCTCCTGACCATTCTTTTATTCGGTCCACAATAGAGCGAGACCCTTTGATTAGGAGCAAAGCTGAAGCTTTAGTTGATGTTTATCGCAAATTATCCTCTGGTGAGCCTCCTAGCCTCGATAGTGCCCAAACATTGCTGAAGAATTTTCTATTCAATCCTCGGCGTTATAGCTTAGGCGAGGTTGGCCGCTACAAGCTTAATAAGAAGTTAGGGGTTAACGTCCCTAAGGATTATACTGGCTTAAAACCTGAGGATATAGTGCAGATAGTACGCCACATTATTTTGATTAATAATGGCAAAGAGACTCCTGATGATATTGACCACTTAGGCAATCGGCGAGCACATACTGTAGGTTTTCTGATACAAAAGCAATTTCGGATTGGGTTATTCCATTTAGAGAGAGCTATTAGAGAGCGGATGAGCATCCTTGGTCCTGAAGCAACTCCTTCTGCTTTGATCAATATTCGTCCTATAGTAGCTAGTATGAGGGATTTTTTTGGTCGGTCTCAATTATCACAGTTTATGGATCAAACTAATCCGTTAGCCGAACTGACTCATAAGCGTCGCCTATCTGCTACGGGTCCTGGTGGTCTCTCTAGGCGGCGGGCTGGCTTTGAAGTTCGTGATGTGCATCATTCCCATTACGGAAGAATTTGCCCCATAGAGACGCCTGAGGGTCCTAATATTGGTTTAATCGGCTCTCTAGCTACTTATGCTTCAATAAATAAATATGGTTTTGTGGAAACTCCATACCGCAGAGTTATCCATGAAGTTCCTAATGCTGTATCAGAGTTATTAGGGAGGACGATCCGAGAGGATATAGTGGATCATGAAGGCAGTCTTACAGCTAAGAACGGTACATTAGTTACAGAAGAGGTGGCGCAAAAGTTAGCTTCGCTTCCCGCGCAAACCATCAAGGTAGTCCCTTTCGTTTCTAGCCAGGTTGCTTATCTAACCGCTGATGAGGAAGACCAATATGCCATTGCTCAAGCTAAGGTTCCGCTAAATGAGAGGAATGAGTTTACTGAGGAGAAAATTGAGGTTAAGAAGGGAAGTAAGTATTTTAAGGAATCAGCAGACAAAATAGATTTCATGGATGTTTCCCCGAAGCAGATATTCAGTATAGCTGCCTCGCTTATTCCATTTCTGGAGCATGATGATGCTAATCGCGCTTTAATGGGCTCGAATATGCAACGCCAGGCAGTACCGCTGCTACATCCTCGGGCTCCTTTAGTGGCCACGGGGATGGAGAGGGAAGTAGCTAAATACAGTGGCCAAGTGATATTTGCTCCCGAAGATGGTGTAGTGACTTCCGCAACCAGCTCGCAAATTGTAATCGAGGATGAGAGGGGCAAAGATCATGTTTGTGGGCTAACTAAGTTCGTCAGAACTAACCAAGGAACATGCATTAACCAATATCCCGTAGTAAACAAAGGAGATAGGGTTAGAAAGGGTCAAGTCTTAGTAAACAGTACCGCAATCGATGATGGAGGACTTGCCTTGGGGCAGAATGTTATCTGTGCCTTTATGAGCTGGCGAGGATATAATTTCGAAGACGCCATTATCATCAGTGAAAGGCTGGTTAAAGACGATACCTATACCTCTCTCCACATTGAGAAGTATCAAATAGAGGCGCGAGATACAAAGCTTGGACCGGAGGAAATCACCAGGGATATACCCAATGTAAGTGAGGAAAGCCTGAGTGATCTTGATGAGCAGGGCATTATCCGTATTGGTGCTGAGGTAAGCGCTGGCGATATCTTGGTAGGGAAGATTACCCCCAAAGGTGAGACTGAGCTTTCAGCGGAGGAGAAATTACTACGAGCTATTTTTGGGGAGAAGGTGCGTGAGGTGAAGGATAACTCTCTCAAGGTATCGCCTGGAGGGTGGGGGAGAGTGATTGATACAAGAGTCTTCTCCCGTGATAAGCATGATGAATTGCCGGCGGGAGTTAATAAGATTGTGCGAGTGTGGGTTGCCCAAAAACGCAAGATCTCAGTCGGTGATAAAGTATCAGGCAGGCATGGCAATAAAGGGGTTATCTCAATCATAGTGCCTGAGGAAGACATGCCATTTCTGCCTGATGGCACACCGGTGGATATTATTCTTAATCCGCTGGGCGTTCCATCCCGTATGAATATTGGACAAGTCTTAGAGGCTCATTTGGGTTGGGCAGCCCATGTATTGGGTTTTAGAGCACTTAATCCAGTTTTTGATGGAGCCGATGCCGTAGCTATTGAGGATGCTTTAGCTAGGGCCTGGATAGCTTGGGAAGCCGGCGCTGTCAGCCTTAACTCAGAAAAATCAATAGCAGCTAATCAGGAGAAGATCAAGACATGGCTAGCCCAGCATGGTTTTACTGCTGAGGAAATAATGGATGAAAAATATCGAGGAAGGGCTAAAAGAGCTTCCCTTTGTTTGTGGCTTGAGGGATTGGGCATGAATGTGCGAGATCTAGGTGACGAGGATTTGGAGCAGATGACAAAAAGATTTTATGAAGTGCGAAGGCTTTATCCCCCTATCTTTGGCAAAATGGAGCTTCGCGATGGAAGGACTGGCGAGTCCTTTGACCAACCAATAACCGTGGGCGATGTCTACATGATGAAGTTGCTACACCTTGTGGAAGATAAAGCGCATGCTCGCTCTACCGGTCCATATTCACTCATCACACAGCAGCCTTTGGGTGGGAAAGCTCAGTTTGGTGGTCAGCGTTTTGGTGAGATGGAGGTATGGGCGTTGGAAGGCTATGGTGCCGCACATATGCTTCAAGAAATGCTTACTGTAAAGTCGGATGATGTGATGGGTCGAGCCAAAACCTACGAGGCTATTATTAAAGGTGAAGACATCTATCAACTTGGTATCCCGGAGTCGTGTAAAGTTTTGTTTATGGAACTACGTAGCTTGGGTTTTGCTGTTGAGCTACTCAATGAGGATGAGGAGAAAATAAATCTCTTCGCCGAGGTAAAGCCAAGATTTAAAGCTAGGTTATGAGTATAGAGGTGACCCTCGCTACTCAATCCTTTATCTGGCGAGGGACGTGAGGTGATAAACAAAGATGGTTCAATTTGACGAGCTGAGTGGTATAGGAATAAGTCTTGCCTCACCGGATCAAATCAGGAGTTGGTCTCATGGTGAGGTGACTAAAGCGGAGACGATAAATTATCGTACTTTGAAGCCGGAAAGAGACGGTCTCTTTTGTGAGAGGATCTTTGGTCCTACCAAGGACTTCGAGTGTCATTGTGGCAA
Source organism: uncultured Dehalococcoidales bacterium (assembly GCA_964435965.1). Lineage (GTDB taxonomy): Bacteria > Chloroflexota > Dehalococcoidia > GIF9 > AB-539-J10 > 20-14-all-45-10. The sequence goes on from CAYTBB010000003.1 coordinate 4,149, forward strand.
ATACAAAAAAGTAAGATACAAAGGCGTTATTTGCGATAAATGTGGAGTTGAGGTAGCTCATTCCAGCGTACGCAGGGAGCGTATGGGGCATATCGAGTTAGCTGCTCCAGTGGCTCATATTTGGTTTGTCAAATTGGTGCCTAGTCGGCTTGGCCTTCTTCTCAATCTCTCTCCGCGAAACTTAGAATCGGTCATCTATTTTGCCCGATATATCATTACCTCAGTCAATGAGGAAGCTCGCCAAGAGAAGTTTCATCAGCTTGAGGAAGAAACGTCTCGAAGGATTGCTGAAGAGGAGGAGCGTGTAAACAGGGAAGTTGAAGAATTGCAGGTTAAAGCTGAAGTGGATGAGGAGACTATAGTGAAGGAAGTGAATCAGCTCCGTGCTAAATTTGCAGAGCGGAAAACGAGACTTGAAGCGGAACTGAAGGTAAAAAAGGGAGAGATAGAAAATCTTAAGCCATTAAAGTTGCTTAGTGAGGAGGGATACCAAGAGCTTAAGGATAAATATGGTGATATTTTTGAAGCTGGTATGGGTGCTGAAGCTATTCTAGGGATTCTGAAGAAAATTGATATAGAGAAATTACACCAGGAACTCCTTGAAGAAATGCGCACCGCCTCTGGGCAGTACCATAAGAAGATTAGCAAAAGGTTACAATTAGTCAAAGCCTTCAGGCTTAGTGGAAACAAACCTGAATGGGTGATTTTAACTGTGCTTCCAGTACTACCACCGGCACTACGTCCTGTAGTCCAGCTAGATGGCGGTCGTTTCGTTATTAGTGACCTTAATGACCTTTATCGGCGTGTCATTAACCGTAATAATCGTCTCCGTCGTCTTATAGGGTTAGGAGCCCCCGAGGTCATTATTCATAATGAAAAACGTATGCTGCAGGAAGCTGTTGATGCCCTCATTGATAATGGACGAAGAGGGCGTGCAGTTACCACTGGTAATAATCATGTTTTGAAATCCCTCTCAGCTATGTTGAAGGGGAAGCAGGGGCGGTTTCGGCAAAATCTCTTGGGCAAGCGAGTAGACTACAGTGGTCGGTCGGTCATTGTTGTTTGTCCCGATCTTAAGCTTCATCAATGTGGTTTGCCACGGCATATAGCCTTAGAGTTATTCAAACCTTTCGTTATGCATAAGCTTATGGAGAAGGGTTATGCTAACAATGTCAAGATTGCTCGGCGCCAAGTGGAGAGAGCCAGTCCTGAGGTTTGGGATTTACTTAGCGAAGTGGTTAAAGAACGCCCAGTATTGCTTAATCGTGCCCCTACATTACATCGGTTGAGCATTCAAGCCTTTGAGCCTGTCTTAATTGATGGGAATGCCTTTCAACTTCATCCCTTGGTTTGTGCTGCCTTTAATGCTGATTTTGATGGTGATCAGATGGCGGTTCATGTACCCTTATCCAAGATGGCAGTGAGGGAAGCAAGAGAGCAGATGCTCAGCCCCTACAATATGTTGCTACCAAGTTGTGGTGAGCCGGTAACAGTGCCCAGCCTTGATATGGTGTTTGGTTGCTATTATCTTACTGTCATTAAGACCGGGGCTAGAGGAGAAGGGAAAATCTTCAGCAATTTCGATGAGGCCAAACTAGCTTACGAATTGGGCATAATTGATCTTTGTGCCGAGATCGAGGTGCAAGGTGGTGATAAGCAAGGAGAGCGGATAAAGACTACAGTGGGACGGATTTTATTCAACGATGCTTTGCCCCCGCAGCTTCGTTTTTACAATGAAGCAGCAGATAAAGCTGCCTTGAGGACTCTGGTATCTGATTGCATTCGTTTATTAGGCAATGAAACTACTGCTGCTGTCCTTGACAAGCTTAAGCAATTAGGCTTCTCCTATGCCACGAAGTCAGGGATTTCTATTGCCATGAACGATATAATAGAGCCCCCGGGAAAAGCTAAGCTTCTTAAGGAGGCTGATGAGCTAGTTAGGATGGCTGAAGATCAATTTAACCATGGCTTTATTACTGAGGACGAACGTTATGAGAGTGTAGTTCAAGTATGGATGGAGACCACAGATAAAGTTACTGAGGATGTATCTCAATCCTTAGACCGCTATGGTGGAATCTACATGATGGCTACATCGGGAGCAAAGGGTAATATCTCCCAGATTAGGCAGGTGGCAGGGATGCGCGGATTGATGACTGATCCGTCAGGCAAGATAATAGACTTTCCTATTAGGTCAAGCTTCCGAGATGGGCTGTCCCCTATGGAATATTTTATTTCTACCCATGGTGCTCGCAAAGGATTGGCTGATACCGCCTTGAGGACGTCAGATAGCGGTTATCTTACTCGGCGTCTCATAGATGTGGCCCAAAATGTCATTGTAGCTGAGAGGGATTGTGGCACCACTGAAGGAGTTTGGATATCAGGGGAGGATAGGGAAGGCTCTTTGCCTTCGTTGGGTGAACGGATTATTGGCTATCTAGCAGCAAGTCAAATTGTCGACCCAGCTACGGGCAAGGTTATTGTTGATCGCGATGAAGAAATCGATGAGGAAAGGGTGAAACGAATTATCAAGGCTGGCATCAATCAAGTATATGTGAGGTCACCCCTTAGCTGTCACTCTCGATTTGGAATTTGTCAGTGCTGCTATGGTAGGGATCTATCTAGAGGACGGTTAGTAAATCTTGGTACTGCCGTAGGCATTATTGCCGCTCAAAGCATTGGCGAACCGGGCACTCAGCTTACCTTGCGTACTTTCCATACAGGTGGTGTAGTTGGTACTGATATCACCAGTGGGCTGCCTCGGGTAGAGGAACTTTTTGAAGCTAGAATACCGAAGGGTAGTGCCATTATTTCTGAAATTGACGGCACTGTTGAGGTAATTGATACAGATGAGGGAAACAAGGTCAGGATTACTAGCTCTGAATTTTGTTTTGATGAATATGAATTGCCATTAGGGGTGGAGGTGGTTGTGAGTAACAGGCAATTAGTTGATGTTGGCACTATCCTGCTTCACCCTGTCCCTCTTTCAGAGGAGTCTGAGGAAAGGGATACGCAGTTGCCGGCAATAGCTGAACAACGACCTATAGTGGCTAGAGTTGCTGGTGAAGTCGTTATTGAAGATGGCCTTTTTTACATCAAATATGAGGAAAGGGAGGAAAGAGAATACATTGTTCCACATGACACAAGGCTACTTGTTAAAACAGGGAGCAAGGTTAAAGCCGGTGAACAACTTACTGAAGGGGTCATTGACCCACATGATATCTTACAAATTATGGGGAAAGAAGCAGTACAGAGGCATTTAATCGATGAAATACAAAAAGTATATCGCTCTCAAGGGGTGAACATACATGATAAGCATATTGCTATCATCGCTTCTGAGATGTTGAGAAAAGTGGGAATTATTTCCTCGGGTGATACAGAGTTCCTGTCGGGCGAATTAATTGACCGCTTTGATTATGAAGAGGTAAATGCCAGGGTACTAGCTGAGGGGGGTGAGCCAGCAACGGCACAAGCTGTTCTTTTGGGAATAACTAGAACTGGCTTAAGCCAGGATAGCTGGTTAGCTGCTGCTTCTTTCCAAGAGACTGGGCGAGTGCTTACTGATGCAGCGACCAAAGGCAAGGTAGATAAACTTCGTGGACTTAAGGAAAATGTTATTCTTGGCAAGCTCATTTCAGCTCGAGTTCTGGATGAGAGTGAAGGAAGTCCCTCCTATCCCTTATCTGGTGAGGGACATGAGAAAACTAAGACGACAAGCTTGCAGATAGATACCCAGATTACCCCCCAACAACAATAAAGGAAAGGCATTATGTCAGATGTTCAAGGGATGTCCTCGTCACACCCCCTTTTATCTGACGAGGGACGTGTGGTTTCTGGCAAACCGGCTAGTGAGGATATACCTATCGATTTAAACCTTCGCCCCAAGCGCCTCAGTGAATTTGTAGGTCAAGAAAAAGTTAAGGAGAACTTGAAAATAGCTATTGCCGCTGCTCAGAAAAGGCAAGAGTCTCTAGATCATACCCTCCTCTATGGGCCTCCTGGTTTAGGAAAGACTACCCTTGCCTACATCATTGCTGCTGAGATGGGGGTCAATATTAAAGTTAGTTCAGGGCCGGCGATAGAACGCCCCGGAGATTTGGCCGCTATTCTAACTAACCTGTGCGAGGGCGATATTCTTTTCCTTGATGAGGTTCATCGGCTTAGTCGCATCATAGAAGAGAAGCTCTATCCAGCAATGGAGGACTTCGTTTTTGATATCTTTCTGGGTAAAGGTCCAGCAGCTAGGAGTTTGCGCTTGAATTTGCCCCATTTCACCTTAATTGGAGCCACCACTCGCTTCGCCTTATTGAGTCCCCCGCTTCGCGACAGATTTGGAGCGATATATCACCTTGATTTCTATGATAAGTCAGCGATAGAGATGATTCTAAAGCGCTCTTCAGCCATTCTTAAGGTGCCAGTGGAGGGGGAGGGGCTTGTTCAAGTTGCTCGGCGTGCTAGAGGCACGCCACGGGTGGCTAATCGTCTCCTAAAGCGACTGCGGGATTATGCTCAGGTCATAGCGAACGGGGTGATTACTAGGGAAGTAGCTCTGGAGGGGCTTTCAAAACTCGAGATAGACTCTGTAGGCTTGGACGATGTGGATCGCAGGGTGCTCCATACAATAATTGATAAATTTGATGGTGGACCTGTAGGTCTAGATACCATCGCTGCCTCTATTAGTGAAGAGGCTGATACTATTATGGATGTTTACGAACCCTATCTTCTTCAATTAGGCTTTTTGGACCGTACACCCCGGGGTAGAGCAGCTACGAGGCTTGCTTACGAACACTTGGGTTTGCCTTATAGAAAGGTTTGTCAACCTCAAGTGGGTCTGTGGAACCACGAGCAAGCTCAGAATTTGTAGCTATGACCTGGCTTGCAGCCAGGCTGGGCTAGTGAGAGCGAATAAAGAGTAATATCAGCCAACCCCAGAAACCAATATTTCCTCTGTTTACTAGAGTTACTGAAACCAGGATTACGCTTGGCGGAATTAACAAAGTAGCAGCTTTGCACCACCTCTGCCTTACACGAGCGTATGCAAAGGTTGCCACAGCCAAAACAAGGAAACTAACAACTATCCAGGGAATAGCTGGTTGCAATCGTGCTGACAGCATGTTGCTTGGCAAGGACTCATTTATGCCTAGGGCTAATGACCAACTGAATACTATTGGAAGTGGGGCTAGCATTAACGAAACATAAAGCCAATCGCGACTTGCAGTTTGTTTCATTATGTAGGCAAAGGCAAATAGAGCTAAAGGAAAGTAAGCAAGTGTCGCTAACCAAACCCAGCTATGAGGCAAGTAAATTAATAGCATACCAGTAATTATTACTGGAAGTAGATAATATCCTAACCAGGGGAAAAACCACATTGGTTTGTTATGACACCAGCCATAAATTACTATACAAGTAACCGCTACTAATATGATTGATAAGCAGATGATGTTTTGCCAATAGTATGAAGCAAAAAAAAGCAAGGCAACCAGCAAATGAGGCAAGGCAGCGAAAAAAGCCTCTTGCCACGTACCCTGACTATGGACTTCGTAGATTTGCTGAGCGATTAATTGAGGGGAGCCGAAGGATTCTGTGGCGATGTTATTTGCCTCATCCTCACTAAGCCCGATTTCCCTTAGCTCTTGGCTTTTATCCTCGAGGTGTGTGCGAAGTTCACGAGTCACACTCGCCTTAACTGCCGAATCGCACTTGAGGCAGATTTTAATACTATCCAGGTAATCCCTTAAATTGTTTGCCATCGTGGTGCTAAGTTGTTGCTGGTTGTGTAACTAATCTAACCGCGGTAGAGAAATCTTGCCACACAGCCAGCCTTTTGGCTAAAACTTGCTTTCCCCTTTTAGTTATATGGTAATACCGTCTTTGTTGCCCATTAGGTAGCATTTGCCATTCGCCCTTAATAAGCTGCTCCTTCTCCATGCGGTGGAGAGCAGGATACAAAGTCCCTTCTTTGAAGCGGAAATATCCGTTGCTCCTCTTCTCCAATTCCTTTATGATTTGATAACCGTATGTGGGTTGATTGTTGATTAAACAAAGAAGTAAGCAATCAGTATTCCCTTTGAGCAACTCGCGTCCGTAATGCATTATCTGGTACCCCCAGCTATATTCTGAATTTCTTCTTACTATAGCTGAGGATACTTCCACTGTCAATGGCAGCTGTAATAGCTTCGCTTGCTAAAAGTGACTCCCAACCGCTAAAATGTTAGCTAGTTTACTTTGGAGTAAGTAACTGTGCCATGAAAGATTATTATTCTATTCTTGGTATGCCTGAAGGGGCTAGCGAAGAGGAGATAAAGCATGCCTTCAGAAGGCTTGCTATGAAATACCACCCCGATAGAAACTTGGGAAACGAGGAGTGGGCTGGAGAAAAATTCAAGGATATCAATGAAGCTTATGCCGTATTGGGTGATGGTGGGAAGAGACGGGAATATGATAGGATGAGACGGGCTGGTTTTGTTGGAGTTGGATATGGTCCTCAATACACCGGTGGGCGATATTATACTCAGGAGCAGGTGTTCAGGGACGCATTTACCAATCCATATTTGTTTCAGGAGTTCGTGAGGATGTTTCAAGGAGCAGGTTTGAGGTTCGATGAGGGATTTGTGGACAATATGTTCTTTGGCGGCAGAGGATTCACCTTTGTTTTCTCTGGCCAGCCAGGTTGGAGAGGTCAGCGGTCTCCTTCTACAGAATATAAACCATCCCTCTTTTTGCGGCTAATAGGCAAGGTAATGAAATTTGCCCTTAAAAGAATGCTGAGCGTGGAGAGCATTCCTTATCAAGGAACAGATTTATATCATGAGATTGCCCTTTCTCAAAAGGAAGCCGCTGCTGGGGTGGAGAAGAAGATTAAATACCAAAGAGGCAAGGAAAAGAAAAAGCTTGCGGTCAAGGTGCCAGCAGGTGTTACAGATGGGGCAAAGGTAAGGTTGAAAGGAATGGGATTGAAAGGAGGAAATCCTGGCGACCTCTATCTCACCGTCAGGATTGAAAATTAGCAAACATGGGTGCCTTTGAAGATTTTGTCGCTATAATCAGGAAAACACAAACTATGCAGGCTCTCGTTGAAAGCCTTGATGAGGAACCAGCCAAGCTTTTAGGCTCTATTTGCCGGGAATATGAAGCCACCAGTAGAGCTGTCCCTGACCACCATCTTCATTTAGCGGGATATTTTGGGGAGGCAATGCTGAGGGCATTGGTATCAGCAAATCTAGTTACTAAGGAGCCAGGAGATAGGTTTTACCTTTATGGCTATAAGCCGACGGAAGCGGGGCTTAAGTACTACAAAGATATGCTTGATGAGAAGAGAATCTAGTGCACAAGCTCATCGATACTCATGCTCATCTAGACGAACTACAAAACCTTGATTTAATACTTGGAGAAGCTAAAGAAAATGGCATTAGCGCTATAGTGGCTGTGGGCTCAGGCTATCAATCAAATGTGAAAATATTGGAAATTTCTCAACTATATTGCTCTTTCGTCTATCCGGCTTTAGGCTTGCATCCTTGGCAGCTAGCTAGTCTTGGGGCTCCTCAGTTCGATGACAATTTACAGTTTATTGAGCAGAATATCGCCACAGCGGTTGCCATCGGCGAGATAGGCTTGGACTATGATAAGAGGGTAGTGAAAGCCACGTCAAAGGAATTACAGAGGGACGTTTTGAGGCGTCTTTTAGGTTTAGCTAAAAAATATGCCAAACCAGCGATAATCCATAGTAGATATGCCTGGAGGGATTCATTCCAATTAGTCCAAGATGCTGGAGTAGATAAAGCTGTTTTCCATTGGTTCACTGGTTTTTCCAGCGTTCTCAGGGATATAATTACCGCTGGCTATTTTGTTTCTGCCACGCCAGCCACCGAGTATCATGAGGAGCATAGGAGGGCAGTTAAGGAAACGCCTCTCAATAGGTTACTTTTGGAAACAGATTGCCCGGTTACTTATGGCAGGAAGGTAAAGTATAAATCTAAACCTGTTGATGTAGTGAGGAGTTTAAAAGCCACAGCTCAGCTTAAAGAAGTTGACGAGGCTAGAATTGCTGAGCTGACAACAAGAAATGCCATCAACTTCTTCGCTTTAGATGTAGCATTTTAAACTATGGGAGGTCAGGCTGATGATACAGTCAATAATAGGTGAAGATAACTTCCAAAAGGTTGTTTTGGAGTCGAAATTACCCGTTTTAGTGGATTTTTGGGGAGAGCACTGCCCTCCCTGTATACCCCTTGGTTCCATTTTGGAGGAATTAGCTAGGGAATATAATGGCAAAGTGAACTTTGCTAAAGTCAATGTGGATGGCAATAGTCCTTTAGCTGCTAAATATGGCATTGCTGCTATTCCCACTATGCTTATCTTTAAGGATGGTCAACCTGTTCAGCAAATCATCGGGCTTAAACCAAAGAAAAAACTCGAAAAGATAGTGGACGCTCTCTTAAGGGAGTAAATGAAAGCCTCCCTCTCCCTTGATGGGAGAGGTTTAGGGTGAGGGTGCAAAGAAGTCACCAATGAAGTCAAATTCCTCGGGGAGAAGCGCTAATAACAAAGGAAACTGCTCCATCAAAAGTTTTGCCATTACAGACTGGGAGATAACTCCCCCCATGACTGGTAAATACTTGCTTACAATGGCAAGGACAGCGGCACATAGCATTCCTCCAATGCCAACTCCAAGGATGAAGCCAAGAAGCCTATCTATCCAGCCAAGCATCACGATGTGAACCAAGCGAGCCACAAACCAGCCGATTACGCTAGCTACAATCAAAGTGGTCACCAGGATAATAGCATAGGCAGCTATCCTCGACCAAATAGCTTCACTGGGAGAAAGTATGCTGGCAAGTGGCAGGTAGCAATGCCCTGCCAGAGCTATACCTCCTATTAACCCGACGATGCTAAATACAGTCTTGATAGCTCCTCGCCATAAGCCCAGCATGCCGAGCAAGAGAGTAACTATTATGATAACTATATCCAGCCAGTTCATGCTTCACCACATTCAAACCGATAGTCGCAGTAAGGGCACATCCATGAGGGACATTTTGGAAGCTGAAGTGGGGATGTTGCTTTTTCCAAAAGCTCAATTCGTTGCCATATCTCCGCTTTAACAGCATTCAAGTTTCTAAAAGTTACATCGTAGACCATTAGCTTGGCATTCTCCCTAGGAACTTTAGCGTAATAAAGCAATATCCTACCTTGGGGATGGTCTGTTAGGGCGCACTCAAATCCTAGGCGGAGGAAATAATGAGGAAATGTCCAGGGCAGGCGTTCCCTTTCCACCAGTGAATAGAACTTTGGGTCGCGCAAGATGGTGGGCAAGTTCTGGCAGACTTGGACCAGGTCAGCCAATAATCTATGTTGTACGGGAATCCTTTCCACTTCGCCTGGAGCACCGTAGCGTAAAGCATCCCGAAGCGCATCAAGAAAGCCCAGCTCGTCCATGGAACGAAGATGTTCCTCTTTTTCTTGTGGCAACCCTTCGTTAATGGCAATTTCCTGTGGCTTGGCACGTTTAAAGTATGCCTTGCGAGGAAAGACAATGTCGTTGGTTCGCGATAGTTGGGATGGTTGTGGCTTGGCAAGCTTATCAAGGAGTTGTTGGCAAGTAGGCTCGTCGGCCTGGATTTGTCCCGCTAATTCGGCAATCTTGTATGACAGCGGCACCGATGTAGTCCTGCAGTCACATACTTCTGAATAATCACACCCCCTATTAAACCAGGCACAGATAGGCAGACTACTGGGGTCATTTGAGACGAGTGCTTGTACCAGCAGGTCTCGCCTCCGCCGCATTTCCTCTCGGATTGCTTCCAGATCGGGAAAAGTAACATAGTAAGCAATAAGCGGGCTCCGGGGTGATTCTGCAGAATCGTGGCGCTGGTAAATAATAATTTTCCCCTGAGAGGAGTTGACCATAGCACAGTATATGCCCAGTTGCTCCACATAAGTCGGCCTATATTTGACCAGGTCTTCCGTGCTTACCAGGGTTGAGGTTGTCTTCACCTCTATAGGTATATTTTCATAGATATCAATTTTGCCTACAATGCCTTCGGCTTCGACAAACTGCTCCAGATATTCTTCGCTGGAAACAGCAGAACCAAAAATCTTGTGAAACCCGGCGCCAGCCCACATAAGCTGTTGTTTTTCCAGAGGTGGAACGATTTCCGGGTATTTTCTCTTAAAGTAAGCCTGCTTCAGATTAGTCAGGTCAGTTACTGAGATGTGGTATGGAGGACGGCGCGTTTTTAACTTTTGCATCAGGGCATCCTTAACCGACCGGTTAGCCTCGATGTGGGACACGTAAGACGCGATGTCAAAATCGCTCATTTTACTGCTGCTCTATATTATAGAGCTTTGTAACAATAACTTCACTATGTTAGCTGCGAGCCAAATTTCCTCTCCCTTGATGGGAGAGGATTAAGGTGAGGGTGATTGGTGAAGCAATCTCACGCTTCTTGCTATAATTTTCACTGCCACGCCTTTAGACGTCTGAAAGCCTCAAGCTTCTCTTTATCGCCAATCTTGGCTTTGTCTACCGCCAGGGCCAGAAATTCAATGCTAGCATCGTAAGTCTTCCTGTCCACAGGGTAGGGGTGACCATCCTTGCCCCCATGGGCAAAGCTATAGCTTGCTGGGTCACGCAGGCTGACAGGGGTATCGTAAACCAATTCTGAGATAAGGCTCAAAGCACGGAGTGTTTTTGGTCCTATGCCCTCAAGCCCCAGCAGCGACTCAAAGTTTTGTGGTTGATGCTCATAAGCGATGGTGAAGAGCTTACTCAGCCTGTCGGGATGAATGTCTTCCAGGCTGATGCAAGGCCGCCGGGGCAGGTTTAAGGTTTTTAGCTTCTTCAATTGAGTTACGATATTCCCCGGTTTTTCCTCAGCAGCAATATCAGTGATGACATTTCGCGCTTGCGTGCTCTCTGATGCCACCAAGTTCAGTGCTTCGCCTCTGGCTTGGGAACAAATAGCTGCCTCTGGCTCACAGACAAAATCAGCAACTTTTTCTCCTAGCCAGTGATACCTCCGCGCATAGCGATTAATCTCATTCATGCCCTGCTGAATAACTGCCCAAGAGCCATCTCTGGTAAAGAAGAAAGTATGGTGATAAAGCTGATAGCCATCCTGAAGAGCTGAGTTATCTACCTTGGCTGACATGCGGCTGGCATAGATTAGAGGCGATGGATTTACCTTTAGCAGATGCCCGTAATTCTCTATCTGCGCCGGGGTTTTTCGGGATGTTTTACCTTTGCCTCCGGCAATGAATAAACCCAAATTCTTTTCCAACCCTCGCATCCCCTCTTTCAGAGCACCGCAGACGGTAGTGGTAACGCCGCTGGAGTGCCAGTCGTAGCCCAGAACGCAGCCAAAGGCTTGAAACCAGAAAGGGTCGGAAAGACGGCAGAGCATCTCCTCAGGACTAAATTCATCAACAATGACAATGGTGATTTCCCGAGCAAGCTGAGACATCCGCCCGAACAACCACGGAGGCACCTTGCCATAGTGCAAAGGAAGATTGGCAATTCCAGTCCTCTGTCCCGAGCTAGACATATCACAAGCTACCTATGTCTTTTCAGACTTAAGTATTATAATATGGATGAGGTTAGAAGTTCGAGTGTAAAGGCGTGAGCGAGGGGAATGTTAAAGGCATATCTTAAAAGAATATATGAAGTTGCTCAAACGGGGGATGCTCGAGAGGAAAGCTATTATTCTAGCTTGGAGGAACTTCTCAAAGTTTTTGCCCATTCTATCGACAAAAAGCATATCCATATCACCACATTGCCTAAGAAGACCGAAGCAGGCAATCCCGATTTTAGAGTTTGGGATGGGAAGCAAAGCATCGTTGGTTATATTGAGGCAAAAGAGCCGCTGGTGGAGAATCTTGATTACATCGAGAACAGTGAGCAGGTAAAACGCTATAGACATACATTTCCCAATCTCATCTTAACCAACTTCTTCGAATTTCGCCTCTATCGGAATGGAAGGCTAATTGACAAGGTTTTGCTAGCTAGACCCTTTATTATTCATGAACTAGGAACAGTTCCTCCCGTAGAAAATAAAGATAATTTCCTCAACCTGATGGACAAGTTCCTTTCATTTTCGCTTCCAAAAACTTATGCTGCAGAGTCCTTGGCCATCGAACTAGCAAAAAGGACTAGGTTCTTAAGAGACCAAGTCATTTTGGTGGAATTGGAAGAAAGGGCACCTTCCATTCTTGGATTCTACCAAGCATTTCACGAATATCTGATTACTGGACTGACGAAGGAAAGTTTCGCTGATTTGTACTCCCAGACCGTCACCTTCGGGCTTTTCGCTGCCCGCACTCGCTCCAAAAACGCCTTTAATCGAAAATTAGCTTACTACTACATTCCTAAGACCATTGGCATCCTACGTGATGTCTTCAGATTTATCTCTCTTGGGGAATTATCTGACCAGATGGAATGCATAGTGGATGATATCTCCGAAGTTCTGGCAGTAGCTGATGTCAACGAAATTCTAAGCAAGTTTTATCATGAAGGCAAAGGGAAAGACCCGATCTACTATTTCTACGAGACTTTTCTAGCTGAGTATGATCCTGAAGAAAGAGAAAGGAGGGGTGTTTATTACACTCCCGAACCAGTAGTCTCTTATATTGTTCGTTCCTTGAATATTATTCTCACAGAGCACTTCCAAAAAGACATAGGCTTTGCCTCTCAGGGTGTGACTGTTCTCGACCCGGCTGCTGGCACCCTGACCTTCCTTGCTGAGGCAACCAAATTAGCGGTAGAAGAATTTACTGCCAAATGGGGTGGAGGTGGAAAGGAAAGTTTCCTCAGAGAGCACATTTTGAGGAACTTTTATGCCTTTGAGTTGATGATGGCTCCCTATGTTATAGGGCATTTAAAGATGACACTGCTATTGGACAAGTTAGGTTATAGTTTGAAAGAGAATGAGCGCGTCAAGTTCTATCTCACGAATACCTTAGAAATGGCGGATTCGAAGCAAAGTTCATTTCCGGGGATTTCATCGTTAAGTGGAGAATCGTACACCGCTATGGGTATTAAGAAGAAAATACCCATTCTAGTGGTTTTAGGAAATCCTCCGTATTCAGGGACACCAGCGAATCCGAGCGAGGAACAAGTAATTATCAAGAAAGGGCAAGGATATGCAGCGGGGTTCAACATTCAAGCGGACAAACTAAACGGCGGCTACAAACTAGTCCCTCAAATAAAAGAAGCGAAAAGAGACCGTAAAATAAAGCGGAAAACTTGGATTGGTGAGCTAATAGAATATTACAAAGTAATAGACGGTCAGTGGCTAGATGAGAGAAACCCAAAGTGGCTTCAGGACGACTATGTTAAGTTCATTCGGTTTGCACAGTGGAAGATAGACCAAAACGGTGAGGGCGTTCTTGGATTCATAACGAATCATAGCTATTTGGACAATCCGACTTTTCGAGGAATGCGGCAGTCTTTAATGAACAGCTTTAACGAAATCTACGTACTGGATTTGCATGGCAATTACTTAAAGAAGGAAAGATGTCCTGATGGCTCCAAGGATCAAAATGTCTTCGACATACGGCAGGGGGTTGCTATTTCTCTTTTCATCAAGAAGAAAGGTTTAGAGAAGAAAGTTTTTCATTCGGAACGCTGGGGATTGCGAGAGGGTAAATACGAGTGGCTCCTGGGGAACGACATCAAAACGACAAAGTGGGAGGAGATAAAACCAAAATCTGAATTTTGGCTCTTCATACCTAGGGATGAAGTGCTTTCGGAAGCCTACAACAGGTACATGAAGGTAACAGAGGTTTTCCCCGTAAATAGCGTAGGAATAGTAACTGCGAGAGACAATCTGACCATAAAGAGGACGCCAGAGGAGGTCTCGGTTACCATATTGAAGTTTTCAAAAATGGATACTGAGCTAGCACGAGTAGCTTACAATTTGGGCAAAGATGTCAGAGACTGGAAAGTTGAGCTGGCCCAAAAGGACCTAATAAATAGCGGATTAAGCGAAAGCAGAATAGTACCACTCTTATATAGACCTTTTGACGTGAGGTATACCTACTACACTGGCAGATCTCGTGGTTTCCATTGTATGCCTCGTCCAGAAGTCATGCGCCACATGATGAAGAAGAATTTGGGGCTATTAGTCAAAAGACAGGGGAAACGTTCACCATATTCATATGCATTTTGTTGTAACCTAATTACTGAAAGCTGTGTCTTTGAAAGTGCATTTGCGAATAACACAGTTTGCCCTCTTTACTTTTACCCTGATAAACACGATATGTTCAGCCAAGAATCTCAAGAAAGAAAACCAAACCTCAATCCCAAGCTGGTTGAATCGTTGACCTATGCTTATGGCAAAGAACCAACGCCGGAGGAAATCTTTTATTACATATATAGCGTTCTTTATTCTAATATCTATCGAAGTAAATATGCCGAGTTTCTGAAGATCGATTTTCCTAGAGTGCCTTTTACTAAAAACTATGAATTATTCACCACAATAGGAAAATATGGCAGCAAGCTCGTTGATTTACATTTAATGAAGTCGGCAGAGCTAAATAATCCTATCACTAAGTTTCAGGGCAGCGGTGATTACCGAGTTAAAAAGGTAAGATACGACGAAAAGGGGAAACGGGTTTACATCAATGATAGTCAATACTTCGAGGGGATAGGAAAGGAGACCTGGGAATACCAAATCGGTGGTTATCAGGTCTTGGATAAGTGGCTTAAGGATAGGAAGGGGCAGAAGTTATCCCTTGAGGATATAAAGCATTACTGCCAGATTACCACAGCTTTGAAAAAGACAATGGAAATTCAAGAAGAAATAGACAACTTGTATTTGGATGTTGAAAAGGAAATCATTGAAGGCTAGTGAAGCTGAACCAAATTTAGCCTCGTTTTCCGAGAATTTCATACACCTCCCTGGCTAATCTCACCTGTTCCGAGGATATTATACAATAGCATTACCCTATAATATATTTATGGCCTGACTCAATGCCATTAGTTGAATTACATTTTTTTCGTCTTGAATTGAAGTAGAGGGAGATAAAACATGATAACTCTGAAAGATTCAATAGAGATAAGCGCAACACCAGAAAAGGTATTTGAGTGGCTTGCCCAGCGTTTCAAAAATAAGGAATCTTATCAAGCCTGGCATCCTGACCATGTAGACATTCGCTGGATTAAGGGTGAACCTTTACAGGAAGGATCAATCGTCTATGCAGAGGAGTATCTTCACGGGGATCTGCATAAACTTAA
The DNA here is from genome assembly GCA_964435965.1 of uncultured Dehalococcoidales bacterium. Taxonomy (GTDB): domain Bacteria; phylum Chloroflexota; class Dehalococcoidia; order GIF9; family AB-539-J10; genus 20-14-all-45-10. The sequence continues at coordinate 19,375 of CAYTBB010000003.1, forward strand.
ATTTCGTATTGCTAAGATAGTGCCAAACAGAGAGATTAAGTATAGGTCTTTATTTCCATTGTCAGTTTTAGCTCCAGGGAACACATTTCTTATAGTGCCGAAGGGGGAAAACAGTTGCATTTTCACAGCCATGGGTAGTCTTAGACTCCCCGTTTGGCTATTTAAGAAACTACATAAAAAACATGAACACAAAATTGAGGCTACAAAACAACATATGAAAGAGGAGGGAGAGAATCTTAAAAGAGCATTGGAGAAGGAGAAAGACTAAGCTACAAGAAGCATGTGAGGGGCGTTACCATTTATGTTTTTAGAGAATTCAAGTTCAACATCTGTGTTTCGCTTGAGACAAATTAAAGAATGCGCGCTTTCAGCATATATGCTTCGGACTTCGTCCTTGCCCTTCAGGACATTGTTCTCACGGTCGCAACATCGTATATGCCGGAAAAGTTAGGCGAAATTGGTCGTATAGACTTTGGGAGGTGAATAAAATGGGAATATTATTTGGAAAAAGGAAAAAACAAGAGAAATCCTCTTCACGGGATGAGATCCGTTTGTGGTTAAGAAATGCGGATGATGCAAACAATGGAGAGCTTCTGGCGGCGCTCTTGATCAAGGAGAATTCGCCAGATTGGGCTTCGGTAAAGGCTCTCATGGGTGATTACAAGGTTGAACCAGACCCCCAACGCGGCGGCTGTGTTCTCATTTTCACTCGTTGATTGCAGAAAAAAGTCACTGTGCGCCAGGTTCGAGAAGCTCATACACCGCTCTGGCTAATCTCACCTGCTCCTCTTCGTTTAAGCTGAGGCCGCTTTCCAGTCGGTTGATATATTCATTGATTTCAGTATTTTGCTCTCTTAGCTGGGCTATTTTCTCATTCTGATTTCCGATATCCGAGTCAAGCTCCCCCAAATCCAGCCCCAGGCTAAATCTCCTATCCAGAAAAGAGAGAACGAGCTTCGTTACTGCCGAGTCTTCTCCGGCAGCGAGGTAAAATGGTATCTCGGGCCAAAGGCTTATCCCGGGGATGTCTCTCCTTTTGGCTAGCCACAGAAGGTAACTACTTATGGCTGGTGGTCCTTCCCAGGTCATATCCTCTAATCCGTAGCCTTGGAGTGTTTTTTGAAATTCTGGCTGATTGTAAACTGCCAATATTCTCCGGGGAGTAGTATGGGCAGTGAGAGAAACTGTCCCACTAACGGTATATAGCTCTTCGAGGCTTGACAATCTCTGGATAAGTTGGCAAATTATTGATGCTGTAGTTTCTGAGCAGGAACCAAAAATAGTTAAGGGTTCCAGTTCAATATCAGTACCTGAAAGCTAAGATGCTGAGGTTTTTGGATGGCTTCTTAACATGGTACCAAGATCCTAGGAGGAATCATGCAACAAATAAAACTCGGAGTTCTCGTTCCAGCTACTAACTCTACGGTTGAGCCAGATATGTACAAAATGGCACCTGATAGTGTTACATTGCATTTTCAAAGGCTGGCAGCGTTTCAGAAACTTCGGGTCACTAGCCCTGATCCACTGGTAAAAATACGTTGCTTTGAGGAGGCTGGTGAAGAAGCAGTGAGCGGGGCTCAAGTGTTATCCGAGGTTGAACCTGAAGTGATTGCCTTTGCCGATACATCTGCCTCCTTCTTTAAAGGTGTTGAATACAATGAAAACCTTATGGGAAAAATCAAGGCTGCAACAGGCATTCAGGCAATTACCACTTCAGCAGCAATGGTCGAAGCACTAAGAGAACTTAAACTACAAAGAATTTGTTTTATCACTCCCTATATTGATTATTTGGTTGAGAAAGGCAAGGAGTTCCTGGAAGCAAGCGGATTTGAGGTCCCAATTTGCAAGACCCTGAGTCCCATTACTCATCAACAAGGGGCCAGAGCTTACGATTATGAACAAGTAATAAATGCCTACGACAAGAGCTGTGATGGCATCTTTTGTAGTTGCACAGATTACAAAGTAATTGAGATTATAGAAAGCGTTGAAAGATATCTAGCGAAACCCATGATTTCGTCCAATCAAGCTACCATGTGGTTAATGCTCAGGCTTGCTGAGGTTAGAAAACCAATCGCCGGATTTGGCGAACTGATGAAACACCTATAACCTAAACTCACGGCAGATGAAAGCACTCTACCCTGTTGTTATGACCCTTCCGACCCTTGGAAATCCTGGCTAGATGAGCTCCTAAAGGGTAATTTATGACATGTCCATAACCGGCGCTCCTTCCTTGCGTTTCGCTAAAGCTTCTTAATAGAAGTAACTTTAGCTCTCTTCAACCGTCCCTCTAATGGATTATGACCCTGGTAACGATTTCTTGGTCAGCGCACAAATTTCTCTGGCATTTCCATGGTAGAGTAGACAACTCTCGCATTTGCTCCCTCGGCCTTCGCCTGCTGTAAACTGAAATAAGTGCCAGGCATCTACATCCCGCCATCATAATATAGGAATTCATAATAGCACCATTATAGCGATACCTCGTGAATTCTGTGTCGCCTACCTATCTGATCGCGATCGAAGGGAAAACAGCGTTTACATGGATTCGAGCGGTATGTGAACTATTTTCGCCCAAGGAATGACCCGTATAGCATTCCATGGGCATACAACCTCACAGACAAAGCAGCAAGTGCAGTCCTGTGGGTAGGCTGGGTAAGCCTTTCCGTGCTTCATCCTTATGGCGTCGGATGGGCATGCCCTTACGCATGCTCCACAGCCATCACATCTATAAGGATCTATGGATTTTATGGGCATTCCATCACTCTCCGGGCTTCAGTATGGGTGTAGGGATATCCTCTATCCAGAACCTTATCTCTCCATCCACCATCTTGGCAACGATCCACCTCATCCAGTTCTCATCGTCTCTTCCTGGGTAGTCTGTCCTTAGGTGAGCACCCCTGCTTTCCGTCCTCATCAGTGCCGCTTTAGCAACCAAGTACATATATTCAAGTATGTTTCGATTGCTGTTTGCCATCATCAACTCGTGTGGGTCTCTGGCCATGAGCCTAGGCAGATCCTCCTTCTTAATCCTCTCTATTACCTCAATCGTCTTGTCAAGATTCTTTTTGTTGCGCGTTCCTGGTCCTAAGCCTTGCTCAAAGATTCTCCTAATCTTCCTCCGTAGTTGAAGATATGTGACTCCGTCTTTGACCCTCAACGGATCGCATATCAACGACTTAAGCCTGTCAATCTGGTCACCATGCACCTCAGGTGCAGATACTCTCTCCGCGTATCTAGTAGCGCCGTCAGCGGCTATCCAGCCGGTGATCAACGCGCCTGTGATACCCTGAACGGATGAGTACATCCTTTCAGTTACACTTCCAGCTGCGAAAAGGCCAAGAATGTTGGTCTCCATGTTCTTGTTCACCTTCAGACCTCCGCCTTGACCACTGCCATAAAAAGATATGTGACTTAATACCAAGTCCTTTGGAATTTCATATCCTGCAGCTACCAGAGCTCTCATAGCATAGGGACACATGGCCATCAAGTCTAGGAAATCTTCTGCAGAACCCCTTACGTAGCTAGTGTATACGCCTCTTCCTTCCTTTATTGCCTTAATGGCAGGCCAAACCGCTTTCCCTCTCACATACTTCTTGTCCTTATCTGCCAGGTACCTTATCTCCTTCCCATCCTCATCAACGGTTTGTTGCAGTCCACGATCAAATTTTTCCATCGCTGCAACGCATACGGAGCCGTGTGCGGGTTTAACTTGGAAAGCAATCTGTTCCATTTTCCTCATTTCGGCCCCGGCTCTGAATGCCATCCCTTGGCCATCCCCGGTTATGCTCCCATCGTATTCGGAGTATGGCACCTGGATGGTCCAATTGCCTGTGGCGAGAACCACTGCTTTCGCCTTGAAGACGTAGAATTCTCCTGATCTAACATCGAATCCAACAGCGCCCACAATGCTTCCCTTCGTTGGGTGCTTGCCATCAGAGGTCAGGAGTTCGCACGCCATTATCCTATCCATGACCTTGACACCAACACGTTGGGCCTCCGCCCTTACAGTCCCCATGAGTCCCGGCCCACCACCCTCAAAGCAGATACTTGGAACTCCTCGAGCAACGGATCCTCTAAATCTCCCCCCTCTCTGGAGATACTTAACGCCCCACCTTTCAATGCTTTTCGATATGATATCACGGGCTCTCCTTACTATCATATCAATCATTTCTTGATCATCTATGTACTCGCTTCTGCGTATCGCTGTCTTTATGGCCTCATCCAAGTCGATTTCAAGCGGATAATGATTATAGTCACCCCCGATGAATACACTAGCGCCGCTACTCCCCGTCATCGCCTTGCAAGCTAATATCACATCGGCACCAAGCTCCTTCGTCCTTATCGCCGCAGTCAAACCTGCTATTCCACCGCCAATCACAAGGACATCTGTCGAAATAGTGTGCGCTAGATCATCAGTCATTTTAAGCTCCTATGACGCTATTTCCCTTTCGCGCATATGTGGCATTTGGGCATGCTCAGAGTTGAACATGCCCCAAAGTGTCAATTACCACCATCAATAATCCACCCTTCACCACAGGACTCTAACCCACAGATTAAATGATTTTTATCATATAGTGCTCATGAGAGTCAATGTCTCCTTGGCTTCTTGTCAAATTATGTGGAAAGAGTTACGAGATGGTACAAACCCAAAGCGCATTTTCCTCCAGTAAGCACCGACATTCCTCAGACCATAAGACATCTACTTTAGCATCTTGATCTTAGTGTGGCAGCCTTCGGTAAAGCCATTATTCATCTCATCTCTTCGCTTCGCTTCGCTTAGTTTCTTTCCGCCTATTGAAAATATTTTCCTTGGTCTCTGAACCTTTTTCTTCCAGGAAAGAACAGGCTGAAAAAGTTGGAAGGCTAATGAGGGGGATAGGAGGGATTCCCTCTTGAGGGAATAAAGCTTACCGCCGAATTGCCACCGCTTTCAAAAAGACAATGGAAATCCTGAAAGAGATAGACAACTTGTGTTTGAATATTGAAGGAAATCGTTAGCATTAACGATAAAGTCGGGCGTCGGATATAGAGGAATTTCGAAAACTTGGGGAAATTTCCTTAATTCGGACTATTTTGGACTTAGCTATAAACTAACATGCTCTAGTGATAACTATTTTGGGGAGGTGCTAATCGTTGGCCGGTAGAAAGGTTGATGGTAAGCCATTAACCAAATTGCAAATAATCGCGAATCTTTACAGGAATAACCTTATCAGAGAGTGGCGGCTATGAGACTTATCGGGGCCGAGATTTAGAAAACACGAAATAGAGCTGATAGACGAAGTTTGAGTGAGAAAATAGCAACACAATAATAACATAATAACTATATATGGCGGTGCAAAGTTTGAAAGCGGAGCTATAGTGTGCTTTTCAATCTCTTTTCTCGAGAATTTCATATATCTCTCTGGCTAATCTTACCTGCTCTTCTTCGTTTAAGCTGAGTCCACTTTCCAGGCGGTTGATATATTCGTTGATTTCGGTATTTTGCTCTCTTAGCTGAGCTATTTTCTCATTCTGATTTCCGATATCTGAGTCAAACTCGCCCAAGTCCAGCCCCAGGCTAAATCTGCTATCCAGAAAAGAGAGAACGAGCTTCGTTACTGCCGAGTCTTCTCCGGCAGCGAGGTAAAATGGTATCTCGGGCCAAAGGCTTATCCCGGGGATGTCTCTCCTTTTGGCTAGCCACAGAAGGTAACTACTTATGGCTGGTGGTCCTTCCCAGGTCATATCCTCTAATCCGTAGCCTTGGAGTGTTTTTTGAAATTCTGGCTGATTGTAAACTGCCAATATTCTCCGGGGAGTAGTATGGGCAGTGAGAGAAACTGTCCCACTAACGGTATATAGCTCTTTGATATGACAATAATGTTGAGCAAAATCAAGGAGGCCGTTTAAAAAATTATACCATTCGTATTTAGGCTCCTCGCTTCTAAAAATTAAAAGGTCGCTTTTCTGGCAAGCACAGAATTTGCTCTCTGGAACCTGGATCAAGTTATCTTTGAATGCCGCTCCTCCTAAAAGGAAAAAGCCTGAGGGCTTGATTTCAGCAATTTTCTGCCCCCCCAGTTGCTCATTCAAAAAATGGATAATCTTAAAGCTCAACTTCCCAACATCGCGAGTTTGCCAACCGACAAGCAAAGATGGATTTCGAAGCTGGGGAGACTGGTAGATCTCAAACAGAGCTTTGTCCACCCTGTTCCCCCCTTTTCTTAAAAAATTCATCGATATGTTCTTTAATCCATTTGGCATCCTCTTCAGTTATTCCTCTTGGCTTAGCTTGGGCAACAAATTTTCTTTCATCATATCGCTCCTTTATTTCTGGCGGGAATCCTTCATAGAGCCTCTCAACAATCTCTTCTATCTGGGCAACCATCTTATCGAGAAACCCAAAATCAACCCTAATTCCCAGAATATCAGCAAAAACCTCGAGCACTGACTTTGAGGCCTTGGGATAAGGGAAGGGAGAACCAGAAAGCCAATCTGGTATCTCCCCCATGAGACAAATACTTTCCAGTCCCCTCTTCTTAGCCACTGCCAGCAAAAGACCATTTAATCCAGTAATAACCCCTTCACCTTCTCTGCCTCCTATTTCGCTTATTAAAATTGTATTTTGATACCTTATTACCTCCTCTACTAACTTCTCAGAACTTACCACTGAAACAACTCTTGGTTTCACAGTATGGTGAATGTGTGAAACACAGGCACCCGAAGTATAAACTCTCTGGCAGCCAAACCTTTCAGCTACATCTAAAACTAGATTGGCCATCTGGTAAGCCTTTTCTCCTGTGGCATAGGTTCTCTCCCCCTCGGTTGGCTGTTTTTCTCCGAGGAAAAATATTAAATCTTTCCTTTCCAGCCTCTGATAATAAAATTTGTTGCTGGGGAACTCTAAGCTTTCGAGCAAACCGTCCCTGATGGAGACCTTCTTGGGATAGAAAAAGTCCCAGGGTTCTATTTGTCCGAACTCTTCTGCTACTAGCACCCCCTTCAAGGTATCAGCAGCAATTAGCCCGATATTCCCAATCCCTGGCCAGCCGCAAATCAGGTCAGGTTTTTCCAGCTCAGGCTCTTTAAAAAGTCTTATTCCCATCCCTTGCCTCCCTTTGGCTGCCCTTCAGAAATCTTATCATTGAAGGGCACAAACTGTATTTTAGCGCATAACACACATAGAGGTATAAAATATTACACTCCTTCTTCAAAGGATGAGAAAGAATAACAGATGATAACCGTGGATGGTGGGGCAAAGTCGGGAAGCGGAACTATAGTCCGCTACTCTGTGGCCCTGGCTAGCCTGCTCGGGAAGGAGATAAAGATAGAAAATATCAGGGCGAAGAGGAAGAAACCGGGATTAAGAGCGCAACACCTCAAGGTTATCCAGGCCTGTCAGGAGATGTGCCAAGGCACAGCGAGTAATGCCGTGGTGGGCTCTAAGGAGATTGCCTATGCTCCAAAGGAAAAGTTTAAAGGAGGGGAGTATCACTGGGATATAGGGACAGCAGGGTCAACCACAATGATGGCACAAACTCTTCTGCCTTTAGCTTGCTTTGCGGGAAAGCCTTCCAAATTCAGGCTTGAAGGCGGGCTATTCCAGGATTTTGCTCCCTCTGCTTATCATATGAAATTTGTCTTGCTTCCAATTTTGGAGCAAATGGGAATTCATGCTGAGCTTGAGATAGTTCGCCCTGGCTACGTGCCACGAGGAGGCGGGATTATAGAAATTGAAGTTGAGCCGGTAAAGAAATTGAAGCCTTTGAGCCTCACTGAACAAGGGGAGGGTCTCGGTATTAAAGGAATCGCCCTCTCCTCTCATTTGAAGGGAAGGAAAGTGAGCCATCGGATGGCAGAGGAATGCCAGAAGGTATTAGGCACTTATGGCTATAAGGCTGAAATCCGGGAAATTTACGATGAGAGTTCGCTTCAGGAGGGTGCTGCTCTGGCGATATATGCTAAGACGAGTTTAGGTAGCAGTATTGGCTCGGATAGAGCGGGAAGGCCGGGAAGAAGCTCCGAATCCATTGGAAGGTACGTAGCCCAAAGCTTTGTGGAGGATGTTAAAACTGGTGCCGCGGTTGATAGGTATATAGCAGACCAGCTCATAATCTATGCCGGCTTGGCTGATGGGATTACCAGATATTTAATTCCACGCATTACCGAACATATCGAAACGAACTTATGGTTGATTGAGGAATTTCTCGGTGCCAAAACAAAACTCAGGGGCAATCTCATAGAGATAGAAGGGATTGGCTTCAAGGGGTAAGGGTTATAGGGATGCCCGTCGAACCGGCCTTGGAGGGATATTCCCAACTCGGTCTCTTTCCCAAGACCTACATAAGGATCTGGGATTCTGTCATTTAAGGGTATGTTGCTGCTACTCGTCCACCCTTTCCACTTCAATGGTGCATTCAGTGACTAGAGCAGCAATTGCTCCAAGCGCAGCCAATACTGGAGCTGCCAGGACTGCTGCCGCAGCTACAGGAACGCCTACCGTTAACGGGATATCTATCAAAGGACGGCCTTTATGCAGTAAACGAACTCTTCTGACATTCCCCTGATGTATTAGCTGCTTGACCTTCTCAACCAGTTGACTTCCGTCCACAGTGAACTTCTCCGTTGTCATTGTTCTTAACCTCCTATGACCTCAATCTCCTAAAATCCTCTCGGCTAAGAAATTCTTCACTACATCCGAGACTTCCTCTTTTGAGCACCTGGCTCTCCACATCCCTTCCGGCAAGTTGAAAAGTAACCACTTCTTGCGAATTCCCTTGCCCATAATGAGAACGAAATCCCCTGTCTTAGGATCCTGGGAAATTTCTATTAGACCCTTGTTCTTCAATCCCCGCATCCGTGTTCTGTCTCGAATCCTTATTTCCTCCATTTTCATTTTTTCCACCTCAGTTTGTTTTTTATCCTTTACTGCTCAAAACTATCCGTTCCTTGGTGACCAGGCGGGAGAGGTAAATTGTCACTAGGGCTAAGACAGCGGCAACTCCTAGGGAGATAAAGACAATGCTCCATGATGCAGAGCCAAACTTCAAAACGGGAGGGGAAAGTCCAAACATAACAGCAATTACCAGCCCTATAAGGGCAGCATTGATCCAGTGTATATTGGTGATGATAAGCTGTAGCGTTATCATCAGAGAGGCAAAGGAAAAGACGATAAGCGGCACAGCTACCAGAATTGCCACCAATGGAGCTGCACCAGGCATAATAAAGTGCCCTAACTTAGGAACTATGAAGAATTGATTTATGCCAACTATGCCACTAAAGGTGAACACCAGCCCTAAAATCACACTGGGCAAAAACACTGCCAAACTTTTTCCAAGGCAGATTTGCCTCAGGCTGAGAGGTGTGCACAGTAAAGACTCGATGGAGCGTTTCACCTTCTCCATAGTAAGAGTATAGGCGTTGGTATACATGCAGAACAGTAGCATGAGCATAAGGGAAAGCGTGAAGGCGGTAGTGCCCACAAGAGGTTGAATAGCCGAGGCTATTTCCGCTAGCGATGTTTCTTGTTGTATTAAAGCGCCGATGTTCCTTCCAAGTCCCGCGGCTAGCGCTACCAGGACAAATATGACTATCCCCATGCTGACATAAAAAGCCTTGGTGCGCAGGGTTTCCCTCAAATCCTTTTTCACAATCACCATTATCTTTTTCATCATTCCCTTCCCTTTGTCACCTTGGCGTAAATTTCCTCCAGGGATATTTCGCCCTTTCTGACCTCCTCTACGCCTATGCTCTTCTGGGAAAGTATAGCTACTATTTCAGAGACATCGCCCCGGCCATCAAGCTGGAGACGCAGTTTTTGAGCTTCCTTGCAGCAGCTTGTCACATAAGGCAAGGCTTCAAGCTCAGCCACAAGCCCGTCGAGTAACCTGGCTTCTTCCGTAGTTGTTATCCCGGTTTCTATGATTACCTCTCTTCTGCCCATATCCCTTCTCAATTTCTCTAGCTCGCCATAGAGCTTTATTTCCCCTTGGTCTATTAGAGCAATGCGGTTGCAAATTCGCTGCACTTCATCCAGGTTGTGAGAGCTCAGGAAAATGGTCTTACCTCTCTGTGCTAAGTTAAGAATGATTTGTCTCACCTCTATCTGCCCTGTAGGGTCAACGCCAGCGGTGGGCTCATCGAAGATGAGGAGGTCAGGCTCATGAAGCATAGACCGTGCTAGCGCTAGCTTCTGCCTCATTCCCTTGGAATAAGAGGATACTTTGTCTCCTGCTCTGTCGCTTAGTTCCACTAGCTCCAGCATTTCATCTATTCTTTTGCTTTTCAAAGCTGAGGGCATGCCATAAATCTGGCAATAGTAACCCAGATTTTCGTAAGCGGTCATATTGTCATACAGCCCATCAGCCTCGAGAACAAAGCCAACCTTTTCTCTGGCATCGTCACAGCCGACATTCTTGCCTAGAATAAATGCCTTGCCTGAATTGGGTGGAAAAAGTCCCAGGATGACCCTGATGGTAGTAGTCTTGCCTGCTCCGTTGGGTCCGAGGTAGCCAAATATATCTCCCTGCTCCACAACAAAGCTAATATTCTTGAGAATCTGACGATCCGCTAGGATTTTGGTGACATTGTCCAACGTTATTACAGCTTCAGCCATATTGTTGATCTTTTCTCAGCGGTTTTTTTACATCACCCTTTTTAGCCTAGGGTTGGGGGTGATGCCGGGCATTCTGCCTCTTTTGGCGATGGGCTTGCCTTCTACCTCGTGAAGGTCTGCGCTGAAATCGATAGGCGCGGCATCGCTGATATAACTGCCAACAGCGAAGATATCAACGGGTGCCCTTTGGCTGATAAACTGTCTGATGCGCTCTGGATTAAATCCGCCACTGACAACAATCTTCACCTCTTTAAATCCCTCAAGGTCTAGCCAGGCTCTCACTTCTTTGACTAAATCGGCAGTGACCCTGCCTCTTTCCGAGGGAGTGTCTAACCTTACACCTTGTAACCTTCCCTGCATTGCTTTAGCCACCGCGACACTTTCTCTAACCTCATCCTCAAAAGTATCCACCAAGGCAATACGTGGCACTTCGGGAGGCATATGCTTATCAAAGGCGAGAGTAGCTTTGGCGGTGCTGTCCAAAATAATGATGAGGGCATGAGGTATGGTGCCGATGGGTTTTATGCCAGCAAGCTTAGCGCCAACGGTACTAGCACAGCCTGTGCAGCCCCCTACGATAGCGGAGTACTCCATAACACCGACTACGGAAGGGTGGACATGACGGGCGCCAAAACTAATAACAGGAATGCCCTGAGCAGCATCAACACATTCTCGAGCAGCAGTGGCCCAGCCACTGCAATGGGCAAGAATGCCCAGATAGGTAGTTTCATAAGTTCCATAGCTTTGGTAGGGGGCTTTTATGCGCAGGACTACTTCTTTTTTGTCAAAAGATTCGCCTTCTGCTAGTGCCCAAACTTCACGTTTATCCTCAGGAAGCACCTTTTCTAGTAGGGCTTTAACCTCTTCAATACCACAGAGGATACCTGCTTGTCTGGAGAATACCTCCATAGTGGCTACAGGATTGATACCCTCCCTTTTAAGTATCTCCACTGTGCGAGGGAAGTAAATATCGGCAGTTTCCCCGCTTAGCCAGGAGTCAGGGATTTCGAAACGAGGCTCAGGCACCTTGACTGTAGGTTTGATAAGCTTGGCACCGAGTACCCTTTCCATATAGTCCAGGGCGAAGAGATGAGCCCTATTGTCGAAGGAAGCAACACAATCGACGGGGATTTCAACTTCGTAGCCCCTGTTTCTGGCATCAATTACTGCCTGCAGAACACAAATATGGGTGCATACACCACAGACGACTATGGTTTCGGGCTTGAGTGCCTCTAGTTTTTCCCCCAGAAGAGTATCATAGAAACTGCTAAAAGTTCTTTTTGGTATTATTTCACCAGGATATGGGGAAAGTTCGGGTATGATTTCAGCTTCAGCGGTACCTTCAATACAATGCGGCGGGAACATTCTGAATTCTGGGTCATCAGGTGCATGGTGGTCACACAGGTAGAAGATTTTCGAGTTCTGCTCTAACTCTCGCTCCAGCAGTTTCTTGACATTGGGTATGATACTTCGGGCGTCGACACCACAGTAAAGTGGATAAGCTTCCTCGAAAAACCCGCGTAACATGTCTGATACAAGTACTACTCTAGCCATAGCCTAAAAACTGATTATAGGACTTCTTGCGCTTCCTGTGCAAACGGCAGTTAGTGAGAAGCTCTGCATTCCTTGCTCGTCATCCTCTCGTAGAGAAGCTGACTTCCCGCTATCATCCACTTTCAAAGTCTCGAAGATTATCTGCGATATGTTTATTCTATTGTCTATCTGGTATGTCAAGCCGCAAATACTGCCACAGCAGGAACCACAATCAGTGGGATTGTTCAGTTTCTATCATATTTTCTAGATCGGCGATGCACTCTGCTTTCTTTCCAGCGTCAGCCCATCTTCTCCTTGAGCTCAGTGTCTAAAATGGCGGACATCGGTGAATACCATGGCTACATCATATTTATTGGCTACGGCGATTACCTCTTTATCCCTTACAGAGCCTCCGGGCTGGATAATGGCAGTAACTCCGTGGCTAATGGCCAATTCAGGACCATCGGCGAAGGGGAAGAAGGCATCTGAGGCGAGAACACTATCCTTGGCTTGCTCGCCAGCTATCTTTAAAGCCAGCTCAACACTTACCACACGAGATGGCTGTCCTGCTCCCATACCTAATAATGTTTTGTCCTTAGCAATAACTATGGCATTGGACTTTATACCTTTGACTGCTTTCCAGGCGAAAAGCAAGTCTGATAGTTCTTGCTCTGTAGGTTGGCGATTGGTAACTGTGCGAGGTTGAAGCTCTGACTCGGTGAAGAAGTCTGGTGTTTGAATCAGAAAGCCGCCTTGGACATAGCGGAAATCAAGACGCTGGTTATCTAAACTTGGCACCGGTGTTTTAACAAGTCGTAAGCTCTTTTTACGGCCTAATAGCTCTAGGGCCCCCTTTTCATATTCTGGGGCAATGATAGCATCATAATGAGTCTTGTCTATTTCTTGGGCAGTGGCTAAATCTATAACTTGGTTACTAGCAACTATGCCACCAAAGGCAGCTACAGGGTCTCCAGCCAAGGCTCTTCGGTAAGCCTCAGCTAAATTAGCATGGCTGGCAAGCCCGCAGGAATTGGTGTGTTTCATTATGGCTACAGTGGGAGTAGCAAAGTTGCTCAGAATATTTAAGGCAGCATCAAAATCAAGAAGGTTATTGAAGGAGATTTCAGGGCCGCTAATTTTTTTTAGTGTAGCTAAGCCAGCTTGCGGTTGCCTCACATCTTGCTCTAGATAAAAGGCGGCTTTTTGGTGATGGTTCTCACCAAAACGAAGGCCATAAGCTTTCTTCAATGCTATAGTCATTTCTTCCGGGAAAGTTTCTTCGCTAAGGTATTGAGCGATAGCAGTATCATAGATAGCCACATGCTGGAAAGCTTTACGGGCTAATTTTTTTCTTTCTGCTAAATCTACGCTGCCCTGGCGCAGCTTTTGCAGAATGGGGTCGTAATCCTCAGGGTCGACAATTACCAGGACTGAGGGGAAATTCTTGGCTGCTGAGCGAATCATAGTTGGGCCACCAATATCAATGTTCTCCAACGCTTCGTCCAAAGAAACTTCGCCTCGGGTCACTGTCTCGATGAAGGGGTAAAGGTTTACTACTACTAGGTCAATAGTTTCGATGTGGCTTTTAGCCAGCTCGGCTAAGTGTTGAGGTAAATCGCGTCTTGCCAGAATGCCGCCATGGACTGCAGGGTGAAGCGTCTTTACTCTGCCATCAAGGATTTCAGGAAAGCCGGTAAGCTCCGAGACGCTGTGGACTTTTATTCTAGCCCCCTCCAGTGACTTCTTAGTGCCCCCAGTACTAAAGACCTCGATGCCTAGCTCCTGCAAACCTTGAGCGAAATCAGCTATACCAGATTTGTTTGAAACACTTATGATTGCGCGCACAGGACCTCCTTAAGCTATTATTATTCTTTCCTTACCCTCTACCTTGACTACCTCACCAATAACCTTGGCTTGAGGCAAAGAAGCAGTCAGTTTGGTTACTTGCTGTGGTGAACAGACAATGGTCATGCCTATCCCCATGTTAAATACGCGATACATTTCTGTCTCGTCAATATTTCCCTGCTTCTGAATAAGTTTGAAGATAGGGGGTATATTCCAGGAACCTTTGTGCAGATGAGCTGCAAGGCCTTTAGTTAGAATGCGGGGCACATTCCCCATAATCCCCCCACCAGTGATATGAGCTAAACCTTTAATCAAAGGTAAGATTGGTTTAAGCTCGGGATAATAGCAGCGGTGGACTTGGAGCAATTCCTCGCCCAAGGTTTCCCCCAGCTCGGGATAAAAGTTATTTAGGCAGGAGGGGTTATCCTCTATCCCAAAGACTTTTCTCGCCAGTGAGTAGCCGTTGGTATGTAAACCAGAGGATGGCAAGCCAAGTATAATATCACCTGCGTTTATGGAACTGCCATCAATGATATTTTTTCTTTCTACCACTCCAACAATAAAGCCAACCAAATCATAGCTCCCTTGGGAGTAAATGCCGGGCATCTCGGCAGTCTCGCCGCCGATTAAGGAGCAGCCAATTTCCTGACAAGCTTGGGCTATGCCTGTAACGACAGCCTCTATTTGCCGGGGCACAAGCTTACTCATAGCAATATAGTCGAGGAAGAAAAGTGGCGCAGCGCCGCAGCAGAGGATGTCGTTAACACAATGGTTGACGATATCCATGCCCACAGTATCATTCTTATCCAGGAGTGAAGCGATTTTAAGCTTAGTGCCTACTCCATCTACGCTGGAGACTAAAACAGGCTCATCATATCCTTTAATTTGGAACATGCTGCCAAAGGAGCCAAAATTGAGGACTTGAGGGCGAAAGGTAGATTGGGCTTGCTTAGCGATTAATTTTTTTATCTTATCGGCTGCCTCAATATCGACGCCGGCGAGAGCATAGGTTGGCTTACTTCTGGCTTCCAATAGGTTCCTCTTCAGGCATCGTTTCCAGGGCTAGCTTATCCATTCCCATCTGCACTGGAATGGGATAGTCTCCAGTGAAGCAAGCCAGGCAAAAAATCTCTCTTGGCAGATCAACAGCTCGAATTAAGCCATCGAGGCTAAGGTAACCAAGTGAATCAGCACCGAGGTAATCCCTGATTTCCGAGGTAGTCTTCCTGGCAGCGATGAGTTCCCATTCGCTGGCCATATCCACACCTAAGAAGCAGGGATGGCGAATAGGAGGAGCACAAATACGAAGATGCACCTCTTTAGCGCCAGCTTTCCTTAGTAAATTGACTACCCGAGGGGTGGTGGTACCGCGAACGATACTGTCATCAATGACAACCAGTCGTTTTCCAGAGATTATCCGGGAGAGGGGATTGAATTTTAACTGAACGCCAAGCTCTCTCAGCCTTTGGTCAGGCTCAATGAAGGTGCGTCCCACATAGCGGTTCTTAAGTAAGCCCTCGCAATATGGGATGCCTGAAGCTTTGGAATAGCCAATGCCAGCAGCAGTAGCTGAGTCAGGAACACCCATGACCAAATCGGCCTCAACAGGGTATTCTTGAGCTAACATTTCACCCATGGCTTGTCTTGCTGGGTAAAGTAGTTTACCTTGGATGATGCTGTCAGGGCGGGCGAAATAAATATATTCGAAAATGCATAAAGCCTTTTTATCATTCTTACCCTTAAAACTCTTTACTCCATCGGCATTGATAACCACAATTTCCCCAGGTTTGATTTCCCTGGTGAACTGGGCGCCTATATGGTCTAGGGCACAGCTTTCCGAGGCGATTACCCAGCCGCTATCAACAGTTCCCAAACAGAGTGGGCGAACACCCATAGAGTCACGAACCCCAATGAGCTTATTCTGGGTCATGATTACCAGCGAATAAGCTCCTCGGAGGCGGTACATAGCGTGTCTAATTCTTTCCTCCCAGCTTTTGCCCGGAGAGGCTAAAATTAGGTTGGCGATGACTTCGGAATCACTGGAGGTATGGAAGCTATAGCCATCCACGTGAAGCTCGTCACGGAGTAACTTAGCATTGAGAATATTACCATTATGCGCTAAAGCAAGGGTCAACCCTTCTGATTTCGCTATAATAGGTTGGGCATTGGCTGGTTTGCTTGAGCCTGCAGTAGAGTAGCGGTTGTGCCCAATGCCAATATATCCTTCGAGTTGAGCAAGGTCACTTTCTGTGAATGCCTGGGAAACCAGCCCCATGTTGGTGTGTATTTTTATTTCACTACCGTTGCTGACAGCAATGCCAGCGCTTTCTTGCCCGCGGTGCTGGAGAGCGAAGAGTCCGAAGAAGATGAGACGAGCTATGTCTATTCTGTGAGCATAAACTCCAAAGATGCCGCAACTCTCATGCATTGAGGGTGCCTTCGTGGCAAATTATAGACTGTTATAATCTTTTGGTCAATTTATTGCTATACTTGATAGTCTTTACTTCTTAAAAAAGGCAGGTGAGGAGAATACTACTATCTTACCTCATTCTATACAGGGATTTTCCTGCTGTGATATAATGTGCCATATTATATTAGATTGAGGTGTTATATGCTGGAAAAAGAAAAAAAAGGCGATATTTTTACACAATTTAGGCTTAGTGAGGATGATACTGGCTCGGTTGAAGTTCAGGTGGCATTGCTTACCGAAAGGATAAACCAATTGATGGAACACCTCAAGGTGCATTCCCATGATCATCACTCGCGCCGTGCTCTTCTTAAACTGATAGGGCAGCGCAGACGACTACTGAATTACCTTAATAAGACAGACCTAGAACGATATGACTCACTTACTGCCAGATTAGGCTTGAGGAAATAATATGTCTCAAATTTTTGAGCGCACAATAGCTGGTCGGACACTCACCATCGAAATAGGGAAACTCGCGCAGCAGGCGAATGGTGCTGCCGTTGTCCGCTATGGGGATACAGTGGTGTTGGTCACTGCCTGTGCTGCCAATGAGCCTACAGAGAGGATGGGCTTCGTGCCCCTAACAGTGGACTATGAAGAAAAACTCTATGCAGCTGGTAAAATACCAGGTAGTTTCTTCAGGCGAGAAGGACGCCCCACTGAGGGAGCAATTATAACCTGCCGGTTTATCGATCGATGCTTAAGACCACTTCTTCTCAAGGAGTTTAACCACGAGATACAAATTATAGCTACGGTGCTCTCCGTCGACAAGGAAAATGACCCTGATATTTGCGCCCTCATCGGTGCCTCAGCAGCCTTAACTATATCTGACATTCCATTTTCAGGTCCGGTATCAGCAGCGCATATTGGCTACATAGATGATAATTTGGTTCTAAATCCCACTTTGCTCCAAATTGAAAATAGCTTGCTAGATGTGGTTGTTGCTAGCACTAGGCAAGATATAGTGATGGTGGAAGCAGGCGCCAAAGAGGCCCATGAGGATATAGTAGTGAAAGCAATCGAATTTGGGCATGAAGCTAACCAAGAGATAATTGAACTCCAGGAGGAGCTGCAGCAAGTTTATGGCAAACCCAAGGTGGAAGTCAAAGTTAGAGAGGTTGCTCCTGAACTCTCAGCTCATATCTCTACTTTGCTTGGTGACAAGCTGAACGAAGCTCTAGGGCAACCAGGAAAATTAGAGCGAGAGCAAGTTTTGGCATCGCTTAGGGATGAAGCGAAACAGAAGTTAGTTGACTCTTTCTCCGAGGAAGAGGTGGGTTTTGCCTTTGAAGCCCGGCTTAAAGCAGAGATAAGGAAGAGGATTTTGCAGGGAAAACGGCATGTGGATGGCCGCCAGGCTGATGAAATTCGCCCTATCCACTGTGAAATTGGCCTTCTACCTCGTACTCACGGCTCGGGGCTATTCGCCCGGGGAGGAACACAAACTTTGACTATCACCACCCTGGGGTCGGCAAGACAGGAGCAGTTATTGGATGGTTTAGGCTTGGCAGAAACCAAACGCTTCATGCACCATTATAATTTTCCTCCGTTCTCCTCGGGCGAGGTAAAACGAGTAGGGTCGCCAGGGAGGCGCGAAATTGGTCATGGCGCTCTAGGGGAGCGGGCTATTTTGCCAATATTACCTTCGGAAGAGGATTTCCCTTATACTATTCGTTTGGTTTCCGAAGTGCTTAGCTCTAATGGGAGCACATCTATGGCCAGTACCTGCGGTTCAACCCTTTCATTAATGGATGCTGGCGTACCTATCAAGGCACCAGTAGCTGGAATAGCCATAGGGTTGGTCACCGGGGAGAATGGGGAGCATGTTATCCTAACCGATATTGAGGGTATAGAAGATGCCTGTGGTGACATGGATTTTAAAGTTGCTGGCACCTCTGCGGGAATTACAGCCTTGCAGCTTGATATTAAAGTCAGCGGTGTGGACTCCAAAATTCTAGCTGAATCCCTAACCCAAGCTCGCCAGGCTCGCTTGGAGATATTGGACAAGATGGCACAAACTATCAGTACTAGCCGCCCTGGAATTAGCCCCTATGCTCCCAGGATACATGAGATAAACATTGATGCAAGCAAGATTGGCAATGTTATTGGCCCTGGAGGTAGAACCATAAGATCCATTACGGAGGAGACCAAAACAACTATAGACGTAAAGAGTGATGGCACGGTTATTGTTGGCTCCCCCAGTGAGGAGGCAGTCCAAAAGGCGATCAGAATGATAGAAGATTTAACCCAAGAAGTGAAACTAGGGGATATTTATACTGGGAGAGTAACGAGGCTGCTGAATTTTGGCGCCATGGTAGAAGTCCTCCCAGGCAAGGAAGGCCTAGTCCATATTAGCGAGCTTGCCGATTATCATGTAGCTAAAGTTGAAGATGTGGTTAAAGTTGGTGAGGAAGTAATGGTCAAAGTCATTGGAATTGACGAGTTAGGCAGGATAAACTTATCACGTAAAGCAGTGTTTGAAGGATTTTCTCGCATACCTGGTGCTAAGGTGAAGGATTCCTTAGCCTCTAAGAATCATTGGCAGAGGCGGCCAAACTATCGTCATACTCCTTCGCCTAATAAAGGCGGTCGCTATACCGATTACAATAAATAACCTATATCAGCATGTTAAGCAGTGAGACATGGAAGCCATAAGAATAGTTATCAATGGAGCTTTAGGCAAGATGGGGCGGGAGGTGACTAAAGCTGTGCTCAACGAGCCCGGGTTGGAGATAGTTGGCGCTGTGGAGGAGAAAGTAACTCAGCAGTATCTTCCTTTACCGGAGACTTCAGAGTTGATACCATTTTCCTCTGATTTAGGCTCTCTTTTGAAGAGTTGCAATCCTGCCGTATTAGTAGATTTTACCAATGCTGTAGCTTCTGTAGCAGCCGCGCGCATCGCTGTTAAGCAAGGAATTAACATGGTTATAGGTACCACAGGCCTTTCTGAGGAAAATCTGAAGGAGATTGAGCAGCTATGTCGAGCCAATAACGTTGGTGCTGTGGTGTCACCGAATTTTTCCTTAGGAGCAGTGCTCTTGATGCATTTGGCAAAGGTTGCTGCCAAATTTTTCGATTATGCTGAGATTGTAGAAATGCACCATGATAAGAAAA
Source organism: uncultured Dehalococcoidales bacterium (assembly GCA_964435965.1). Classification (GTDB taxonomy): domain Bacteria; phylum Chloroflexota; class Dehalococcoidia; order GIF9; family AB-539-J10; genus 20-14-all-45-10. The sequence continues at coordinate 38,925 of CAYTBB010000003.1, forward strand.
TTGATGCCCCTTCGGGAACTGCTATGGCTACAGCAAAAGCAATGCTACAAGCCCGTGGCAAACCTTTCATCTGCCCTAAAACCGAGAGAGAAGTAGTTAGCAGCGTCAGAGGGGGGCAAATAGAAGGTGTAGCTATCCATAGCCTGAGGTTGCCAGGATTTATGGCGGGACAAGAAGTTATCTTTAGCGGCGTAGGTCAGACCTTGAGCATACGCCATGAGACAATAAGTCGAGAATCTTATATGCCCGGCGTTATTTTGGCAATCAGAGAGGTTACAAAGCACAAAGGGTTAATTTATGGATTGGAGGCCTTACTGAAGCTGTAGGGTTCTTTATTGTCACCCTGAGCCCTTTGCTCCTTGTTTGTCATTCTGAGGGAGCGAAGCGACCGAAGAATCTCGCTCAGGGTGAACTAAGCGAAGGGTCTTGAGATTCTTTGCTTGCGCTCAGAATGACATTTTTGAGGAGGGCGGACTGTTGCGAGGAAAGAGCATGGAAGGTTTCAACGTAGCTATTGTCGGTGACACCGGGCTTGTTGAGCGAGAATTTATCAAGGTGCTTGAGCAGCGGAATTTCCCTGCAGCTTCGATTCGACTACTTGTTACCGAACGCGCTTCAGACATAAAATTCCTTTTTTCTAATCGCCAGAAAATCGAGGTTGAGGAAGCGACACAGGAGATATTTCGTAATGTTGATGTCGCTCTTTTTTCCGCTAGCGCTGATGTTAGCCGCCGCCTGTCACCTCTGGCCACTGAGGCTGGAGCGGTGGTTATTGATAATAGCGCTGCTTTTAGAATGGCTCCCTTGGTTCCTTTGGTGGTTCCTGAAGTAAATCCTGAGGATATAGAATGGCACGAAGGGATAATCGCCAGCCCAAATTGTTCTGCAATCCAAATGGTAGTAGCTCTTTATCCCTTACACAAGGTTAATCCTATAAAACGAATCATCGTAAGCACTTATCAATCGGTATCAGACAGCGGTGCTGATGCTTTAAAGGAACTAACAAGCCAAACAAAGCTGGTTTTAGAGGGGCGTCGTGTTTGTCCTCATGTCTATTCCCATCAAATAGCCTTTAATCTGTTACCAGAAACCGATGTCTTTTTGGATAATGGCTATACTAAAGAAGAGCAGAAGATGGTGGAAGAGACGCGGAAGATAATGCATGCTGTGGATATAGCTATTTCGGCAACCTGCGTCCGAGTCCCTGTTTACTTCGGGCATAGTGAAGCGGTGAATGTGGAATTTACTTCGCCTATCACTCCGGAAGAGGCAAGGGAAATTTTGGCTCAAGCACCTGGAGTCAGGGTTCTTGATGATCCTAGCGTTAGCTTCTACCCCCTACCTTGGGCAGCTAGTGGTTCAAATCACGTATTTGTGGGTAGAATCAGAAAGGATATTTCTCACCCCAATGGATTAGTTATGTGGGTAGTAGCTGATAATTTACGTAAAGGGGCAGCGCTGAATGCTATACAGATTGCCGAGGAAGGGATAAGAAGGGGCTGGATAGGATACAGGAAGAAGCGGAGGCGCTCCCGTGCTTCTTATCCGGCAAAGGCGGGATAGCCTAAAATGGACAAGCTAGGTCGCTTATTAACAGCTATGGTTACCCCCTTTGATAGTCAGGGCAAAGTTGATTATCAGCAGGCCAAGAATCTAGCTCAAGCTTTGCTTAATTCTGGTAGCGATGGTCTGCTGCTCTCTGGCACTACGGGAGAATCCCCTACTCTTAACTTCGAAGAGAAGCTCCGTCTTTTTACTGAAGTTAAGTCAGCGATAGCTAACCGTGGAACAATAGTGGCTGGGACTGGCACTTACAACACTAGAGAGAGCCAGGAGCTGACTAAAGAAGCAGAGAAGGTTGGAGTTGATGCTTGCGTATTAGTAGTTCCTTATTATAATCGGCCGCCCCAGCAAGGCTTATTTGAGCATTTTAATGCCATTGCCCAAGCCACAACTTTGCCTTGTATTCTCTACAACGTACCATCACGCACAGGCACTAATCTTGCTGCTGATACAGTAATCAAGCTAAGCCAAATAGACAATATCATTGGTGTGAAGGAAGCTAGTGGTAACCTCCGCCAAATAGCTGAGATTATACAGGGAGCCAAGGGTGACTTTTTAGTTTACAGCGGCAATGATAGTGATACCTTGCCTATTCTCACTTTGGGTGGTTATGGTGTGATCAGTGTCGCTTCACATTTAGTAGGAATCCAAATAAAAGACATGATGGAGAAGTTTCTTAACGGTGAAACTCAAGAAGCAGCTAGCATTCACCGTCATTTATTGCCTCTGATAAAAGCCCTATTTATTGTTACCAACCCCTTGCCCGTTAAATATGCGCTGAATTACTTGGGTTTTCCAGTGGGCAAACCGCGCTTGCCTTTGATTGAACCTGACGAAAAATCGGCCGAGGTTGTTAGAGCAGCATTAAAAAACTATAAAATTGACTTACCTTTACCTACCAGGGTTACCCAGGGAGAATAGGTCTCACCCTTATCGTTTGCTCTCTCCTTGATCCTACGGCGATAAAGCTAATAGGGCAGGAGAGGAGCTCCTCAAGCCGGTTGATGTAGCGGCGGGCCTCCAGTGGTAGCTGGTCAAAATTACGGATTTCCCTTATTGACTCTTGCCAACCAGATAGTTCTTCATACATAGGTTGGCATTTCTCTAGTATAGCTATATCGCTCGGGAAAAAGTCTATAATCTTGTTATCAAATTTATAGGCCGTGCATATTTTGATGGAAGAAAAACCATCAAAAATATCGAGGTGAGTTAAAGCTATATCACTAAAACCATTTAGCTGAGTAGCGAAGCGGCCAGCCACGGCATCAAACCAACCACACCTCCGCGGCCTCCCTGTTGTAGCACCATATTCATGACCTTTCTCACTTATGAGCTTGCCAACCTCGTCCTTTAGCTCACTGGGCATGGGTCCACTGCCAACTCTAGTGATGTAAGCTTTAAATACACCGATAATGCGATCAAATGACATCGGGCTTATGCCTGCCCCAATAGAGCCTCCTCCGGCTAATGGCGAAGAAGAAGTTACATAAGGATAAGTGCCAAAGTCGGGGTCAAGCAAAGTCCCTTGGGCACTCTCTAATAAAACTAGCTCTCCTCTGGCTAAAGATTGGCGAATTAGGGAGTTAGTTTCCTGAATAAGTGGAGCCAGTTGCTCCCCATAACGGCAATATTGCTCAAAGATTTCTTCCAGTAACAAAGGCGAATGCCCATACACTTTTGTAAGGATGGCGTTCTTAAATTCGAGGATTGAGCTTAGCTTGCTGTGAAATAAATCCTTGTTTGATAAGTCCCCGGTGCGGATTCCAATACGAGCAACTTTATCAGTAAAGGCAGGGCCAATTCCTCTACGGGTAGTTCCTAAAGCCCCTTTACCACGCCTTTCCTCTTCCAGTCCATCGAAAAGGGTGTGATAAGGCATGATGAGATGGGCGCGGTCGCTGATGATGAGATGACTTATATCTACACTGTGCTTCTTAAGGTTGTCTATTTCATTAAGGAGAACTGCTGGGTTAATAACCACGCCATTGCCGATAATACAAGTTACCTCGGGGTAAAAAATACCGGAGGGTACAAGATGCATCCTGAACTCGCCATAAGGGTTAATAACTGTGTGGCCTGCATTGTCACCCCCTGAGAAACGAACCACTACCTTAGCTTTCTCAGCCAGGGAATCAATTACCCTTCCTTTCCCCTCGTCACCCCACTGACCTCCTACAACAGCTATAACAGACATTTAGGCACCCCTAACCTTTGCTTGCTTCCGCAAGTAAAGCAGCCTTTGAGCTACAGTGATATAAACAAAGACTACCAAAACCCATAAAGCAATAAAAACTTGGTTTACCAGCAAACCTACTGCTAATACTATAACCCTTTCAGCTCTGGTGAACAAACCAACTCGGCATTCCAAACCTAGCCCCTCTGCTCTGGCTCTTATATAGCTAACAAGGAAAGAGCCAATTAGAGCGGCAAAAATGGCCACAATCTCTAAAGTGGCCCCTTCCTTCGGCAAATACCAAATCAAAAGACCACAAAATATCGCTGCTTCGGAAATGCGGTCAACGGCGGAGTCTAGAATAGCACCAAACTTTGTACTTTGCTTGGTAAAGCGAGCCAGGGCCCCATCGAGGAGATCAAATAGCCCGGAGACCAAAACCAAAACTCCACCAAGGAGGAAGTAACCGGTGACAATGGCGTAAGCAACACCGATGCTTATGGCCAACTCAATAAAGGTGAGAGTATTGGGTTTTAGCTTGGTTTTGCCTAAAACTGTGACTATGGGATTAGTAATATAGGAAGCTATAGTCCCCCGAATCTCTGCTAAATTTGCCATCTAGCTCCTTTTGTATAACCCCTTTCTCGCGCAGGAAGTTAACTACTCCTTGAATTTGACTCTGCCCATTCCATTCAGCGATTTCGCATAGTGGAAGGAGAAATCCGGGACAACTTATCTCATTTGTAAATTTCCAGTCGTGGTTGAAGCCCGCAGCATAACTCATTTGGGAAAGAGAACTGAACACACGCACTTTGAAGATGCAGCGGAAACTTTCCTCTACCTCTTTGTAAACCTCGAGAGTCTTTTCTGCTACTTGGTCCCATGAGAATTTGACAGCTTGTGCTTTTCCCTTGGCAATAAGGCTTTTCCTGAGTTCCTTGTTAGTAAGAACCTTCTTTAAAGCCTCTGCCAGTCCCTCAATATTGTGAGGGGGGACCTTGATTGCTGCCTCACCTGCTACTTCTGGCAATGAGGAGCTATTCGAGGTTATCACTGGGCAGCCACAATCCATTGCTTCAAGCGGGGGGAAACCAAAACCTTCATAGAGGGAAGGAAGGACAACACACTTTGCGTTAGAGTAATAAGCTCTTAAGTTCTCCTTAGAAACAACCTCTGTGAATATTACCCTTCCATTTAAGTTTAGAGAATCTATAACCTCGATGGTCTGTCTCCTGAAATCCGCCTCTTTCCCACCTGCCTTGCCTACTTTGACCAGCTTCAAATCCTTAAACCCTGGCTGTTCCTTGAGCCCTTTAAATGCCCTAAGTAAAGTCGACAAGTTCTTTCTGGGATGTTCTGAGCCAACAAAATCGATTTCTTTTAAGCTACATAGTTTGAGGCTGGTGCCTTTGTCGCAAAAGCGGCTTATGCCTTAATCTCAACTGGCTGTGGCTCAGACAATGAGACGGGCTCTTCCTGTTCCTGTCCGGTAATAAATGCTTCGGTCTTTAGGCGGGCTTCATCGTCGGAATACTGGATTGGCGGAGATTTCATAAAGTAGGCTGAGGGTGCCACTATAGCTCCACTTAACCCTCGGTCTAAAGCCAATTTGCAGCACCTTAGAGCATCAATAACCACACCAGCTGAATTAGGGCTATCCCATACCTCCATCTTCAACTCTAAATTCAGGGGGACATCGCCAAAGGTGCGTCCCTCCATCTTTATATAGCAAAATTTGCGGTCGGTCAGCCAAGAGACATAATCGCTGGGACCAACATGGATGTTATCAGGGCCAATATCATAGTCTAACTGCGAAGTAACAGCATTTGTCTTGGAAATCTTCTTAGATTCCAGGCGCTCCCGTTCTAGCATATTGAGGAAATCGGTATTGCCACCAAAGTTCAATTGATAAGTTCGCTCCAACTTAACACCGCGGTCGCGGAAAAGCCTGGTTAATACCCGATGAGTAATGGTAGCCCCAACTTGAGACTTAATATCATCGCCGATAACGGGCAATCCACGCTCAGCAAATCGATTTTGCCAATAAGGCTCACGAGCAGTGAAAACTGGTATGCAATTAACGAAGCCACAGCCGGCTGCTAACACCTGTTCTACATACCATTTAGTGGCTTCCTCGCTTCCCACAGGCAAATAATTAAGTACTACATCAGTTTTAGTCTCCTTGAGAATGCCTACAATATCGGCTGTTGGGCCCGGCGCCTTGGTGATAATTTGAGAGAGATATTTGCCTAGTCCATCATGGGTCATGCCGCGCTCGACTCTGACGCCGGTTTTAGGTACATCGCAGAACTTGATAGTATTGTTAGGCGGAGTGTAAATAGCTTTAGCTAGATCTTTACCCACTTTATTTTTATCAATGTCAAACGCAGCTACGAAGTTAATATCAGCTACATGGTAGCCTCCCAGATTGACGTGCATTAAACCGGGGACAAACTCGTTTTCTTTAGCATTCTTATAATAGTAGACTCCCTGAACCAATGAAGAAGCACAATTGCCGACACCTATAATGGCTACATTTATCATTCCCATAGCTCGCTTTCCCTCCTTATTGACAGATAAAGACACTACTTTGCTGCACTGACCTTAGCAGCTATCATGACATGATTCTCGGGCTCAGTGCCCACATAAATGCCTCCTACCCACAACTACATAGCTTTAATTGCTTAAAAGCAAAACTAAACTTCTAATCAACCCTGATGCTTATAATAGCAAGAATCTATTAACATCGGGTTTGATTGTTGCTACTATAGGCAGCATTAAGCTAAATTACCGCGCCAGCAAATTTTGAGCTAAGATTCACTATTTCTCGCGGTAAGATTGACAAAATTTATCTTTGCTAGCTCAATCGTGTCACTCTGGGAAATTAAGTCTTGCCAATTCTAAATACTTTGGTCCCGCATACAGAACAGGTTCCGCGGACTGCTGGCTTTCCGTTCTTAAGGGTAACAGATGTTGGATTTTTTATATCTCTCTTCGCCCGACACTTAAAGCAATACGCTTGCATGAAAAACTACCTCCTTTCTGCTTGGCTAGCATATCTCTAACATATCTTATTACAGGTGACAATGTCAATATCTTGGGGCTGTTTCTAGTAAAAACCTAAGCTATTTAGTGTTGCTAACCTGCTCGATTAATTTGAGCAGCCTTGCCCCCTGCTCGATAGAATTATCATAATGAAAGCTGAGCTGTGGGACACATCTCAACTTTAAACGCGAAGCCAATTTCTTGCGTAAGAATCCAGAAGCAGCATTGAAGCCGGATAGCATATCTGTTTTATCGGTTTCATTGCCCAGCATACTAACGAATACTTTAGCATACTTAAGGTCAGGCGAAACTGAAACTTCTGTTACAGAGATAGAATTACTCAGCCTCGGGTCGTTAACCTCACGCTCAATCAAGCTGCTGATTTCCTGCTTGATGACTTTGTTTAGTCGTTCCATACGCCTAGACATTTGAGCCTCCTATAAGTTCTTCACCTTTTGTAAGCTCTGAGCCCTTCGCCTTCTGTCATTCTGAGAGAAGCGAAGAATCTCAGAGATTCTTCATTTCACTTTGCTCCGTTCAGAATGCCATTTGTTACCTTAACTCACCCTTTCCTTTCTATAAGATTCGATAATATCGCCGATATAGAAATCGGTAAACCCTTCTATGCCTATGCCACATTCAAGACCAGCAACTACCTCAGTGGCATCCTCTTTAAAACGCCTTAAACTAGAGACTCGAGATTCGCAGACTACTTCATTTTGCCGCAATACTTTGACTTTGGCATCTCGCCACACTTTGCCTTCCTTAACATAAGCTCCAGCCACTTTACCATGCTTGCCTGCGGCGAACGTAGCGCGTACTTCAGCACGCCCTCCAAGCACTTCGGCATAAGTTGGCTCAAGCATCCCCTTTAATGCTTTACCTACGTCTTCTTCTAATCGGTAAATTACATCATACCTCTGGATGGTTACTCCTTCCGCTTCAGCTAGCTGGCGTGCTCCTGGCGCTGGGTCGCTGTTAAAACCAATGACAATGCCTTTTGAAGCCGAAGCAAGAAGCACATCCCCCTCTGTAATGCTGCCACTAGCAGCATGGATAACCTTAGCCTTCACCTTTTCTGTGCTCAATTGCTCTATAGAGTTCTTTATTGGTTCGATGCTGCCTTGAACATCTGTCTTCAAAATTACGTCGAGTTCCTTCACTTCGCCGTGGCTTATCTGACTGGAAAGGGTGCTTAAACTTAAAGGCGTACGGGTTCTCACTGCCTCATGTTCAGCTACAATACCTCGTGCTTGATGCTCATCAACGACTACAGCAAAGAGTTCGCCTGCCCCTGGCACACCATTGATGCCAAGAATCGCTACTGGGGTTGATGGCGCAGCTTTGCTAACTCGCCTCCTTTTATCATTGAACATAGCTTTGATTTTGCCCCACGTATTGCCAGTCACTATAATATTGCCTATCTCGAGAGTGCCCTTTTGAACCAGGAGGGTAGCTAAGGGACCTTTAGTTTTATCTAACTTGGCTTCAATAACCACACCTTCTGCGGCACAGTTGGGGTCAGCTTTTAGTTCCAATATGTCAGCAACAAGGAATAAGTTTTCCAGTAAATCTGAGATTCCTTGCTCCTTTTTAGCTGAGATAGGAACACAAACAACATCGCCGCCCCATTCCTCAATAACTAAACCTAAATCAGCGAGCTGCTGCTTTACACGCTCAATGTTGGCCTCAGGTTTATCAATCTTATTGATGGCAACCACTATAGGCACTTTAGCAGCTTTGGCATGGTCTATAGCTTCCACAGTCTGAGGCATGATGCCATCATCAGCAGCAACCACCAAAACCACGATATCGGTTGTCCAGGCACCACGGGCTCTCATAGCAGTGAAAGCTTCATGCCCGGGTGTGTCCAGGAAGGTGATTTTGCGTCCATCCACCGTAGTTTGATAAGCGCCAATATGTTGGGTAATAGCTCCTGCCTCGTGAGCAGTTACATTGGTTTTCCTGATGGCATCAAGAAGGGTTGTTTTACCATGGTCGACATGCCCCATTACAGTAATCACCGGGGAGCGAATTTGTAGTTTATCTCCCAGTCCCTCGAGGGAAGGCAAGATTTGACGCTCTATTTTTCCCCGAGCACTATAACCGAAATCTAGAGCTACCATAGCAGCAGTATCAAAATCAGTAGCCTGGTTAACATTGGCCATAATGCCTTTGCGCATAAGCTGCTTAATAACTTGCACAGGCTCTACTTTTAAGGTATCAGCTAACCGTTTTACAGTTATAGAAAGTGGGAGCTCGATTTGAGGCAAAGCTGAGTAATTTGTTTCCTTTCGATTGGCCAACGAGTGCATTTTTTTGTTACTCAAATCTGGTTCCTCCCTGGCAAGTTATTGCTATACTCTATTAGAGCTTGGCGATTATCGAAACTAAGCTTTATTCGCAAAGCGTGTTCCAAACGATTTCTTTTCAGCCCTATTTCCCAGCAATCCTTTTGAGGACATAAATAAGCACCTCTGCCTGGCTTCTTGGCAGATGGGTCGACCTTGACAATTCCACCGTCGGTGCACACCAGGCGGATCAAATCCTTTTTGTCCCTCGTCTGTCGGCAAGTAACGCAAGTACGCTGCGGTATATGTTTATTCTTCCGAATCATCCTCTTTAAAGGGAGCTTTCTTTTTTTTGCGTCCCTTGCTCTTAACCTTGTCCCTCTCCAACTTTATGCTCTTTCCCCTGTTTGGTAAAATATCCTCAGCGAAGCGAAGCTGCAGTTTTTCTTCAGACCTCTCAGAAGCAGCTTTCGAGGCCAATATAAATTCTTCACTGGCTAAGAGCGTGGTTAGTTCTTCTACCTCCCTTCCACTAACTGGTTCCGCTGCTTGAGGTTCGCTTGGCACAGTGGAAGGAAATTCACCCTCTCCAGCTATTGTTTCTAACTCTTGAGGAGCAGCCTCTGGTAAGCTTATCCTTTCTGCTTCAGCGGCAGAGGCGCTCTTAATGTCAATTCGCCAACCCGAGAGTTTTGCTGCTAACCTGGCATTTTGCCCCTCCTTACCTATAGCTAGGGATAGTTGCCTATCAGGAACGACTACAGTGGCAGTCCTTTCTGCCTCGTTGAGCTCAATACTTGCCACTTTGGCTGGACTGAGGGCATTGGAGATAAATATTTTAGAGTCGGCGTGCCATTGAATCATGTCTATTTTTTCACCATTTAGCTCGTTAATAATACTTTGTAGCCTGACGCCTCGAGGTCCAAGGCAACAACCTACAGGTTCGATGCCTTCTTGGTGAGTTGACACTGCTACTTTGCTTCGATGTCCGGCTTCGCGTGCTATTGCTTTCAGTTCTACAACGCCACTGTGGACTTCGGGAATTTCTAGTTCAAAAAGGCGGCGTAGCAAATTCGGATGAGAGCGAGAAACTATTATTTGAAGCCCTTTAACCCCTTGACTTATCTCCAAAAGGTAGAATTTAAATTGCTGTCCTACGTGGTAACGCTCATTAGGCACTTGCTCACTAAAGGGAAGTATAGCCTCTCCCTTGCCCAAGGTAACATAAATTTGTTTAGGCTGGAGGAATTGAATCGTCCCGCTGACAATCTCGCCTTCCTTACCAGCGAACTGCTCGTAGATTACCCGATGCTCTGCTTCGCGCAACCGCTGCAAAACAACCTGCCTTGCCGTTTGAGCAGCAATACGCCCAGCATCTCTGGGTGTAGATTCCACTTCCACTATTTCGCCAATTTGAATACTATCCCGCAATTTTCGAGCATCATCGAAGGAGATCTCTTGATGCGGGTCGACAAGTGACTCAACCACAACTTTTCTAATACAAACCTTGATATCACCAGTATTGGGATCAATTTTGGCCGAAATATCCTGCTCGCGGGTGAAAATGTCTTTTTTATAAGCTGAGACAAGCGCTGATTCCAAAGCTGTCAAAATCACTTCTTTAGGTAAGTTCCTCTCAGCCGAGAGCTGAGCAATAGCAGCCATAAACTCTGTCTTCATTTCTCCCTAACCTAATAATTTGCCCTTAACAAAAAAGTGGGTTTTGCCCACTTGATTGGATATAATATCCCTTTTAATATTTAATTTAACATGCTTAAATAAAAAATGCAAAAATGAAAGCGCTAATTCAGCGGGTTACCTGTGCTTCAGTAAGTGTCAGCGGTAGAGTGGTGGGCAGAATTGGTCCAGGGCTAGTGGTTTTTATTGGCGTTGCCAGGGACGATTCACAAGATGGTGCTAGCTACTTGGCAAATAAAATAGTTAACCTGCGCATTTTCTCCGATGGAGGAAATAAATTTGCCCTGTCAGCGTTGGAAACAAAGAGGGAAATTTTGATAGTAAGCCAGTTTACTCTTTTGGCTGATTCAAGGAGGGGAAGGCGCCCCAGCTTTACCGAAGCAGCTCCACCAGATAAGGCTAAGGAATTATATGACTTTTTTGTCGATCAAGTTCACTCCACCGGCCTTAAGGTAGAGACAGGGATTTTCCAAGAGTATATGCTGGTGGAGATCCATAATGATGGACCGGTAACTTTGTTGCTAGAAAGCAAAAACCGCTAAAGATCAATTAATTGCATTAGCAACCTATTGCAATAATTTTGGCGTCCTGTTATAATTTTACCTTGGAGTGAGCTGTCACAAGGTTCTTCAGGAGAAAGGATATCGTTTAACTCCGCAGCGCATGTTGGTCATCGAATCCCTTCATGAAGCTGATGGCCACATTAGCGCTGAAGAGATCTATCAGCAATTACATAGTCGCTATCCTTATAGCAACATTTCCACTGTCTATCGCACTTTAGAGCTATTGAAAGAATTAAACTTGGTCACCGAAACGAATTTTGGCGAGGGACGTGTTCGCTATCATGTTGCCGAGAAAGGGCACCACCATCATCTAGTCTGCCGCCGGTGTGGTAAGATAACGGATTTAGACGAATCTATATTGTATCCGCTAAGAGACACTTTGCTTCGCGATTATAATTTTGAAGCTGATTTGAGGCATTTAGCTATTCCAGGGGAGTGCAGTGAGTGCCGCAGGAAAGAGGGACAATCTTATTAGCTATGAGTATGGAAGGCGACAAGCCAATTCTGGAGGATATTGCATACATGATAGTTGAGGGTGAGCGAGTAGAAGTAGAGACCCTTTTTAGGGAAAGGAGGATTCTCCAGGGCGAGATGCGTCAGATAGACTTTTTAAAGTCAAGAGTGCAACTGGGAAAGGGTTAATTTTTTTACTTGCTTGTTGCATCTTATTGCAATTGCACTGAATATCGCAAATGACAGGATCACGATGAAAAAAGACAGCCTGTTGGATAGATATCTCTTGGCGAAATTTACCGTAGGTATGGCAATCGAATTCCCAATATTAATTGGCGGAGGAATAGTAGGAATCGTTTTTTCTTGGCCAAGATTTCCTTTCTATCCGTTAGCAAACATTTTGGGAGTTATTTTGCTGGTAATTGGCTATGTTATTCACTTGGGATATGCTCATAAAGAGTTGAAAAAGTATGGGATTCAGGCACATCAGCACTCGGCAGAAGTCAAGAGGCTTGTAACCTCTGGCCCATATTCCAAGGTTAGACACCCCGGTTACTCGGGATTAGTTCTAATATATTTTGGCTTTGCACTCAGTTTTGGCGTTGTGTGGATGCTCGTTCCAGCAGTCATCTTCACCGTTTTGACCTACTTGACCGCAATAAAAGAGGAGGAGCTTTTGAGACAGCGATTCAGAAAAGAGTATGAAGAGTACGCGAGACGAGTGCCATGGAGATTCATTCCCAAAGTAATTTGACGGTAAATACATAAAGCATAAAATGGAGGGATTATGAAAGGAAAAATTACAGCGAGCATTATAGCAATGCTTCTCGTAGCAGCTCTGCTTTTGCCTTTGTCCTGCACCTCTTCACCGGCTGCCTCGGTTGATATCATGGCTGGAAGCTCGCTTATCACTAACATCATTCAAGATGTAGCTGATGGTAAACTGGAACCTCGCACCCTTATACCCCCAGGCATGTGTCCCGGACATTATGATGTAAAGCCAAGCGATATTGAGGCATTGGCTAATAGCAAAGCCATTTTTATCCACGATTACCAAGAAAATTTTAAAAATGTCACTGGACTGATTGAAGCTGCAGAAAACCCCGACCTTATTGTCAGGGTTATTGATGTTAAAGGCAACTGGATGGCACCCCCGGTTCAGGCTGAGGCAGTAGACAAAATTGCTCAAGCCTTAGGTGAGATAGACCCAGAAAACTCAGCATACTACCAAGAGAAAGCCACAGAAAGGGCGCAAGCTATTTTAGCTAAGGGCGAGGAAGCAAAAAATAGATTACTGGAAGCGGGAGTAGAAGAGGTAAAGGTAATCTGTGCTGACATGCAGATAGGATTTGCAGAGTGGGCTGGGTTTGATATCGTGGCCGTCTATGGTCGGCCTGAAGACCTAAGTGTGGCGGAAGTGGAAAAGCTGGTAGTTGAAGCTAAAGAAGCTGGGGTAGCTTTAGTCATCGACAATCTCCAGAGCGGTGCAACGGCGGCAAGTGAAGCTATAGCACAAGATATTGGAGCAATTCAGGTAACTATATCCAATTTTCCCGGTGGCTTTGAGGATACGGAAACTTGGGAAAAGGCGTTAGACAAGAATGTTGATTTGATTCTCGAAGCTTTAGCTCAGTGGAGGCAGCAAAATGGATAACACAGTTATCAGGATTCAAGACGCTGTAGTTTCCTACAGGGAGGATGTGGCTTTGCAAGGTGTATCTCTGGAGGTAAGGAAAGGAGAATTCATCGGCATCATTGGACCTAACGGTGCTGGCAAAACCACTTTGCTTACTGTTATCAATGGCTTGGGCAAACTGGTCCGAGGTCAAGCGGTGGTATTAGGATTACCGGTAAACGGAAGAAATGGCATCAAGTTGAGAAAGCGCATAGGCTACGTGGCACAAGTTGAGAATATTGACCCGCGCTTGCCCATCAATGTTAGGGAGACGGTGATGGTAGGCTGCTATGGCCGCTTGGGTCTATTACACCGACCAACACAGGCTCAATGGGAGGATGTAGATAGAGTGTTGGATATGGTTGGCATGACTGGGCTAGCCCAACGCCCAATAGGACATCTCTCAGGAGGTGAATACCAAAGGGCGGCTATTGCCCGAGCTTTAGTTCAGCAGCCTGAGATATTCCTCCTCGATGAGCCTACAACTTCAATAGATCTCCAGGCCCAAGGAGAAATCCTAAGCCTTATACAGCTTATTCACAGTGAATACCATATGACTACTTTATTTGTCACCCATGACCTTAAACAACTGCCCTCTATTTGCCACCGCCTGGTCTTGATGAAAGAAGGAAAAATATGGAAACAAGGTAGCCCGGAGTCAGCGCTTCAGGACGAGATATTGAGTCAGCTTTATGGGGCTCCTGTTTCAATCCGTAGCAAATCCACAATCGCTTATTAAATATGGACATATCTATTTTACAGTACCAGTTTATGCAAAGTGCCATCCTGGCGGGATTATGCGGTGGTATAACCTGCTCCATCATAGGTGTTTTTGTGGTTACCATGCACCTCTCCTTTATTGGCGTATGTATTGCCCATGCTGCCTTTGCTGGTGCCCTCCTTGGTGTCTGGCTGGGGTTTAACCCCCTAATCGGAGCTTTGGTTTTTAGTCTAGCCTCAGCAGCTATTATTGGACCCATGGCTGACCGAGGCGAGCTAAATCCTGATACTTCAATTGGCATTGTTTTCTCTTTAATGCTGGGACTGGCATTCCTTTTCATGGGCCTGATGCCCGGGGCCAGGACTGAAGCCCTGAGCTTATTCTGGGGCAGTATACTGACTGTCAGCCGAGGAAATTTAATTTTCCTTGCCCTAGTGACAGCTATAATAGCTGGATTGGCGATTGCCTTCTACAAAGAGATTCAGGCGGTGATTTGCCACCGGCAGGTAGCTCTGGCTGTGGGTATCCCAGCAACTTTTATTTTCTATGGCTTGCTATTTTCTACTGGCGTAACTATCACCGCCTCACTACAGAGTATTGGTGGCTTGCTCATTTATAGTCTGATTCTTAATCCTGCCGCCGCTGCTTATCAACTTACTTACAGTTTAAAGCGCATGCTTCTCATCGCCTCGGTTTTCGGCATTATCTCTTGCTGGACTGGACTGGCTACCTCCTATTTTCTGGATCTCCCCTCGGGCGCATCCATTGCAATCACTTCGTCTATCATCTTCGGTCTGGCAACAGCATTCTCTCCTAAGAGGAAGGTGAGGAGATGGCAACAGGCTCAATTAGCAGGTTAGCTATGCAACTTCAAGATTACTTTGACCAGTTAGTTCCGAATTGGGATAGGGAGGTTACTCCGGAGAGGCTGGAATGTCTCAGCAATATCGTTAAGGAGCTAGGTATTGCACTTGGGAGTCATGTACTTGACATTGGCAGCGGCACAGGCATTCTATTGCCTTTTCTAATTGAGGCAGTAGGAGGCGAAGGAAGAATTATAGCCTTAGATCTCTCGGCAAAGATGTTACATGAGGCTAAAGCCAAGGGATTCCAGTCCATTGTGGATTTTGTTCAAGCAGATGCTGCAGCTACCCCATTGCCGCATAACTGCATTGATTTAGCTATATGCAATAGCGTTTTCCCTCATTTCAACAACAAGGCTAAAGCGCTAAAGGAAATAACCAGAGTGCTTAAAAGCAATGGCCAGTTAGTCATCTGTCATACTGCCAGCCGAGATGCTATCAATCAACTGCATCAATCTATTGGTGGTATGGTTGGCGCTGACCTTCTGCCAGATGAAACCGAGCTAAGAGAGCTAATAGGGCAGATTGGTTTGACAGTAACCAGCTTGGAGGATAATCCAAAACGCTATCTAGTTATTGCCAAGAAGGTGACCCGATCTCCAGACTAATATCCAAAGCCTTGACTGAGTGGGTGAGGGCGCCAACTGAAATAAAATCAACGCCAGTCTCGGCTACAGCTCTAACCTTGTCCAAAGTAATTCCTCCAGAGGCTTCAATTAAGGCACGACCATGAATCATCTTAACTGCCTGACGAATATCTCCAAGACTCATATTGTCCAGCATAACGATATCTGCCCCAGCCTCAGCAGCTTCCAGGGCTTCTGGCACAGTTTTGACCTCCACTTCGATCTTTAGCCTTTTTGGAGCATTTTGCTGAGCCTTGGCTATAATTTCCTTGAGGCTTAATCCACGGCTACGAAGAGCTGCCAGATGATTATCTTTAATAAGTATGCCATCGCCCAGATTCATGCGGTGATTTTCACCGCCACCAACCCTGACAGCATATTTTTCCAGTACCCTCAAACTTGGAGTTGTCTTTCTGGTATCCATAATGTGCACTGGCAATCCCTTGACTGCTTCCACATAGCGATTTGTTTCCGTGGCAATCCCACTCAGCCTCTGCAGGAAATTTAAAGCCACCCTCTCTGCTTTTAGAATATTAGCTACTTTGCCTTCTACCCTAGCGATTACATCACTCGCCTTAATCCTGGTTCCATCTTCAAGCAAAACGTCCATTCTTAGCCCCGGATCTATTTGGTGAAATACCTTCTTAGCTACTTCGATGCCAGCCAAAATGCCTTCGCTCTTCACTATAATAGAGGCGATTCCTCGCTGGTCACTTGGTATTAAAGCCTCAGTGGTAATGTCACCCCAGCCGAGGTCTTCAGCTAAAGCACGGTCAACAATTTCTTCCATAGAGGCTAAAACTTCGGTGCTACGTTTTTTTTAAACATTTTTTCCACCCTCACCCTATCCCTCTCCCATCAAGGGAGACAGGCTCTTTCCTTCAGGTTATGGCCAGCATCCTGTCAATAGCCTGCTTGGCTTTTATTCTTGTTTCCTCGGGCACGGTGACCACGTTGCTCCTTGACTCCATAGTTTTGATAATTGTTTCTAACGTTGTTTTCTTCATATCAGGGCAGATAAAGTTATCCGAGATGAGGTGAAATTCCTTATCTGGGTTTTGCTTCCTTAAGGGATGCAATACTCCCTCCTCCGTGCCGATGAGGAAAGTTTTCTCATTGCAAGACTTAGCATAGCGAACCATTTGTGAGGTGCTTAAAGCAGCATCAGCCAAATTTATAACCTCTGGACGGCATTCAGGATGAACCAAAACTTTGGCCTGGGGATACCTCTGCTTGGCTAACCTGACTTGCTCAGCAGTAACCTTAGCATGAGTATCACAGAAGCCGGGATAGAGAATCATTCTCTTGTTGGTCTTGGTGGAAATATAATGTCCCAGGTTTTGATCAGGGATAAAAAGGATTTCCTTAGCTAGGCAGGAGGTCACCACCTCAACCCCGTTAGCCGAGGTGCAGCCGATATTGCTTTCCGCCTTAATTGCCGCAGTAGTGTTAACATAAGCTACCACAGTAGCTTCGGGGTATCTCTCTTTCCATTGCTTTAGCTCCCCAACATTGATCATGTCTGCTAAAGGACAGCCAGCATCAGGATGAGATAAGAGCACTGTAGAAGCTGGATTAAGAATAGCTGCTGTCTCAGCCATAAAGCACACGCCGCAGACGACGATTATCTCCGCATTGGTGCCAACGCATCTCTGCGCTAGCTCAAGAGAATCGCCGGTGAAATCGGCAATGTCTTGCACTTCGGGGCGCTGGTAGTTATGGGCTACGATAATGGCGTTAAGCTCCCTTTTTAGCTTAGCTATCCTTTCTTTAGCTTGTTTGAGATTACTCACTTGTGCTTACTGTGGCATGTAAACATGCTTTGTCTACAGAAGTTCAGACTAGTGTATTATCTCTATCTCGTCTATTTACCTTGTTTACCGGCTATGCTGATTCTAGCTACTTTAATTGTTGCCCCTGATTCTACCCTCAGAACTACAGTATCCTGGCTGACACCTTCAATTTGTCCATAAATTCCGCCAGTGGTAACTACCTTATCTCCCCTTCTCAGTTCCTGCACTAGTTCTTGCTGTTGTTTCTGTCTCTTGCGCTGTGGTTTAATCATTAAAAAATACATCGCGGCGAAGATCAATACCAGAAAGAGAATTGGGGCTATGCTTTGAAGTTGTTCCATTGTATTCCTCCTTTTTAATTAGCTATTATATCCAACTTGCCCTGTAGTGCCCAAGGGCTTGTTTTCTCAATCCTGATTTTCACCAGTTGCCCTGTGCAATCATCCTTGTTTTCAAAGAATACTAGCTTATCACTTCTGGTGCGTCCATACCACTTTCCTTTCTTCTCACCTTCCACCAATACCTTCACTGTCTTGCCTCGGTAAGCGGAGTTTAGTTCAGCAGCTATATTTGCCTGGAGCTGTTCAACTTTATTAAGTTTTTTCCTCTTAACTTCTGGGGGAACATTATCTTCATATTTTCTGCCGGCAATGGTGCCGGGGCGAGGAGAATAAGCAGCCACGTGAACAACATCAAACCGCATTTCTTCTAGCAAAGAATAAGTATGCTCAAATTGCTCCTCAGTTTCCCCGGGAAAGCCAACGATAATGTCGGTGCTCAAAGATATTTGAGGGATACGATAGCGAATAGCGTGGATAAGCTTACGATATTGCTCCATAGTATACCCTCGCCTCATAGCCTTTAATATATCATCATCGCCTGACTGAATAGGTAGCTCTAAATGTTCGCAAACTTTGTCCAGGGAAGCCATGGCTTCAATGAGCTTTTGGCTCATATCTCTAGGGTGGTTAGTTAAAAAACGAATCCTAGCTAAGTTGTCAATGCTGTTTAATTTGGCCAGCAAATCAGCCAAATCGGGATGCTCAGGCAAATCGTGGCCATAAGAATCAACATTCTGCCCCAGCAAAATTACCTCCCTTACTCCTTGCTTCACCAGCCCTTTGACTTCACAAACTACTTCTTCTAAAGGACGACTTACTTCTCTACCTCTCCTGTATGGGACGATACAGTAAGAACAAAATTTATTGCAACCCTGGATAATAGGGACAAAGGCGCAAGGAGAAGGAATCTTCCATGTCTTAGCTACGAGCGCACAGCGAAGCAATCCTTGCTCAGCGGTAGAAATGCCCTGTTTTTGAGTCCAGTTAGTTAGCTCGGTGTAAGCTCCTGGCTTGAAGAAAAAATCAACCTGGGAAAATCTTCTCTTCAATCCTTCGATGTTGGAATCAACAAAACAGCCAGTAACCAGTATAGAGAGATTTGGGTGCTCCTTTTTTAGCCCTTTCAACAAACCCAGGGTGCCCAAAACTTTATCCTCGGCACTCTGCCTCACGACACAGGTATTGAGCACTACTAAGTCAGCTTCCCGGAGGGAGGGTGCAACTTGATAGCCGAGGAAATCCAGATAGCTAGCTATCCGCAGCGATTCTGCCTTATTCATCTGGCAGCCGATGGTCCAGATAAAATAGCGCGGCATATTTTCCCCAAGGTTTCTACAATTATAGTCAAAGTATATAATAAATTTGAAACCACCGAAATCATGGAAGAATCTTTCGGTGCGGAGGCTGAGATACATGGGTAACACCCATGGTATGGTTAGTAATGATACTAGCCTACCGTGAGGAGTTACCATAATGAGAAAGTCGGCCAGCTTCTACTTCTTTAAAAGAAAGCCCCTTGTCCTGAAGGATAGATATGAATGCTGGAGGGGAGAGGCAGACCTCTTGGGTTTTACAACCCAGGAGAGATTGAGAGTGGAGTGGATAGTCTTCTACTATACAGCGGGAAAAGAGAATGCCGCCCTCACTGCCCAACACTTCGGCATCTCAAGGAAGACCTTTC
>CAYTBB010000004.1:0-2546 GCA_964435965.1 uncultured Dehalococcoidales bacterium
GAAAGCCCCAGAGCTATCAAACCCACCACCCCAATATTTTCAGCTAGTCCAATGATAAAGGCTGCGGCTATAGCGCCATAAAAGTTGCCAATGCCACCAAGTATGGCAACGGCAAAGATAGGCAGGATGATATCCCATCCAGTCATAGGCCAGATCTGGGTATCTGCGCCGCGAAATATGCCAGCAACAGCAGCCAATCCGGCACCAATAAACCAGGTTAGCCAGATCACCCGGTCAACACTGATTCCCGAGGCCAAGGCAAGCTCTGGATTGCTAGAAGTCGCCCTTATTGCTTTGCCTATCTTGGTTTTCACCAAAATAAAGTGCATGATAACTGCTAGAGCTAGGGCAGTAAAAATAAGCCATAGCCATAGACCAGTAACCCTCAGTGGACCTACAGCATAAGAAGACCAGGTAGTGGTAAAATACAAAGGTTTCCAAGTCCAAATGCCGCCAATGGAATGCCTGAGGATAAAGCCCAAGGCAATGGAAGCCACCATAAGGTGGATGATGGTAGCTCCCCTTTTAGCTAAAGGCTGGAAGATGCCACGGTAACATAAAAAACCCACTATCCCAGTGACCAAGAAGGCAACAATAAGAGCTGCTGGCAAACCCAATCCTAATTGCTCCGCCACAAAGTAGCCGATAAAAGCACCTAAGGTAATAAGTTCCGCATGGGCAAAATTGGGAAAATTAGACAGACCATAGGTTAAGGTAAGCCCTATCGCCCCAATGAGATAAAGGCTTCCCGTAATCACGGAATTAAATAGCACTTGTGCCCAGTTGACTGTCATAGCTAGGTTAATAAATAAGATTTTAGCTCAGTTAAGTTGCTAATAGACTCCTGATGGTCATCCCCCGCCCTATCAATATGGAAAGCGTTTATACCCACCTGCTGGGGGTTAAGAAAATCGAATTGCCAGTTATCGCCCACATGGACAACCTGACTTGGTTGAATATTCATCGCCTGGCACATCTGGAGATAAAAAGCAGGGGTCTTTAATTGTTTATAATGCGAGACGGAAGAAAAAAGGCGAGCGAAGTAAGGCTTAACATCTCGCAACAAATAATGCAGCAGCTCCAGCGGCGTGCCTGAGGCGATGATTAGCTTGTATTTGCTACTTAATGAGGAAAGGACTTCAGTTACCTCAGGATAATAACATAGCTTATCCTGGCAACTTTCAATCACCGGTTCAGGAGAGCCCAAGTGCAAATATCTAAACCAGAAGTTTATATCGTACCACTCCAGCCTTTGGTCACCGATTCTGTCATACTCCATAGCCACGATTTCCTTCGCCTGAGCAAGCTCAATGCCTTTCTCTTGAGCATAAAGAACCGGGATAGCCTCATGCCAAACAGCTTGGCTAAAGCCGGGCTTCACCAGCGTTCCCTCGGCATCAAAGGAGACTACTTCAATTTGGTTCATTTAAGTTGCTAATATTAGCATAATTAGAAGCCGGAGGTCTATTTGCTAACTTATGCTTAGCAAAGGTAAAATAGCTTGAGGGAGTTATGATGAAGGGTTTTTTGAACTTAAACCGCTTCAAACATGGCAAGGCGATAAAGCAAGGTAGTAAACAAAAGGCTAATCTGCAAGGCAAGAAGAAAGTTAAAGGAAAAGTGTTTAAACTGTCACCCTGAGCGCTGCGAGATTGCTTCGCTTCGTTCGCAATGACAGGGAGAGTGAAGGGCTCAAAATGACAAGGCCACAGGCAAAATTAAAGAGCTTCTTAGAGAAAAGGGAAGTAAATTCTATGGCTAAGATAGATAAGTTTAGCTTTGGCTCCATAATTATCGATGGTAAAAAATATTCCCGAGATGTCCTTATCCTCGCCGATGGCACGGTAAGGAAAAGAAAAGGCGGCTTTTTGATGTTTGGCAGCCATGGTATCAAAAAAGAAGAAGTTGAAGAACTGGCCGAGGATATGCCTGAGGCAGTAATCATCGGCACTGGCACTAGCGGCAAAGCCAGTTTAGCCCCTGAGGTAGAGGGCTGGGCTAAGGAAAAGAATTTGAAACTGATGGTTCAACCATCCCATGAAGCTGTAAGCAAGCTGAATGAACTTATAAAGCAGAAGAAAAAGGTCGCCGCCTTGATTCACATAACCTGCTAATCAAGGGATCTATTCAAATTCGCCTTTCCCCATGACGACGAATATAATTGCTGGTATCCCCAGAATCCACCACGGGAACAATGCGCAAATAGAGCCAGCAAGCGCCAACCCCCAAACTTTTCTTCTCAGAGCACAAATACCACCCACTATGGCTACAATCCCCAGTATTAACCCGACCATCAATGTACCTACGACCAACTTTCCTACGAAGGGTACGCCAAACCCTGCCAATATTTGACCTGCAACCGTCCCTACCACAATAAGCACTATACCCAGGATTACACCCAAACTTCCTCCGATGATAGCCAGGAGTCCGCCAGTGGTTGGCTTCCATGTTTTCTCCATTTCTCACTCCTCCCTACTATTATTTTGGCTACATTATAAGAATATACTTATACGTTATCACTGTCAAGTCTTTAGACCCACAGGTCG
>CAYTBB010000004.1:2646-35412 GCA_964435965.1 uncultured Dehalococcoidales bacterium
ATTATAAGAATATACTTATACGTTATCACTGTCAAGTCTTTAGACCCACAGGTCGGGGCTCTGAAGCCCCGACCCTACGATTAGTTTATATTATTCAAGGTTGAAGCTCTTTAACCATATAAGCGCTTTCTAATCTATAGCCGAGTGAGCGAAAGTAATCTCTACTTCCAACGCCACTCAAGATGCTCAGTTTGTCAATATGGAATTCCTCCTGAGCAATTCTCTCTGCTTCTCGAAGCAACTTTTCCCCTAAACCCCTGTGCTGAGGAGCCCGCTCTCGCTTTTCCCCTAAGGGGACCTCAGAACCAAAGACATGCAACTCCCTGACCCTCACCCCTCCCTCTCCCTTCAAGGGAGATAATTCACTGTTAACTCTCAGCCTTAGTAAGCCAAACAAGGTCTCATTGGCATCCTCGTAGGAAAGAAAAATTTCCCTTCCTCCGTAAGTTTCATAGTCCATCCTGAATAGCCAAGGCTCGCCAATCATCCAGCCATCCCTTACCCTATGCCCATATTCCCGACAGCGAATACAGCGACAATAAAGACCAAACTCGCTCATCCGCTTCCTGACGCTCCCCCGCAGTGCCAGGTCTCTGCTACCAGCAATGATAAATTTGCTGGGGATATCCCGCATCAGCCTGGGAATCCTGACATATTTGGGAATCAGGGTTTTGATATTCACCAGTAAATCTATCATCACTTCAGTGTCATAAGGCTGGTACTTGTTATCTCGATACCATTCCTCCAGCTCACTTCCTACAACCACCAGCGTAGGGTAAAGCTTGAGCCCATCGGGTCGGAAATGTTCCTCAGCGAACAATTTTCGTGATAGCTCCAGGTCATGCTCCGGTGTCGAGCCAGGCAAACCAGGCATCCAATGATAGTAGACCTTAAAGCCACAATCCCTCAGTAACCTAGTGGCAGAGATAACCTCAGCTACTCCATGCCCTCTCTTCGTTAAACGGTGAATGTCATCATCCAGCGTCTGCACTCCAAGCTCCACCCTGGTAGTACCAAAATCAAGCATACTCTTTATCTCCACCTCTCCACACCAATCAGGTCTGGTCTCAATACATAATCCCACACAGCGATGCTCAGCAGTTTCATTCATTTTCTTGGCTTCCTCTAAGTTAGCCGAAGGAACACCGTTGAGAGCATCATAGCAGTCCTTAACAAATTGATATTGATACTCACAAGGGTAAGCTAGAAAGGTGCCCCCCATGATGATGAGCTCTATCTTATCCACTGGATGTCCCATATCGGCCAATGTCCCAAGCCTGAACTCCGCTTGCCTTTTGGCATCAAAGTTACATTTCCTGGCGCGAAGAACCGCCGGAGATTCTATGGTGTAGCTCTTTGGTGCTTCAGGAGAGCTGGGGCAATAAACGCATCTGCCAGGGCAGGGGAATGGCTTGGCCATAACCGCCACCGGCGTTACCCCAGAAATAGTGCGAGATATTTTCCTCAATTCAGACTCACTCTACATCTATAATATGCTAAAGTTTAGCAGAGCTTATTCTATGACCACAAATAGAGAAGTATTCGACCAAATAGCTGAAAGCTGGTATCGGGTAAGACACTGGCCCCGCTTAAGGAAAGAGCTGGAAGAGCTAGCCCAAAGGTGGCAAAGGGGAAAATTGCTTAATGTTGGCTGCGCCCACGGTCCCGACTTCCTGCCTTTCACACAGGGCTTCGGACTGTGGGGGGTGGATTTCTCTTCACAAATGCTCAAGCAAGCGCAACGATATTCACTTAAATTCAATTTTTATGTCAACTTAATAGCAGCTGATATGCTTTCGCTACCCTTCCCTGACGACACCTTTGACTGTGTAATCGCAGTGGCCGCTTATCACCACATCAAGGGCAAGAACAACAGGGAAAAAGCATTTTGTGAATTAAAACGGGTGCTAAAACCGGGAGGCGAAGCTTTTTTGACGGCATGGAATAGGGGGCAGCCAAGATTCTGGCTAAAATCCGAAGAGCAAAAGGTTCCCTGGAGGCTAAGAGGTAAAACAGTCTACCGTTATTATCACCTCTTCTCCTATGGCGAGTTAAAAAAACTACTCACCCAAGTTGGCTTTGAAATTATCACCATCTCTCCCGAGAAATCCTACCATTTCCCCATAAAGAACTTCTCCCGCAATATATGCGTTCTGGTGAAGAAGTAGGGAGAGAATGCAAAGAGCAAAAATCAAAATGCAGAATGACAAACAAAAATTCAAAAATATGTGAGCACAGGAAGAGGGTTAATTTTACATTTTAATCTGTCATTTTTATCTTTCACTTTTGGATTTTGATGTTGCTTAAGATTTCTAACTGTATTACGGACTTGGTTGCTCGCTGGATTGGTCTTGACCGGCCTTCACCTTCTCAGGAAAGCCAGCTTCGACGAAACTGATGAAAACTTCCACCAGTTTAGGGTCAAACTGCTTACCAGCGCCTTGCCTAAGCTGTTTTATCACTTTCTCATCGCAGAGGGCATCCCGATAAGGGCGAGCAGAAGTCATGGCAGCGAAGGCATCAGCTATAGCCAGAATGCGAGCATCCAAAGGAATAGTCGCGCCTTTAAGACCCTCAGGGTAGCCAGTGCCATCCCACCTCTCATGGTGGTATAAAATGCCAGGTAAACAAGAAACTAAACTAGGCACATTACCAATAATGTTGGCCCCCAATTTGGGATGAGACTTAATTGCCTCCCATTCCTCAGTAGTAAGTTTTCCCTTCTTGCTCAGTATCTTATCAGGAATGCCAATCTTACCAATATCATGTAGCAAAGCAGTCGTGCTTACTCTAGATACCTCATCAGGTGACAAGCCGATCGCCTCAGCCAAAGCCACAGCATAGGTGTTAACCTTCCTGGAATGACCATAAGTATAATGGTCTTTGGCATCCACTGCTGAGACCAAGGCATAAACAGCGCTTAAGCCACCTCCTCTGGCGTTAGCCCCCGCCTCAGTTAGTGGCTCAGACAAAACTTTAGCCGAAAGATAAGTTCGATTGCCGCCAGTGCGCTTGGCATAATAAAGAGCAGTATCAGTTGCAGTAACCAACTCACCAGACATCACTCCATCGGAAGGATAGCTAGCCAAACCAATGCTGCAAGTTATGACAACTTCCTTAGCTTTCATTTCGCTGGCAATCTGCTCCCGAACTCTTTCAGCTACCACATAAGCATCTTCGCTAATTGTCTGAGGCAAAATGACGGTAAATTCATCACCACCATACCGGAAAGCCTGGTCAGCATTCCTGATAGAGCTCCTGATAATGGCACCTATTTGCTTCAAGATCTCATCGCCAGCAGGATGTCCATATATATCGTTGTAAGTCTTAAAGTTATCGAGGTCAAGCATGAGCAAGGAGAATGCATTACTATAGCGGGAATGCCGGGCAATCTCCTCTTTGAGCCGCTCTTCAAAATGGCGACGGTTAAATAGCCCGGTGAGCTCATCAATTCGAGCCCTCTCCTCCGCCCTAGCATAAAGCTGGGAATTCTCAATGGGCGTGGCAATCTGCAAAGCCAAGCGCTCCAGAAGTCGTATTTGCCCGGTGTTATAGGCATCAGGTTGGCAACCGGCTATGATTAAACTGCCAATAACTCTATCCCTTACCACTAACGGCAGATGAATTATAGAGCGAATTCCCTCCTTAATATAATGCGCAGCAGTCCAAAATCTGCTATGTTGCGGTAGATTGGCTTCGTATAAACTTTTCTTGCGCTCGACTACCCATTCAGTAGTCGTCCCTTTAAGTGGTATCCTATCTCCCGCCCGGCGTATTGACTTTATTTGGCCAGATAGAGCCAAGATATGAAGCCGATCTCCTTCAATCAAAGCAACCGCAGCATAATCAACATCAACCACCTCCTTTAGCTCCTGAGCAAAACCTTCAAATATCTCCTTAATGTTCATACTTGAGGTTACAATCGTGCTTAAACGATTGACAAGGGCTAATTCCTTGTCCTGCTGTTCCAATTGCTCATGGAGGTATTCTTTTTCCATACTGGCGGCCACCTGGCCAGCAACGGACTCCATCAAATCAATCTCTTCAACGCGATAAAGTTGATTATTTCGTTTGTTGCCCACCACCAAAATAGCCACAAGCTCACCCCTATTTATTAAAGGAACGAGCATTTGTACTTTTGCCGATTGGATGTCTTCTTTTTCCTCTTGCCACAGACCTTGGAATTCGGGGAGGATGCTAAAGTTCCTTTCAGGTAGTATTTGAGCCTCTCGCTTCAGCCAGGCCACAACAGGGCTATCATGCCTCACTTTCAACCTCGCTATAGGATTATCTTCCCCAGGAGGATAGCAAAATCGGACAGCAAAATCTCCGCTTCCAGCTTGGGGTAAAAGCAAACAGGCTCTGTGACAATCAATCGATTGAGAAAGTAAGGACACAAGTTGGCTGCCAAACTGTTCCAGAGTGGGAACACTATGTATTTTGGCGATAAAGCCATTTAATCTGTGCCGGGGCTCAATCACTTGACCTTGAAAGAGTTGCTCCAATCTTTTAGAAACAGCGTAACGCGTTTGAACTCCAAAAATGGTAAATACAACTAAAGTAGACAATAAGGCTACAAGGGTAGGAACAAAACTTACTTCTGTGCCTAGTGCCTTTTGGAACAAAAGCAACCATAAGAGACACATAGATACGAAGAAGGAACCGTATATAACAGAAGTCAACCCACGGCGGAAAAGCACCCTGACATCGAGCAACTTATGTCTCGCTACAGCATAGATTAAGAAACAGGCGTTAGCAAAGTTGCCTAAGTGAGGTAAGGGATAATCAGCTCCCCACGAGGTAAAGTTACCCATACCAATAACAGCTAAAAAGATCATACCAAGGAACAAATAAACAAGCTGGTTACGTTCCACCGGGTCAGCTGAAACTCTGTGTCTTCGCATTAACAAATACATATCTCTACCACATAAGAAAATGGTGGGGAAGAGCACAATGAAAAACCCAACGCCGTAGCTAGTATGAATGCCACCGGCAGTCACATCCATGCTCTGTGGCATATACCCCAGCGCTGCCAGTGTAATGGCGCTTACCAGTAAGACATAGGCCAGGGGTATTTTGATGCCTCGAGGGTCATGAAAAGAACGCAAAAAGTAGTGGTATTGGACACCCATCCATATGCCAACACACAGGGTAATTTTGGCTATAAGGAGTTTATGCGACATGAAGAAATCACTACGGAAGAAAATGGCAGTAAAACTCCATAGGAAGGCAGCAATCAGGAATAGGAAGAAAAACCCTTGCTTTCTATTCCAGGGACGGTTAATCACCAAGATGATAATCAGTGGGATATAAACAATGGTAGCAATCAGAGCGACTAAAGTAGGTGTATTCATAATGTAAGGTAATTATTGACATAAATGTGCAAGCTGTCAAGGGAGACTAAAGTAATACAAAAAGATTCTAGCGCGGAGCTTGTCCCTCGCACGTTCCTCGCCAAATAAGGGACGAACAAGGGCCTTCCCCGTGATGGCCGAGGACAAGCCTCGGTCCTACGATTGTTTAACTGCTATGCTCAATTCACCGGGCTGCGACTCGCTCGGCTTCAGTCGCTGGCACAGCTTCCACCACAACCCTGGGAGCCCCGAGCAAGGAAAGCACTTTATCCGAGGGATTAATATGTGGCGGCTTCAGATGACCTAAATCAGCGCCCTCAGCTTGCCGCTGGGAAACATAGCGGAAAGAGGCACCTTGAGGAAGGAAGGTAACCTGAATTGGTTCTAACCCTAGCGTAGTCTCAATATCACCGAAGAGAGTCCTGTAGGGGTTATATTCGTACTGTCTCTCCAACTCCTTGAATTGCTCATATATCGCTGCTGCCACACCTTGCTCACTGGCAATGTAATCGCCTTTGAGTTCGAGGTAAATATGCAATGCGGGTTTATTGCCAATCATCTCCTTGCGCGCTGTCCAATCCGAATAAGGAATCCCGCTGTTCTCAATTGCCTCCCAGATTATCCTCTCTGTGACTCGACCAAGGCCAGCAATATCAATTAGGTCGTCAGCTCTACTATAAAATACCATCTGTGGAATATCAATGCCCAGCTTCTCATTTCGCAGCGAGGTTATCCTGATCATGTCACCAACTCTATATCTAACCAGCGGGCTGCCATGAAAATTGGTAATGACTATCTCATAGTTCTCACCGGCTTTCACCTCATCCAGCAAAACGGTTTTCGGTTGGTGGGAACGGTCTAACTGCCATTTGAACCATTCCCGCTCAGGGATAAACTCAAGGAAGTTGAGGTTGGGTATGAAAGTCATGCCATCGTAATCCCAGGTCTGGATGGCAAAATAGCCACCTTCAGTAGCAGAATACATCTCAAGCAAAGGTCTGCCCCACAGTTCCTCCACTTTTTTCCTGAAAACACCGCTATCTGTGCCACTGCCGGCAATCCCTTTGAGCGACCACATATCTTTAGGTAACATAGGGCGATGAGCCAGTTTGCTCTTGAGCACTCCCTTGGTCACACGGAGCAGCGCCGCAGGATGAGACAACAAAGGACGAATGTTTCTCTTTTCCGACCGTCTACCAAACTGGTCTCCTACGGCAACCAATGCGGATGGCAGACCACCAACCATGTCGAGTCCTCGATATAGAGCCTCCCCAAAACCAGCTCTCAACCTCTCCTGGAACGGCATGCCTTCTCCGTGTTTAGGTAGGAGATCACAGCCAGTTGCCGATTGTGTCACCTGAACGAGAGCACCCGAAATATACTCTGGCGGGCCCATGCTGAACAGCAATTTGAAGTGCTCATTTAACTTAGAAGTATCACCTCGGCTGTCACAAGTAGAAAGGAGGAGGACAGCTCCTCCCAACTTTTCACACTCACGGATAAAGTCTTCTGACAAGGATACCCACTTAACATCAAATTCCCCGGTCTTTCCTGAAGTGCGCACCCACCTGGCAACCTTTGCCGGCAAGCCATCCTCCCTTCTCTCTGCCAGCTCAGGGAGGTAATCACCATAGGTGGTTAAAGGCACCTGCTCCCGGAATTCTTCCACAGTCGTGGGCATAGCACCTCGCATCACTTTCCTCCCCAGTTCACAATTCTTTAGCAGCTCAACTTGCTCCAGCAGCAGCCTCTTCTGGATGTCCATAAACTCCTCCAAACTGAGGTCAATGAAGCCACAGCACATCTGCCAAAGTTCCTCTCTCCTGCCCTGCCGTAGTAAATCAATTGGCCTGGTCATAGTTACACCTCCTACTTTCCTCCATGTCATTCAGAGTCCTTTAGCCCCTTCGCTACGCTCAGGGTAACAACATAGCTGTCATTCTGAGCCGCAGGCGAAGAATCTCAGGAATTCTTCATTCCGCTTCACTTCATTCAGAATGACAT
This sequence comes from uncultured Dehalococcoidales bacterium, assembly GCA_964435965.1. Taxonomy (GTDB): domain Bacteria; phylum Chloroflexota; class Dehalococcoidia; order GIF9; family AB-539-J10; genus 20-14-all-45-10. The sequence goes on from CAYTBB010000004.1 coordinate 10,005, forward strand.
GGAATGTTGAGGACACTATGGCAGGCCTTAATTTAGTTGGGAAGTGATTATCTTCTAGAAGATAGTTCTATTTGAAGCTGTGAAAAGTATGACTGAGGAGAAAATGTGAGGAAATAGCCAAGGTTCTTAACCGCTCTTGCCTTTTTGGGAGCTGCCCAGAGCTTGTAACCTCTGGCTTAACTGCTCGAATTCCTTATCCTTAGGCTGCTTGCCTAGTTCCAGCCCGTAGCTAATGAAGAACTCCAGGAAATTACGCAGTAGCTCTTTCGTTCCTTCCTGAAACTGGCAAAACTCTTCCCTGGTTACTCCATCATGTTTCTTACTTTCCTCTTTCAATTGGTTATCAATGAGAAAATCAATGAACTCAGAACGATCCAGGTCACCACGATTGTCGTCTATCTTTTTCACCAGTTCAGCATCTACTATCAGCATCCTTTTCTCAGACATGTATCACTCCTCCTCATTGTGAGTGTACAAAGAATACTGCACCATCCTCACAACGGCATTTTGAGATTCCTCATCCAGCTTCGCTCCTCTCAGAACGACAAGAGATCGATTATGAATATTACGCTCATACATACCAAAGTTTGGCAAAGCTTATTCTCCAGGGGCGAGGCTAAAGCCTCGCCCCTACGACTCTCACTAGTAGACTCAGTTCACCGAGTTGCGACTCGCTCGGCTTCAGTCGCTGGCACAGCTTCCACCACAACCCTCGGAGCCCCAAGCAGGGAAAGTACTTTATCAGATGGGTTAATATGAGGCGGCTTCAGATTACCTAAGTCAGCGCCTTCAGCTTGGCGTTGAGCCATATAATTGGTAAAAGCGCCCTGAGGAAGTAAAGTAACCTCTACCGGTTTCAAGCCAAGCACAGCCTCCGGATCACCATAACCTCCGTGGAATAGAAAAGGATTATAATGATATACGCTGTCTAGTTTTATAAGCTCGTCATACACTGCCGCTGCTATGGTTTTTTCACTGGCAATATAGTTACCCCTAAGCTCAACGTAGAGACGCAATATCGCTGTATCGGCCACCATCTCTTTGCGAGCCGCCCAGTCCACGTAGGAGATACCGGTATTTTCAATTGCCTGCCAGATAAGTTTCTCCGTCATGCGACCAAAACCACTAATATCAATTAGGTCATCAGCTCGCCTCTCAAATACCATCTGTGGGATATCAATATTCAGTTTCTCATTTCGTAGCGAGGTTATCCGCACCATATCACCCGGTCTGTATCTGGTCATCACACCGCCGTGAAAATCAGTTATGACTACCTCATAGTTTTCACCCGCTTTCACCTCGTCCAGCAAAACGGTCTTTGGTTGGTAGGAACGGTCTAATTGCCACTTGAACCACTCCCTCTCAGGGATAAACTCAAAGAAAACGAGGTTGGGAACGAAGGTCATACCCTCGTAATCCCAGGTCTGGGTAGCATAAATACCACCTTCAGTGCCGCCATATTCCTCAAGTGGATATCTACCCCATAGCTCTTTCACTCGCTTTTTGAAAACAGTGCTATCTGTGCCACCACCTCCAATTCCCTTAACCGACCACAGGTCTTTGGGCAACATAGGACGATGAGCCAGTTTGCTCTTGATTAATGCCTTAGTCACACGCAAAAGAGCTTTAGGATGAGATAGCAGAGGGTGAAAGTTTGTCTTCCCTGTTTTTTGTTTGAACTGTTCCCCCACTGCCACCACAACGGAAGTCAATCCACCAAAGGCATCAAGTCCTTGATACAATGCTTCCGCAAAGCCAGTCCTGGTTTTCTCTTGAAAGGACATCCCCTCAGCGTTAGAGGGCAACATATCCAAGCCAAGTGCCTGCTGTATTAAGTCACAGAGAAGCGCCGAGGCATACTCTCGAGACCCTGTGATATGTATTGCCTTCTGATGTTCCTTTACCTGAGAAAGATCGCCTCGACCGTTGCACATACAAAAAATGGCCATGCCGGCAGCCACCTTCTCAAATTCTCCCAGGAAATCTTCAGAAAAGGGCAACCACTTAACATTATATTCGCCAGTTCTGCCTGAAGTACGTGCCCACCGGGTAACCTTAGCTGGCAATACATCCTCCCTTTTTTGCGCTAGCTCAGGAAGGTAATCACCATAGGTGGTTAATGGCACCTGCTCCCGAAATTCTTCCACAGTCGTGGGCATAGCTCCGCGCATTACCTTCCTCCCCAGTTCACAATTCTTTAAGAGCTCGATTTGCTCCAGCAGCAACCTCTTCTGGATGTCCATAAACTGCTCCAAACTTAACTCAATGAAGCCACAGCACATCTGCCAAAGCTCCTCTTTCCTGCCCTGCCGTAGTAAATCAACTGGCCTGGTCATAGTTACACCTCCTACTTTCCTCCATGTCATTCAGAGCCCTTTAGACCCTTCGCTACGCTCAGGGTGACAACAGAGCTGCCATTCTGAGCCGCAGGCGAAGAATCTCAGGAATTCTTCATTCCGTTTCACTTCATTCAGAATGACATGGAATATTGGAGAGACTATGACAGGCCTTAATTTAGTTGGGAAGTGACTATCTTCTAGAAGATAGTTCTATTTGAAGCTGTGAAAAGTATAACTGAGGAGAAAATGGGAGGAAAAGTGTTTCTTAACCGCTCTTGCCTTTTTGGGAGCTGCCCAAGGCTTGTAACCTCTGGCTTAACTGCTCGAATTCCTTATCCTTAGGCTGCTTGCCTAGTTCCAGCCCGTAGCTAATGAAGAACTCCAGGAAATTACGCAGTAGCTCTTTCGTTCCTTCCTGAAACTGGCAAAACTCTTCCCTGGTTACTCCATCATGTTTCTTACTTTCCTCTTTCAATTGGTTATCAATGAGAAAATCAATGAACTCAGAACGATCCAGGTCACCACGATTGTCGTCTATCTTTTTCACCAGTTCAGCATCCACTATCAGCATCCTTTTTTCAGACATGTAACGCTCCTCTCATATCATTATACCCCCTACATTTTATTCAGGCTGTTCAATTTTGCCTCATCCGGATTCTCGTAGTGCGACCCTTTAGGGTCGTGCACGAGGCTAAAGCCTCGCACTACACTTTTGAACACCCTCATGTTAAATAGGGGTGACCTCTACAACCTTGTTCTCAGACACCCCCACGATAACCACAATGCTCAAGCCCTAAGCTCCATTGCCATCTCGGAACCCGAGCACTTCCATTATACTATCTATATTCTTAAGCAGCCCCAAACCCTTGTCGGTCACCCGATAGGTAACTACGGGGTTACCCACCTCCACCTTATTAATAAAACCATGACTCAACAGGAAGCCAAGATATTTCTGTATCTGGCTGTAGCTCATATTGGCGCTATACATAATCTCCGTTTTGCCAGCGCCATTTTCGCCTACCTTGAGCATATCAGCCATTATCTCGATGTTAGACCGGCGCCGATTCATTGTCACCACCTCACTCCTATTACTACAGGCTGTTTAATTTTGATTCCCCGTTCAATTTCAGCCATCTCAGAGGTGTTTCACCCAAAAATTCCTGTAGTTGCCTGATAAACCAGACAAAGTCGCCCAATAAATTGGGCAACTACATTTTTAAACGGCCTTATTACTATCGTCCTATGACCATTTTACCACAGGCAGAAAAGTTGTCAATAGAACAATGTTCTAGACACCATCTAATGTAGGGTGAGCCTGCAGTATGGAGCTAAAGCACCGCACCTACAGCCTTGACGCCACAAGATTCCCCTGCCATTGCGAGGGGCGAAGGGCTCAGGATGACATTTGAGGTAAGATCGCCACACCTTCAGCTCGCAATGACCCGGTGACGTTGAGGGTTCGTGGACGTACCGAACCAGTGTTAGAGGTGATTGTTCCACTTGAGGCCCGAGTTCCTACCTCTTGACAAGGCAAAGCACAATAATAACTATGACCAATAAGGTCAGCATACCGATGACAAGCCATATCCAGAGTGGTGTTACCGGCGTGACTGGCATTGCTGCTAAAGTTGGCTGTGGCTGTTGCGGCATTACAGTAAAAACGCCTATGACACTGGGTTCACTGGGCACGGGCTCAATGGCTTTTACCTGCCAGAAATAGGTTGCCCCCCAGTCGAGCTTGCCGCTACATATGTAAGCTGAGGTAGGCACTTTTTCTTTGACCACTATCTCCGTTAGACCGGCATCCTTGGCTAAAATAAACCCATATTTTGTCGTGTGGGGGAAACCCAGCCAAGAAAAGGTCGGTGACCTTGAAACACCCCTGCTGCCACTCTCGGGAACTTTCAGGATAGGTGCAATATGCATCTCCTCTATCGCGGAGCAGGTTTTCACGGTAAAGTTCATCGGAGGCGACCACCGACTATGAACTCGCTCACCCTCAGTGGTTGAGCAACTCCTCACCTTCCAGTAGTAAGTCTGCCCACAGCCGAGACGGAATGAGCTCAAAGAGAGACACCAGGCAGGGTCACGAATATCGTCAGGGGTTACGTTCTCCGCCTTGATTATCACATAGTCAAACTTTTCATCCAGAGCTACCCATAGCTCGTATTCCTCACTCGGAGGCAGCTCCCTCCAGCGGAAGAAAAATGTTCTAGCTTGGCAGGTACACGGGTCACAGGGCACCAATTCACCTATAGCCGGTGAAGTTGGCCAAGGTGTAGCAAGAACGAAGGCATCGGAATAAATCCAGAGACATCCCTTATTAGCTAAGAAATCATAATCTCGGTCATCAATGGCCCATAAATCTATAGCTTCATCGCTTATTGCCCTGAGCGTTTTGGCTCTAAAAGTGACGTTGCTGGCCAACCCAAGGGTGAGGCTGTCCCAGTCGTCCTCCTCGACAGTTTCCAGATGAGGGATTAGGGTGCGAACAACGCCTGAGCCGTAGGCTCCGTAAAGAGCTCCTCCTTTCTGAGCCAAACCATAAAACCCCAGATGTGGTGGATTTAGCTCCCGCCACGATATACTGCCTTCAATAGTCCACCGGTGGATTTTGCCCTCACTACTGGCAACATAGATAAATCTGTTGTCATCAAATTCCTCATCGGGAATTACCAGTATATTCCCCGGCTCAGGCACCTCCTCAGTAAGCTCAAAAATGACTCCACCGTCAGTAGAATAGGCAATCTTACCTTCGCCAGTTTCATCTTCACCAACGAAAACAAAATCCTCACCGCTAGCAGCTATGGTATAACCAGAGAGAAGCCCGGTATCTATATCCCTGTCCCATTCCCAGATACCTCGCTTCTCATTCCAAGTGCCTTTATTGACCAGATTATCATCCAGAACATAGAGCACTTGGTTGCTGACTACGGCCAAATCAGTGATACAGGGGCAGTCCCAAACTCGCTTCCATGTCTCTCCCTTATCCAGCGAGTAGCAGGCATAATCGCTTTCTCGAACAGCAAAAAAGATAGCCTCCTCTTCACTTTCTTCAGGAGTAGGCCTTAGAATTATGTCATCGGTTTCGCTATCAAAGCACCACACCCTCTGCCAGATTTCCCCCAATGTTTCGCCTTGGCTTCGCCACAAGCTATCAAAGCCACTGCCTACTGAGGCAAGATAAAGAGTTTCGGTATCGGCAGGTAAGGCAAAGTCACAAAGCTTGCCCATTTCGGTATCTATAAGGCTGAGCTGATTCCAGGTATCGCCATCATCTTCGCTCAATGAAAAGGAACTTTCATCATATGGCTGGCCATTCCATTTTGTAGCTTCTTTCCAGTCAGCAGCACTGGTTACATTGTTGCTGCTGGTACCGCAATAAGCCACTTTGCCACCAGAACTCCAAGCAACTTGGGCATTGGCATGGCCTGAGATAGCGCCGCCAGTAGGCGGCTCGCTAGGCTCTTCCCAATCGGGGAATCTTTCCTCAGGATTAGCACAGAGATGAATTAAAGCGCTGGCTGAATCCTTATCACCCAACACCTCACCCGCTAGAAGCTTGCCGCTGCTACAAGTGCCATGATAGGCAATGGAAGCTAAAGAAACCTTGCGACCGTAGTCGACATCCAGCCTGAAGACCCTGGTATCTTCGATTCGGTAAACATCATCAGCAGCCGTGCTTGAGCTATAAGCAGCATAAACAACACGCCTCTCGGCATCGTCCCCTAAGTAATCCCTGGGCAGCTCCAAATCAGAGACAATGATTTCATTTTCCCCCGGCGAATCTCCGCTGACCTCGCTTATCTCCACCTTACTAGGCTCAGTCACCTCCCAGTTTGTGGTATTTTCATCAGTATTCCTGATACCAGTGCAGACATAGCTCCTATCGTCATCGCTAGCAATAGCCAGCATGGTCTTATCGCTATCATAATTGGGCGAGAAACGAAGCGAGGTAACATCCATATCTAAACCTTGAGCTTCCCAGCCAGGAAATCCCAGCCGCCTTATCACCCAGATATCGCCATTGGTGCTGCCATCAGGATTTCGTGTGCCGATGGCAATATCTCTATCGTCACCATATTCTGGAGAGATAGCGATGTCAGAAATAAGCAAAGCACCCAAATCAGGGAGATTAGTATTTACCCACTCTTTCCCACCATCCTCGGACACATAAACTGCTGTTCTATTGTTAGTAACCACCGCCACTAAATCTCGGTCATCGGGCGCCACAGCTACATCCCAAGCAGGCAAAGTGGCACCCTCCTCAGTAAGGGCATCGGTTAAATCATCTTCCCAAGTAACGCCACCATCAGTTGACTTATAGACCTTACTATGGGGAATATCTATGGCGTAGAAGGTTTCATCATCAGAGCCAACCACGATAGCGTTTATTTCACTAGGACTAACTACCACATTGCCCTCTTCGCTGGGGGTATCCACAATAGACCACTTCAGCTTGTCTGGACTAGCCGAAACCAATTCAGTCCCGGCGAAGGGAAATAAGCAGGAGAACAGCAGGAGAATCAAGCCTAGACATGTCACTAAGGATTTTTTCTTAGCCACTAAGGCTATTGTTGGCTATCGTCGCTGTCTTGTCAATACTAGGACTAAATGGTTGCTGTCAAGAGTTGGTAGGTAAAAATCCCGAATAGCTAAGTAGGTTCTCAATTATGTCGGTGCGGACCTTTAGCCCCGCACATCGAGGCTAAAGCCTCGATGCTACGAATCTCGCTTCCCATTGACCCTGTCTACCAAAAATTTACAGCAAACTAAGTGCCTCCTTTGTCATTCTGAAGGGAAAGCGGAACGAAGAATCTCTGAGATTCCTCGCCAGCAGCTCAGCATGATAGTACTATTTCGTTGTTAACAACAGGACTAAAGTATAATTGACAACATAGCTGCTTATGTTAACATTGGTGCTAGCTATATCAGGTAGTAGGATTATGAGGCAACAGTTAGAACAAAGACAAGTTGAGCAGCTCAGAAGCCAATTTATCGAGCGCCTTAACCACCAGGGCTATGAAGTGGAGCAAGATGCTATTATCGAAGGGAAATCTGGTGGTAAGCATACCTTTGACATTCTGGCGCGTAAAAGCCATGGCTTCATCGCCTATACCATTGCCGTAGGCACTGCCCTAAGTAGTGACAATCAGGAATTAGGCTTGGGGGAAATCTTTGCCTTTGATGACAAATGCTACGACTGTGGCATTCAAAACAAAATCCTCATTGCCCTTCCCCAACTTGACTCTGTGGCCACCCGCTTTGCCCAAAATCAGCGCATAAAGGTCTTTGAAAAGAAAAACCTAGAGGCATTTTTAGCCTCACCTTTGCCCACTCCGCCAGCAGAGAAAGGCTCCTTTAATTGGGAAACGAAGTCTCAACTTCTGGAATCTTTAGCCAGCTTAGGCTACAAGATTGAGAAAAATGCCAAAGTTAAGGGGAAGTCAGGGGCAGTATATACCTTTGATATTCTAGCCACTCTAGATGATAGCTTTGTAGTTCACCGGCTAGGTATAGATGACATAGCTGCCGAGGAAGTGAGCTTACCACAGATATCTTTATTTGATACCAAGGCTTATGATACTGGAATTCGGGGAAAAGCTCTTTTGATTTCTGGGAAGCTCGACCCTGAAGCTAAGCAGTTCGCCGAGCATCAAGGAATAACCATCATCGCGCTTCACAGTCAAGCCCAGGAGGCGGCAGTTGTGGAAGAAGGGAAAGCACCTGACCTTCAGAGCGCCGTCGAGAAGTTGCTCACCGCAGTGCCGGAGGTAAAGCCAAAGGAAAGACTGCTCCGGCGTATACCTCAGCCTGAAGTCTTAAAGCTGATTCCTGAAACCATGGCCAGGAGATTTAATGCCATGCCGATAGCCATTGTGGACAACGCCTTGCAAGTAGCTATGGCAACCCCATCTGACATCTTTGCCTTAGAAGCTTTGGGACTGCAGAGCCGCATGAGAATCGAACCTATAGCTGCCAGCGAAAAGGAAATTCGGGAGGCTACTGACTTCAATTACAAAGGCTTCGGACAAATTGAAGAGCAAATATCTCGTATCCCAGCAGATGCTGGGGCAGTTGATGAACAGGCCTTGATTGAAGCTGGCGAGGATACTCCAGTGGCTAGCGCTTTGCGCCTGATTATTGATGAAGCGGCTAAAGCCAGAGCCTCCGATATCCATCTCGCGCCGGAAGAAGATAGATTAAGAATCCGCTATCGCATTGATGGCGCCCTCCAGGATGTTATGTCCCTGCCCTTAAAAATACATCCTCCCCTCACCTCGAGAATAAAGATAATGGCTGATATGAATATCGCCGACCATCTCCGTCCCCAGGATGGGCAATTTTCCACTGAGGCTAAAGGCAGAGCTATAGATGTCCGTGTGGCTACCTCTCCTACTGTCCACGGTGAGACAACGGTCTTGCGTCTACTGGATAAATCGTTAGGCATTATAGATTTACCTCAGTTAGGTTTTTCTGTCGAAACTCTAGCTAAGTATGAAAACATGCTTAAAGTTCCCTTCGGCATGATTTTAATTAGCGGTCCCACCGGGGCAGGCAAAACCACCACACTTTATGCCTCGGTCAATAAGCTGGATAAAATATCCCGTAACATCATCACTATTGAGGATCCGGTGGAATACCGCTTTGCCAACATGAATCAAATTCAGGTTAATCCCAAGGCAGGGCTTGTCTTTGCCAGCGGGCTGCGCTCCATATTGCGTCTCGACCCCGATGTTATACTAGTAGGCGAGATTCGTGATGCTGAGACCGCCAGAATAGCGATTCAGGCAGCTTTAACGGGACATCTGGTTCTCTCTTCTATCCATGCCAATAATGCCATTGGCGTCATCTTTCGTCTCCTTGACCTGGGCATAGAGCCCTTCTTGGCATCATCGGCAGTTATCGGCGTGGTGGCTCAGAGAATGGTGCGCCGCATCTGCCCTGATTGCTGTGCTTATCAAGAAACTACCTTAATGGAGCAATTAGCTTATGCTAAAGAAACAGGCGAAAAACGGACTGAGTTCCTCTATGGCACCGGCTGTGAGCTATGTAGCTATACCGGATACCGGGGCAGAACGGGGATTTTCGAAGTTCTGCCCATAAGCGATGAAATAAGGATGCAAATACTGAAAGGCGCCAGCACTAGTGAGGTTCGACAACAGGCGATGCAGGAAGGAATGGTACCTCTGATTAAAGATGGCATGCTCAAGGTGAAAGCAGGCATCACCACACCCTCTGAAGTGCTGCGCAACGCCTACTTAATAGAGTAGCTATGAACTATCATTATGTAGCCTGCAGCGAAGATAATAGACCAGTCAAAGGCAAACTTTCCGCTGCCAGCCAGGAAGCTGCTTCCGATATGCTCGCTTACAGCGGTTACCGGGTGCTCAGCCTTGAGGAAATCACACCCTTTTTCCCAGCCCAAAAATTAACCGCTCGCCTCTCCCGCATAAACCCCAGGGAAATAATAATGTTCTCGCGGCAGTTAGCTTTGCTTCTCCAATCAGGTACGGATATCGTTGCTTCCCTGGAATTGCTACAGGCTCAGGTAAGCGACCGCAACTTGAAGAAGGTAATTGCTGATGTCGTCTCCGATGTTCGAGCTGGCATCCCCTTATCGGATGCCCTGCGCAAGCATCCCCGTGCATTCTCCCCAATTTATCATCGGCTGGTAGCCGTGGGTGAAAGAACTGGAAGTCTTGAAGTAGTATTAAGGCGAGCGGCTGATTATATCGAGAGGGTAGCTACAACCCAGAAAAGTGTGAAGAGCGCCTTGGTCTATCCTGCTATCCTTTTCATTGTCGCCATCGTGGTTGTCGGGATATTGGTCACCTTCGTTTTACCTGCTTTCGCTGGTCTTTATGCTTCATTTGGTGTTGAGTTACCGGCCACAACCAGAGCACTTCTGGCTGGCACAGATTGGCTACAACACTATGGCCTCTGGCTCCTGTTAGGAATAGTGGCTATTATAGTGATAGGATACGCCTACACCAAGACACCGGCGGGTAGATATCAATGGGGCAAATTAGCCCTTACTTTGCCCAAGCTTGGACATATTAACCTTCTCAATGAGCTTTCTCGTTGCTGTCGGAGTATGGCATTGTTGTATGGCAGCGGTTTACCTTTGCCCGAAATAATGACTCTGGTCATCCAGGGCACTAACAACAAAGCCATGACGAAAGCTTTGACTGAGGTCCAGCAAAGCATGATTGCTGGGCAAGGCTTATCCGGTCCCATGGCAAAGAACAACCTCTTCATGCCCCTCATGGTGCAAATGACTGCCGTGGGCGAGGAAACCGGTAACCTGGATGACACCTTAAACACTGTAGCTGAAAGCTATGAGACCGAGGCTGATGATAAAACCAAGGCTATGGTTGCTCTCATTACTCCAGCTATGACGATATTCGTTGGCTTAATAATCGGTTTTATTGCTTTATCTCTTTTCTCCGCCATGTATTCTATCTATGGGCAGGTGAGTATTTGAGCAATCTCCCGCTTGTCATTGCCATTGCGAACGAAGTGAAGCAAACCCATGAGATTGCTTCGGCGCTTTGTGCCTCGCAATGACATCCAGGGAGAGGTCGGTGTAGGAGCTACCTAGTACCAAAATACCCCCATCATCAGGACTAAAAGATTATTAAGGTGCAGCTTTTCTTATGTTAATATAAAGTAAAAAGGAATATCATAGATTTGCTTCGTTGGCAAAGATGGAAAAAACGAATAAAGCAATAAAAGCTTTCACAGGCAACTCTGAAGGCATAAGCCTTATTGAGGTGGTTATCGCCCTGGCTATTCTGGGCATAGTAGCTGCTGCCTTTCTTGGTGGCTTGGGCACGTCCTACAAAGGCGTAACTATCGCCAGTGAGCGAACTAACGCCGAGAGCCTGACCAGAAGTGAGTTTGAATATATCAAGAACTCTGTCTATCGGGCGTCTGGTTTCTCTTACGAGATTCCCGCCCCACCTGGCATCTCTCCCCCATGGGACCCTTCTCGAACTACTCTTGATAGCCATTACACTGGATATTCCGTAACCGTGACTGGTGTGCCTATTGACCCTAGCACACACAATTCCACAGCGGGAGACTTAGGTATGCAGCAAATAACAGTCAAAGTTTACCATCAAGACAAGCTGGTGCTTACCACCAGCAGCTACAAGGTGAGCAGATGAACTTGATGCACAAAGATCAAAGGGGTGTTACCCTAGTAGAACTATTGGTGGCTATACCCATAGCAGCCCTGGTTATAACTGCTGCCACTGGAGCAGTTTTTCAGGTACTGAATAGCACCCGGGCCAACAACTATATAAATGCTTACAGCGAGGTGCAATGGGCTGGCTATTGGGTGAACCACGATACCCTTCAGGCGCAAAATGCCACTGACACCTGGGAGGGACCCGATGACAGGGGTTTTCCACTCACCATTACCTGGATAGATTGGAGTGATGATGAATATCGTATTACTTATACCTTGGAGGACATGCCCAGCGGTGAGCTAAAGTATCTCCAGCGTCAAGTATGGGTGAACAGCACGCCAACAGCAACTAATACGACAGGACGATATATTTATGTGGATGCTGACCCAAACGAACCTACTAATTGCGTCTGGGACAGCGATGAAAAGGTGCTTACTTTTACGGTAAAAGCTCAGATGGGACAGCAAATCGCCACCAGGACATATGAAATCAAGCCCAGACCTCTTTCTTAGTAGAAACAGAGTATTAGTATTATGAATGAAATGCTAACTAAGATAAAAAAGGCACTAGCTCACGGGACAAGGAATGAATCAGGGCAGGCTGCCTTGGCTGCGGCTTTAATCCTGCTGGTTGTAGGCAGCCTGGTAATCCCATCGCTTCTTGGCCTCATGTACGCAGGCCTCACAAAAGGTAAAGCCCACGAGTCCAAACTACAGGAATTCTATGCCGCCGACGCTGGCGTGGAGGACGCCATGTGGCAGATAAAGAACGACCAGTTGAGTGACCTGTTAACTGGTTATGACCCCTATGAATACGGTACACCATATGCCTATCCCGATATTTTAATGCTAAATGACAAAAATGTAGATGTTACTATAAAGAATGTCTGGATCCCCAAGGGCATAGATGCTCCAAACCCTGATACAGCGAGGCTGATTGCTGAGGGTACCCCGGAAGAGCCGCCGAAGCTGATAATAGTTGGCACTGTCACCGGAGAGGTAGAACCAGGACTGTTCGATTACCAAATCAAGATATTTTACTACTATGATGAAGAAGATGAACTCGATGCTCTGAAGGTAGAAACGATAGGCATATGGCTACCGCCCGGCTTTGACTATGAGGGCAACTGTAGCCTCGCCGATGACCCTGATACGCAGCCATATTCTGCTCCGGATGTTGACGACTACTGTAGCGGCAAAGCTGTAGTCTGGGATTTTAGTTCTGTTCTGTTTAAAGACTTCCCTGATCCCGGTGCTGTGGGTTACCCCACGATGAGAAGCGTCACGTTCCAGGTGACCTCCGGTCAGTCGGAGCGGAGCCCGGGAGGTGCCATGTCCTGGATAGAGACAACCGATGTTCCTGACATTTCTTTCGCCTGGGATGCTGACACAAAGGTTTACAAGATTGACTCCGTGGCTACCGACCCTGTTATGGGTCACCAGTCCGCTGTTGAAGCTTATACGTCCAAAACAGAGGTGCACCAACTAGGCTCTACCATAGCGGGAGATTACTTCGCTGTTGGCAACAGCCTGCTTACACCTACCGGTGATGTGAACTACCGCAACAGACTCTATGAGGAAAGCGGCGCTGCCATAGCTGGGGACGATATCCCTTCACTTGCGACGGTGGAAGCTGCCTTTCTCTACTGGACAGGATGGATAGACTGGCACGGATATGAGCCATCCGGATCCGAGATTGAGGTCTTCTATGACAACTGCACGGACCTCTATTCACCCGACTCAAACTGGGATCACGGCAGCGATTGGCACGAATCTGGGTCCTACACAGCCTTCTACGCACATCACGAATTCGGTGGGGGCAGGGAGCTTACGCTTAAAGAGAGCCTGCCCTTGACCGAATACTCGGGCCAGACAGTCAATGTATCCTGGCGCAACTGGAACTACTCCTATGGCCCTCAGGCCCCAGACGATTGCTTCCAGTATCGCTTCTCCGGCGACGGAGGCAGCTCCTGGAGTGACTGGACGGATGCGTTTTGCAATGAGATTGGTACCTCTCCACAGCCTTACAGTGATACAATTCCAGAAGCATATCTGACGAACAACTTCAAAATACAGTTCAGGATACAGAATTACGATGGCTCTGATGAATACGTTTACATCGATAATGTCAGCATTACCGTGCCATCCTCTGGCGGAGGCAGCCTGAAGTATCCGGACAATCCCACCGCCGAGAATCTGAGAGTGCTGCTCGAGGAGACTGCCAGAGTGAACAAGGTTATGTTCGGCACGACAACGCTGAATGCTGATGAAATAACGGCCAAGTGGTGGCAGCTAACGGAAGGGACAGACGACCCAGGCCAACACGTCTACGAAGACACTTGGTCCTACTGTTGCTTATATGACGCTACCGAGCTGGTCGAACAGTGGATTGAGGACGAGGACATCGCTAATAACGGTGCTGGAACATACACCCTTGGGCACGTGGTGGCGCCTAACGAAGAAGACCCTGATTTTTCCTTTGAGCTCTATCCCTCAGGGGAGGAGACAGGCTACCCCCTAGGCACCCCGGCTGAAAAAGAGGGTGGGTACTACCCTACCCGGCACAACTATTGCCATGCCGGCTGGTCGCTGATAATCATCTATACCAGCCCGGAGACAAAAGGGCATCAGCTCTATCTCTACGATATACGAAACCCCGATTTCACTTTCATTGAGGCCTGGCATAGCAACCCCGATTTTGATGGCGACGGTGAAGATGGCGGTACCATCAGTGGCTTCCTGGTTCCAGAGCCAATCGAAGACGAGGTCAACGCAGCCAGGCTAACCGTCTTTGTGGGCGAAGGAGATAGCGCCATAACCGGCGACTACCTAGTGGTTGAGGGCGAGGAACTGTCGAATGACGAAAGTCCATCTTATAATGTGTGGAACTCCGAATCACCCGGACTCGAGGTACCAGGCATAGACATTGACACCTTTTGTATCACCTGGGGTAGCGGAATACTGCAGCCAGGGGACACCTCAGCCCAGGTGGACATGCCTACCGGAGGCAGGTATCCCCCTTACGGGGCTAGCAGTGACGGCTTTAACACGGTTTATATCATTCTCTCCTTCCGCAGCGATGTTACCACCGGCGGCACCCTCAGCTACCTGCTGCGATGAGGTAGGTAATACGAAATAGTTGTTAGTCAAAGGTTGTTAGTCTAGAGTTAGAAGTCACTAGTCCAGATTGCTTCCAAGTGTCCTTCACCTCGCCTTTGCTGTGTGAAATAGCATTTCACAGGCTGAATCTGCTCCCTTGAAGAGGGAAGATAGATGAAAGACCCCCGCCACACGTAGAATGATGCCTCCTATTGTCACCCTGAGCGTAGCGAAGGGTCTGGAGAGTCTTCGGTCGCGGAGTTTACACTGAGCGAAGCCGAAGTGCTCCCTCAGAATGACAAGGTGAGGTTTAAGCGGGTATAATCCAACAAAGGGTGATAAAAATGACAAAAGTTAAAGACTTAACCATTGACGAGCTGGAATATTTAGTAGAGCAGAAAATCTTAGAGGTTCTCGGGGACCCCGATTCCGGGCTAGAATTGAGGGAGGAATTTAAACAGGAACTAAAGGAACGTTTGAAAAAACCCTCTAGGAAGATTTCGCATGAAGAGGTACTAAAGAAATTTGGTTAAGATCGAGTGGACTGAGAGAGCAATAAGAGACCTTGAGAGGCTTGATGAGCCAATAGCCTGAAGAATCTTAACAAGGATTACTTGGTTTTCTGGCAATTTTGAAAGAGTTATTCCTGAGCCCCTAACTGGTAAATTTGAAGGGACATTTAAGTTGCGTATAGGAGATTGGAGAGTAGTTTATACGCTGGAAGGTAAGACCATCGTAATTCAATTTGTAGGGCGCAGGAGAGGAATTTACAAAATTAAGTAGCAGTGATTACTGCTCTTCCCTATGTTGAGCTAATTTTGTGTAGTGCAGCAAAACCATCTGGAGACAGGTGAATACATAGCCCACCCTTCAACATCCCTTATTTGTCGCGGCTACAGGTCATGCCCCCCTTTATGTCATTGCGAGGAGTGAGATCCCTCGCTTATGCTCGGGACAGGCTCCGCAATCCCGTGAGGCTGCCACGCCTTCGGCTCGCAATGACAAAGAAGGAAGCTATGTGTCACCAATCACGTGAACGAGTACAAAGTATTCTCTTTATTGATTTAGTGCTGTATAATGAGTTAAGGCTAGTTGTAAAGGGTAAAGCCGATGAAAATAGGTAGACCAGCTCGCTGGATTTTAACTATCGGTATTCTGGCTATCCTCCTCGGTGGCTTGAGTGTAAATTATGGTCGCCAGATAGCGGAGCAACGTCGGCTAAATGCCGATACAGTTCAGGCCCAGCTGGATTTCCGCAAGTATGATAAATATGCAGCCGCGTATGCAGCCGAGAGGGAAGAATTGGAAACGAGGCTCAGCCAAGCCAATTCCCGTATTACTAGCCCTCAGAGTAAGTTCCGCCAATATACCGAATCCATAGAAATCGATGAAGCTTTGTTTCAGGCTGCTGAGGAGGCTAATGTAACTATAACCAGGCTTTCCTCTTCACTTCCCGAAGATGAGGAGCTGAATGGCATCACCTATCGCATCTTCACTCTGAGCATTGCTGCCGAAGGCGAACTAGTAGCATTGCTCAATTTCGGCAATAAGGTAAGTGCGGGGGTCTCCACTGCCACTATAGAATCGGTCAAGATAAATGTTCCCGAAGTAGAAGAGGGCGAGAGCGCAGAAAAAGCATCAATCACTTTGGGATTGAAGATTTATGCTTATGAAGCTGGATAATAAAAATGTAGTGCGAGGCTTTAGCCTCGTGCAAGTACTCTTTGTCACCCTGAGCCATAGCGTAGGGTCTAAAAGAGCCAGGAGATTCTTCGCTGCACTCAGAATGACAAAACAGGAAAGTAATAATGGCTAGAGAAGCAACCACCATATATATAGATAACTCTGCTATTTGGGTGTTGGTAGCCAGAGGAAGACAACCACCAAAATGGGCCAGCACGCCCCTGGAGCCCGGCTCGGTCAAGGATGGAGTTGTCCAGGACCAGGATGCCGTAGCCAGCAAAGTCAAGGAACTTTGGCGAAGTCAAAAAATAAGCACCAGGCGAGTAATCGCTGGTATCAGTGGCATCAACTGCCTTTATCGCTTGATTACCCTCCCGGAACTGCCCAAGAGTTTGCTGCCCGAGGCAGTAAGGAGGGAAGCAGCCAGGGTTTTGGGAGTTCCCCTAGAGGAGCTTTATCTTTCCTGGCAAATTCTGCCTAGCTTAAAAGGAGAGACGCTGATTTACCTGGCAGCTTCGCCTAGAAATTCTGTAGATGCCCTAATCTCAACATTGCGTAAGGCAGGATTAAATCCCTATCTTATGGATTTAAAGCCTTTGGCTCTAGCCAGAACCGCCACTGAGTCCCGAGCTATCATAATTGATGTCCAGCCCGCCAGTTTTGACATTGTGGTTCTGACGGAAGGAATCCCCCAGGTGGTGCGCAGCCTGTCCTTACCCCAAGAAAGCCGGCTGAAGGAAAAGATGTCCGTCATCAAAGAGGAACTGGATAGGACCATCACCTTCTACAATTCCGGTCATATGGATAAGCCCATTGAAGCCGCTGTGCCTTTGCTGGTTTGCGGGGAGCTTGCTGAGCAACCCAATGCCTGGAAGCTGCTACTTGGAAGGCTGGAACGCCCAGTTCAGGCATTGCCCTCACCTCTTGAGACTCCCGAGGGTTTCCCAGCCAGCCAATATTTGACCAATATTGGCCTGGCGCTCAAGGAGGTGCCGGTCTCAAAGAAAGAAGCCGCTGCTTATTTGCTGGTCAATTTCAATGCTCTTCCCGAAGTTTATCGCCCCAAGCCTCGCCCCATATCCGAAGTTCTCTTTATACCGGTTATTATAGCTGGCATTGCCCTGGTAGCTTTGGGGGTTTTCGCCAACATGACCACCTCAGCCCACACCGCTGATTTGCGTGCCAATCTAGCAAATATAAGCCAGCTGGTCACCTCAAGACGTGCTCAATTTGTTGCTCAAAGTGAGGAAATAACCGCCCTGAGCGAGCAAGTCTCCTCGCTGGAAAAAACTGTTGCTGCCTTCACCATTACGCTTGATGACTTCCGCACTGGTAGAGACGAAGTAAATGACGATTTAAGCCAGATCAATAGCTGTTTACCTGGCGCCCAAGAGGATAGGCTTCTCAGCGTAACTCATAGCAGCGATACTTTGACAGTAAAAGGTTTATTTAGTGATAAAGATGCTGTTTCCCACTATGCCGAAGATTTGAGAGCGACCGGCAGGTTTGTTCTGGTGGTCATCACCGAGATACACACGGAAGAGCACCGGCTAGGCTTCACCTTAATGCTTACCAAAAACGTCTGAACCTAGTACTCCATGTCATTGCGAGGCACAAAGTGCCGAAGCAATCTCGGTGGGATGCGGTAGCCTCCGCAAGGGATTGCCACGCCTTCGGCTCGCAATGACAAGTGAGCCGCTTAGTACCAAAATACACCCGCTACTAGGACTAAAAGGCTATTGCATTACAGGTCGTAGGCGCTTACTATAAGCTATATGGAAAATATCATTGACTTGCTTCGGCTGGCTAAGGGGGAAAACGCCTCAGATTTGCATCTGATGGTTGCTTCCCCGCCTATGTTGCGCATCAATGGCTCCCTAGGCTCTATGGATGGAATGCCGCCACTATCCCCTGAGAAAATAAGCGAAGCTTTTATCCAGCTAACTACACCGGAGCAAAGGGAGGAGTTCCAGCATACCTTAGAGCTTGATTTCGGCTACACCCTCCACGGCGTGGGCCGCCTTCGCTGCAATGTGGCTCAACAGCGCGGAGCAATTAGCTTTGCCCTGCGTCTTTTGCCACCCGTGATTCCCACCATAGATGAATTGGAGTTGCCTCAGGTATGCAAGGAATTAGCCCTGCGGCCCAGAGGCTTGGTGATAGTTTCTGGACCCACAGGAAGCGGCAAAACTACCACTCTGGCAGCCATGATACATCACATCAATAGTAATCGCACCTGCCATGCAGTTACCATTGAAGACCCCATAGAATACAACCACCCTAACCTCAAGTCAGCCATCACTCAGCGGGAGCTGGGCACTGATACCTTGTCTTTTGATAGAGCCCTAAAACATATCCTGAGACAGGACCCCGATGTCATCCTCGTCGGCGAGATCAGGGACCTGGAGACCGCCGCCGCTGTGCTTACTGTGGCGGAAACGGGGCACCTGGTGCTCACCACCGGTCATGCCCCCAGCGCGGCACAGGCTATAGAAAGAGTAATAGACATATTCCCGCCCCACGAGAGGTACCTCGCCCAGGCAAGGTTAGCCTCCCTTATTATCGGTGTTCTGTGTCAGACGCTGGTGCCACGAGCTGACGGCTCAGGAAGGATAGCTGCTGTGGAGATAATGCTGGGCAGTCCGGCAGTGAGAAACCTCATCCGGGAGGGCAAAATTTATCAACTCCACAACGTCATCAGCACTAGCAATCAGGAGGGCATGGAGACATTGGACCAATCGCTGGTCAGCTTTTATCTCAAGGGAATCATCACCGGCGAGAGCTTGGTCAAATACTGCCAAGACAGGAACGCAGTAGAGGACATGGTGGGCCACGTGCCGTCCCTTGCCAAATAGGACAAGTCCAAACCCTAGAGATTGACCTCCCGTCGCTGGCACCTCACCTACCGCAATAAAAAGTGTAGCGCGACCCTTTAGGGTCGTGCCTTTTTTATTTGCACGAGGCTAAAGCCTCACACTACGCCAATTATCGAAAGTCGTAACCGTGGGCTTTAGCCCCATCATGTTACTGCGGTGAGCCGAAGCCCTGAACGAAGTGAAGGGGAAGAATCTGATACAGCTCAGGATAAACTCAGCGACCGAAGAATCTCATATTGCTCAGGGCAAGCTCCGTGAAGCAATCTCGGTGGGGTAGGTGAGATTGCTTCGGCATTCTGTGCCTCACATTCACCCTAACCCTCTCCCGTCAAGGGAGAGGGGATGGATGAGCAAGCCTCTTAGGGTCAGGGCTTGGCCCGACCCTAAGAGTGCCCTCCCCACCAATCTCTTTATCCGGGGAGGTAGAGGTGGAGAGGGACTCTGCCACCTGTCATTGCGAACAAAGCGTGCAATCTCACGGGATTGCTTCGCCGCTACAACTCACTCAGTTAAAGACTAAAGGACTGCCGACTATCGACTAAGTGACTAATTTTATCGCCTTGCCGCGGCAGACTGCCTTTTGTACTAGATGGGATAAAGGTCAAGCTATGATGTCTCTTCGCTCCAGTGCTTGCCGGTGGTATTCCAGGTGATATGGCCATCAAAGCGTCCGGCAGCCGTGCCGGTTTTTACATTGCAGTCCTCAAGTTCGTAGGTATTCACGGGGGTTTTGCTTAAATAGCCGCCGTCTACCAGGAGAGCAACAGTAGCCGGGCACGAATCCTCATCCAGATAGTAGCCCATAGCCGCCGTGCTAATGGCATCAACTTCGGCATTAGCTGCCTCTACGTACCCTTTCTCGGTGAACTTGCCGATATTAGGCACGACTACAGCCGCAATGATGCCCAGAATGGCGATGACGATGAGCAGCTCCACCAGGGTGAAACCCTTCTGGCTACGATGCAGGCACTTAAATATGGGATATTTTGTTCTTGGCATTTTTAACCTCCTTTCCTTGTTGTTTTGTCATCCTCTCCTGTCACCCTGAACAAAGTGAAAAGTCCTCAGAGATTCTTCGCTACGCTCAGAATGACATAAGCCAGACAACCCGCTCTTACTTTTTGTTCTCGAAGCTCACCTCCTTCTCTTGGTTTTATTTCAACTTCATTCTAAATTCGCCTATAGCTAATGTAAATAGGCTCTTAGTAATAGTTTACATAGGAAAAAGGTCATAGGTAGGTGCTGTTTCACCAGATGTTCATCACGGGAGGTACCACAAGTCTGTACGTCATTGTGAGCCCTTCGCTACTTGTCATTCTGAGGGAGAGAAGCGACCGAAGAATCTTGTTCAGGACAGGCTCCGCGTGGCAATCTCTAGTTATAATGTAGCTATGGATAAGCAATACTACGTCTATATTATGAAGAACTGTAAGAGATTGCTTCGGCACTCTGTGCCTCGCAATGACACCGCACGAGGCTAAAGCCTCGCACTACGGAATTGACCTTCTGCGGAGTTCGCCATAACGGAGAGAAATACAGATTATTCTGGCTCCAGCGTCTCAGCTTCAAAGACCTTTATTCTTTGGCGTCGGGCAAACCTCATGGCTTCCCGGCTTAAGCCCGGGACAGCAACTAGAATCTTGTCGTGAATGCCAGTGTCATAGGCTTTGTCATCAAAGTCAAACACTTTATTTATGCCTATGGGCTTATCTGATGCTTCGATGCCAATGATGATATTATGCACCATAATGCCATCATCTTTGGTAGCCAAAATGTCTATAGTATGTTCCGCTTCCGACCTGCCTGTTATCCTGGCACCTTCCTTTACTTCGTAGCCGCGGCTGCAGAGACAACTAACCAGCTCTGACTTGGATTTGAACTGAAATGGCTTCCTTTCCATCTCGACTTCCACTTCTGGAAGTGGAGCGGGAAAGATATCTCTAGCTAAGAATGCCTCCAAATCCGCCGATTCCAGAACTCTTATCCGCTGTCTGGCAGCAAACTGCCTTGCTTCCGGAGTGACTCCTGGAATGGCAATCAACACCTTATCATAGAAGCCAGTGTCATAGGCCTTGTCATCAAAGCTAAATACCTTGCTCAGCCCTATGGGCTGGGCTGATATTTCAATGCCGACAGCGATGTTATGCACCACGATGTTATCATCTCTGGTAGCCAAAAGGTCGAAGGTATGCTCTGCCCCTGACCTGCCTTTCACCCTGACATTTTCCCTTACTTCGTAGCCCCGACCTTGAATGAATTGAATAAGCTTCGATCTGGGCTTGAGTTCAAACTGTAGCCAGTTCCTCTTCTCTTCGTTTAAAGAATAGGAGTAGGCATCTACCTCAGTGATTTTACCCTCGACAGTGATGGAGGAGCACTTGAGGCAGCGCCAGTTTATTGTTGGCGGATTAAATATTTCACCACAGTCACGACATTTGTATAACACCCCCAGGCTGCGGTAATCAGTGCCCAAGGTATATAATTCCTGCTTGCATTTGGGGCATACCAGCCTGCTCTTGAGAAAGAATTCCTCCTCCGTGCCGACATATTTGCACACCAGATGCTCCAGCACCCGACCTCGGACGATGTTTCCTGAGCCGCATTTACCACAGCAGTAAACCGGCCTGAGATTCATTGACCCACACTGAGGGCAATGGAGAAACTTATCGAAAAACTTCCTTACCAGTATGCCCTCCCCAGCCAAAGACTCCAGGATTGCCACTGATTCCTTATCGCTGGTGTTAAGAAGCTGATTTACGGTGGGAAAGGAAAAGCCCAGCTCAGATTGTGGATTAAGCTGCGGCTTTATCTCCAGGATGCTCCCTCGCAGCATGGCCTCCAAGAACTTTGCTGGTTCTTGGCTATGCCGTGCTTTAGCTGGATATTCTGCTGCCATTTTCCCGTGATTTTTTAAGGCTAAACCCAGCCCAAGTGTAGCCATTTTCCCTGGTAAATGTCAATAGTGTTGGTAGCGCGTCCCACATTCTCAAAACTATCGTAGTGCGACCCTTCAGGGTCGTGCCTGGGGTTAACATCACTCGCCCCAGATAGCATGAGGCTAAAGCCTCGCACTACAAGCCTCGTACGACAAAGTTGAGGCCTATTGACTTAAGGCCATCAAATAGCCACAATGAGAGACAGGGGGAACCCATGGTTGCCCCCCTTATCTGGCGAGGAACCTATGGTGATCATTTACACAATCGTCTTTGCCCTTTTGGGATTTGCCGTGGGTAGCTTCCTCAACGTGTGCCTTGACCGCCTGCCGCGAGATGAGTCCATCCTAAACCCGCCGTCACACTGCGAGGCCTGCCACCACCGCTTAGCCGCTAAGGACCTTATCCCAATATTCAGCTATCTCTGGCTCCGTGGTCGCTGCAGGTATTGCCAGGCTCCCATACCCAAGCGCCTTCCTTGGGTGGAGCTCGCCACCGGTGGCATGTTCGCTTTCCTCTATGGTAGCTATGGCTTGACGCCAAAACTTGGTGTTATGGCTTTCTATAGTTGCCTATTTATTATCATCTTCGTAGTTGACCTGGAGCAGGGGCTTATCCTAAACAAGGTAGTTTATCCCGGAATGGCAGTAGCTTTGCTCTTTGCTTTATTTCTACCCCAGCCCTGGATTACACAGCTAAAATTCCACGGCATAGCCAACTTCGCGGTTGGTGGCAGCATTGGCTTCGCGCTACTCCTGCTAATAGCTATTATCTCCCGCGGGGGAATGGGATGGGGAGATGTCAAGCTGGCAGCCCTCATCGGCTTAGCCACCGGCTTTCCCCTGGTATTGCTTGCCCTGCTTATGGGAGCTATCATAGGCGGCCTGGTAGCTGTAGCCTTATTGATAGCCAGAAAGAGAGGACGCAAGGAAGCAATTCCTTTCGGTCCTTTCCTCTCCCTGGCTACTTTAGTCACGCTGCTATGGGGAAGCAGCATACTTAACTGGTACCTGGGGCTTATGTAACTGAGATCGTGGTTACGCTATAATTACTCCAGATGGAAAAGATAAATAATTACATTAGCTTAGATAACAAGTATTTAAGGGAGGCTGATGTCCTAATTGGCAAGGGCGATTATGTTCAGGCATCGGAGAAATTCTGGGGAGCAGCCGCTGAGATGGTCAAGGCTGTAGCAGCCAAAAGAGGAATTGACCTAAGGTCTCACGGTGAACTTTACCTATTTGCCACCAAGCTCAGCCAGGAACTAAATAATCGGGAGCTTATCAGACTCTTCGGGCTGGCTTCAGCCCTTCACCAGAACTTTTATGAGAACTGGCTTCCTGCCGAGATGGTAATCGACTACGGCGAGGCAGTAAAAGAGCTAGTGGAGTTGCTAAGAAAGCTAGTCTAGTTATCTCCCTCCGAACAGAGCAAAAAACCTATCTTGATATTCCGGAAACAGACCCCACCTATTTAACTCTGCCACCAATTCCGGGGCACGAGAAACGTCTCTCCTCACCTGGGCAAAAAGCTCCTCAATGTGATTTCGGGCATCTTTGGGCACCCCGCTGGCATCTATATTGAGAAAGCCTCTGCGGCGAAACTCAGCCACATTGGTCTGAATAGACCGGCTAGTCAGGTGATAGATAAACATAAGGAGCGATACATCCCATAATTCTTCCACTCCCTTAATTATGGCGCTCAAAGGGTCAGGCTCCTCCTCTAGCTGGGCATTGAGCTTACTTATCACCTGCCTTAGAGATTCGGAGACAACGTTCATCTCCTTAGGTTGATTCTTATAGCGGTAGAAAACACCCGGCTCATCGGGATGCTCTCTAGCCATAATGCTAAGGTATTTTCTCGACTCCTCGCTGAAGCCTTCCAACTTAACCAGATAAGAAGGAGTAACAATCCTTGGTTTTTCCGCAATCACCTTCCCATCCCGGACCACACTGACATTTTCCGCCAAACCGGTAATGACATAGTAATTCATAGTGGTACTGCCAAAAGTAGCCAGGTGCTGCTGCGGAGGCCGGATTAGCTCAGTGTGCTCCACAGCATATCTAATTCTTTCATCCATATTCATACCCTTGCCTGCGATTTCCTCGCCGTGTTTGCACCACCTCTTCTTCCCATCATTCTGACCCTCGCACTTCCTGTCATTCTGAGCCTAGCGAAGAATCTCGAGACCCTTCGCTAGCGCTCAGGGTGACAGTTAAGCTCCTTAAATAACCATCTTGACCAGGTGAAAATTACGCGCCACCTTATCCTTGCCAGCAATTATGCTGCCTGACTCGGTGCTATGACCGGGAACCAGGTATTCCACATCAAGCTGAGACAGCTTATCAATGCTCTTCCTTAATAAAGAAGGACTGCCGCCGGGAAAGTCTGCCCGGCCAATGCTGCCAGCAAAGACCACATCGCCACTTATCAATATCTTCTCCTCTTCCAGGTAAAGAGAAATCGAACCCGGAGTATGTCCTGGAGTAAGCAAAACCTTGATAGCTAACTTATTCTTAGCACCGAGGCTTAAATCACCCTCCTTAAGGTAAAAGAAGGGCTTAGCCTGTGGAGCCTTACTTCCAACCATATTATAAAAGTGCTTCCCCCTGTTACCATAAAATTCGTCCTCCTCCAGAGACAAAGTCATTAAAGCACCGCTTCTCTCCACTACCAACTCAACAGCTTCAAAATGGTCCGGATGGCAATGGGTGCCAATTACCAAACCCACCTCTTCTACCCTGAAGCCATCCTTCTCCATAGCTTTGGTCAAGGAATCGAAGCAAGTCTCCCCAAGTTCATCCTTGATATGCCCCGGGTCAACCAATACATGGGGTCGCTCCCCCCGTAAAACGTGACACAAAAGGCTGGCGTTGCAGTTATTTCCCCTTCCTGCCCAGACATAGCAGTAAAAGTTCTCCGCCAATTGTATAGAGCTATGCTGAATCATAACCACACCCTGAAAAAATTAACTTTGACCCCTTCAATATTATAAGCTAAAATGCCTTTCAAGCAAAATTCAAATAACCGAAGTGAAATAAAAAGCATTTAGTTTTTCATCTTTAATTTTTGCTAAAGCTTAGAACTTAGTGCTATTGTCACCTGAACCCTTCGCATTTTGTCATTCTGAGGGGTGAGCCGAAGCCCTGAGTATAGCGAAGGGACAGCGACCGAAGAATCTTGCTCAGGGTAAACTCCGTGAAGGCTCAGAATGACAGGGGAGGCAAATGGGTAAGCTAAAGAGCGCCTGGGAAATTGCCCAAGAAAAAGCTGACCGGCTGG
>CAYTBB010000004.1:35512-40501 GCA_964435965.1 uncultured Dehalococcoidales bacterium
ATGGGTAAGCTAAAGAGCGCCTGGGAAATTGCCCAAGAAAAAGCTGACCGGCTGGGCAAGCTATCAGCCGAAGAAATGCAGCGACAAAGGGAGCAAGAATGCCGTCAAATTGGCCGGGCAATAGCCCAAAGATATCTTGATAGTCCTGAGCCGCTACCATTAGCCATAGAGCTAAACAAGTACCAAGAGAAAAAAGACCTGGTGAGACAAGCAGCCCTAACTCACCTGACACAAGCTATCGATTTAAAGAGCTGGTCGGGGACGAGCCCCGACCCTACAAAGTATGATAATCGTAGTGGCGGGATTTATCCCCGCCTGGAGAGAATTATCCAGGGAATAGCCGCAGTCGAGCCGAAATCAGAGTCAATCATAGAACGAATAATGGGGCTAGTTCAAGAATATGAGCAGCTGGCAGACAAGACAAGGCAAGCAATAGAAATCAAATGTCGGGAAACCTTGCATAAACTGAGAATCTCTGGAACAGCGGTGGGCAATATCAATATCGAGGCCACACCTCAGTGGCAACAAAGCTGGCACCTGTTAACCGAACCTCTTGAATCAAGGCTTGATAGCCTCAAACAGGAGCTAATTAATAGCATTCCCTCTGTTTAGTCCCCTGCCCTATCAGCAAGATTTGCATTCTACACCATATGTGCTAAACTAAAGTAAGAGGACGTAGGAACTATAAGGATAATGGGGAATTAAACAGAAAGAGGATAAAATGACTAAGGTATTCATAATTGATCAACAACCCTTGTTCCGCCAGGGCATACGTGTCTCGCTTTCCCACATGACGGATATGGAGGTATCAGGGGAGGCTGATGTCAATGAAGAAATACTCTCCACGATTGAGACTTCGCCCCCCGATGTGGTGCTCTTGGGTACCAATGCTGCCTTTCTCGATAGCTTAGAACTATGTCGTGCCATAAAACAACGCCTGCCCAGTGTGGCTACCATCATCCTCACTCCACAGCCGGAAGACAAGCAGCTTTTCCTGGCAATCAAAGCCCAGGTTTCGGCTTACCTGAGCCGGGATGTCAATGCCAATGAGCTGACGCAAGCTATCAGACGATGCGCCCGCGGTGAGCACCCCATAAATGAAAACCTTGCCGACCGACCAAAGGTGGCCGAGCAGATACTACAGCAGTTTCAGGAACTCTCCAGGGAAAGAGAGGCTGCCACTTTCATCTCACCGCTCACCCCCAGAGAAACAGAGATTCTCAATTATATGGCTCAGGGCTACCTCAATAAACAAATCGCTGAAGTGCTAAGTGTCAGCGAGCAGACCATCAAAAATCACATAACCTCTATTCTCCGCAAGCTCAATGCCAATGCTCGCACTCACGCAGTAGTTATAGCCATAAAGAAAGGCCTGGTCTCCATCAGCCGGGCATAGCCTGTTCCTCACCTGTTGTTGCAAGACACACTTCTCTCTTGTTATCGTGAGGCATCTCCCCTTTTTGTCATTGCGCGGCATCCTGACCCTGAGTAAAGCGAAGGGGAAGGATCATGCCGAAGCAATCTTAGGGATGGACTATGAAATTGCTTTGCTCACAATGATCTAACAGGGGAAATGTTTTATGGTGCCGCAAGGAGGCGGCAAAGCCGCCGACGTCAGAGGGGTAGCAGGCGGCGCGACAAGGGGGCAAGGGCGGTGGCCCGAGAGCGAACACGGCCGCATGCCCGAAGGGATCGGCCGCTCGCAGAGCGAAGGGCCAGGAGGGGATGGGGTTGGGAATGGAACGCAAACTGAGCGGGATGGCGCAATCGGCTGCTGAGGCCGAGGGTTGAGGTTGTTCGGGCTGTTGGAGGTGGAGCGGGAGTGGCGATGGGGGGTGCGCGAGGTTGGGACTGTAGCCTGTCTGGGTTCTAGCTATGTGACAGGGCGATTTGGAGGGAGTCCCTAAGCTGCGAGAAGGCTTCGTGATCGAGGGGCCAATAATTGGCCTGGGCTGCCTGTCCGAGGCGCTTTTCTGGGTCCGGCCTGGACGCGAGGAAGGCGTGTATCTTGGCTTTCGACAGGTTACGGGGTAGGTTGTGGCCTTCCTGCTGGAGGCACTGAAAGTAGCGGGCGACGCAGGGCATGGCTGGATCCGACGCGACGGCTCTAAGGCAGAGGTCTTCTAACATGCCGGACTCGGTTTCGTTGGGGAGAATGATAACCGTCACGTGGGGAGTACTGTTGGTGGGCAGTCGAGCGCGTTGAGGGGCAGGCAAATTGACGTTCTTGAGGGCAGCGCAGACGCTTCGAAAAGCGGCCGTTGGGTTGTCATTGGCGTCTCTGACGATGCACAGGGAGGTGACGTTGTCGAAGTTGGGGGATAATTTCAGCAGTTTCAGGTTGCCTCGCAATTTGGTTTTGCCGCCGATGGGCATAATTTGGATGTCGTGGGCCTGGATGTGCTGTGCGAACCTGCAAAAGAAAAGCTGATCATCTACGCCTTCTACTACGAGGAGGTTACGCTGCGTGATCTGGATGGACTGCGTGATGTCGATTGGGTGCGTGCCCTCGATGCGATCGTTGGCCACTATCGCACCTCAAAGCGTTCTTCGATCGCGGCTGTAAGGGTGTCTCGGTCGTAGGTGACAGCACGGATGGTTTCGTTGCTGCGCTCTAAGCGGTGTAGGCGGAAGTCGTATTTGTCGCTTTGTGCGAATGCTGTATGGGCCGCCTTGATGCACTCTAGGCTGTGGGTGGTGGCGAAGACCTGAGTGTTGAATTGGCGGGCCACTGTGGCGATTGCAGCCCAGACCTTGAGGATGATGGAGTGGTGGAGGCCATTCTCGGCCTCGTCTACGAGCACTACTCCGTTCGGTGCGTTCATGATACGTAGGACGAGCGTTGCGAGGCGAACCATGCCGTCGCCCATCAGGGGGAGAGGTACGAGGCGGCCCACGCCGATGTCTCCATGCAGCCTTGGCTCGCCTCCGGCGGTCACCATTGAGAGGCGGGTGAGGCGTGGCTCGAGGAGTTGGAGAACTCGTAGAAGGACGTCTTGCCTGCCCTCGATGTCGATCCTGCCGAAGAGCTCGGCCTCTTCCCGCGCGGGAATAGACATGCGGGCCGGTAGGATGTATGTGGGGAAGGGGGGAGGTGGTGCGACGGGGGTGGTTGCGATGCCGGCGGGGTTGAGGATCAGGTAGTAGGTGGCGGTCGTTTCTCTGTGCTTGTAGTAGAGCTTTAAGACTTGGGTGACCTCTGATGATGCGAGGGTAGGCTGTGAGGGGCGTGAGGTGTCTTCTTGTGGGGGATGAGCAATTTGGGCGAGCTCGTGTGGGTCGGTGACGACCGTTAGGCGGAGGAGGCGTTTGCCTGTTTGTTCATCTTGCCCGAGCAACTCAACTGGGTTTGAGGTGTTAAAACGGGCGAACAGGGAGTCCCAAGGGGTTGCAGCCGACGGCCGCAAATCAACCGTCATGCCCCCGATGCCTCGGAAGGCATTTAGGTTGAGGGTTAGTCGTGGATTGTATGCGCCGCAGTGGAGGAAGAGGGCTTCGAGGAAGGCGGTCTTGCCTACATTGTTGACGCCTGCGATCAGGTTAACCCTTTCCAGATCGGTGAGGGCGAGCTTGGGGAAGCACCGAAAGTTGTCGATTCGAAATGAAGTGTACGTCGCTGGCCTCCTAACGTTGTTGTTCCCCGCGGGGTGGTATAAGAGGAGCCCGCGGTCGACCAATTCGCTTTGCTTTTAGTATTATAGCCTACTTAGGGGTGTTGTCAAGCTTTGGCGTCGCTTGGGGGGTGGTTGGGGGTGGGCTGTTTGCGATGTCGGCCTTGCTTTTGTTGTTTGACTCCCCTTTATTCTTTTTGGGACTCCGATGGTTTCCTTTTCTGAACTGCTAATAAGCTGACAGCTTTTTAGGGTGCGGCAAGGGTGAGCCTCTGGGCATAGCGAGCCTCTCTTCGGCTGTAATCGACCTGGATGGCCATGACACGATAAAGCTTACTCGAGATCCCGCAGCGCTCGTCGGTGACGGTGATGACATCGTAGAGCTCCTGGCCGCAGTTGACAGGAACGGTTATTTGACCCCCCTCAGCCTCTAAGGAACTCTTTCGTAGGATAGCATCGGCTCTCTCCTGGGCCCTGGTGGCATTTTCCAGGTTGGGGTCATAATCTGGCTGGAAGTTGTCTATGGCGAGCTCAAGATTGTCCCAATCGAAGGCTGAGGCGATGATGTTGGCATCCTCGGCGTCTCGGCCGATGGCTCTGGCATGGGTGAGCGGGACGGCCTGACGATATTCGCCAGCCAGGGTATGGTGATAGCCTGGAGCGTTCTTATACTCGTAGCAGGACGAATCAGGATATTGATGATCTGCTCCCCTGGGCTCCTTGGTGGTGGCGACGGTGTAATCCAGGGCAGCAGAATACCGCTGGTAATCGAGCAGATCAGGGACCATAGCCAGTAATCTCCTGACGGCAGCGTCCCCTGGCTGCCCGGGGTTAACGATAAACTCAGGCCTAAGGCTATTTATAGCAGTACTGCGGTTGCAAAGGTTGCAGAGGCAAATACCCCACCTGCAGAGCATACGTTTGATAAGCTGCCAGACGGTTTCAGGAAGCACGGGGAACCAGGCAAAGTTCCATCTCAGCTGAGTGCGGGCGAGCCACCGGTCGGATAGGCCCCAACCGTCTAAACAGTGAAGGACGAAGGTTGACTGGTTGGGATACGCTGATAAGTAATCCCAGCCGTCTATCCAGTAGACGCCTGCCTGGGAGGCTTCGTTTGGGGAATGACACGTCCAGACCACAGTATTGTCCACAACCGTTTCTCCCAGCACGGTGGGCCAAGTAGGCTCGGTAGTAGCGTGGGAAGTGCCTGCCGTGGTGCATTCATAAAAAAAGCCAGTTTCCTTCCCCGCGGTCGGGACAATGATATCGCCCTCGGCATAAGGGGTGGCTGATTCCCAAGTTGGCGGCGAGGTTCGATAGCCCAGCTTAAGGACCACTTCGCTTCGCTTTTTTAGGCTGGCCAGGCTTCCGCTGCCAG
>CAYTBB010000005.1:0-38559 GCA_964435965.1 uncultured Dehalococcoidales bacterium
ACTACCAAGAATTTGTCAACAAAAGCTTGAAGATGCGACCCCGAGGGGATTCGAATTCATATCTTCAATACTTGGAATTCGGTCTTTTCCCAGTATATGCACCCGTTACCTCCGTGGTCAAGTCTAAACGAAAGCTGCCAATCTCGCTCCGGTCTCATCTTTGTGAGCGACATAAGACCAAGAGCTTGCGCCAGCTAGCCAAGGAATACCAAGTCTCACACGAGACGATGCGAAGAACCTTAGGAGCAGCGAGGCAAGCTTTCCAATGAAAGGTTCCCAATTTGCAGCTATAAGAGATGCCTTTTATCTCCTAAAGTACTCTTTCTAGGATATCCTGACCTCGTCAATCCTTCCTAACCTAAACTGTCCAGCTCTAGGTTCACTCCAACAGGCCACGAGAGAATCTAATCCAATTTGGAGTAATGCAAGAGCAAAAATTATTTAGCTCTTCGTATAGGTAGTTGGTTGTGTCTCTAAGTTCATGGTAAAGGTGCCAAATCTGTTTGGTTGTTTCCAGAAGTAGAGGATTGGAAGTCAGCTTCTGATAGACTTCTACCAACCTTCCTAATTGGTAAGTTTTTCCTTTCGCTACCAAGATCCCCTGTTCCCGCGCTATGATCTCATCGCCATTGATGTCGAAATGCATCTCTTCGAGATTTTTAAGATAACCTCCGGAAAGGCTATCCATCTGCGGCTTAGTTTTTAAGAGAACATGCTCATACACTCTAGCAGGAAAAGTGTCATATATGCCTTCCTTATCATACTCCTCTGTTATTTTCATTTGGGATTCCCTCTCTGCTTCGCGAGACACTGTCTTCAGAAGCTCAAGGCATTTCTGGCTGTACAACACCCTCTCATTTTCCCAACTCTTGAAAGTGTCCCAAAGAACCTTATGACTGAAGTGTTTCTTAAAAGTATGGAAACCAGGCTGCTTTTCTATCCAAATTTCTCCCATTTCTAGCCCTCTGAGTTCAGAGATACGCAAAGGCTCAGGCACTGTGATAGATTCTAGCAATCTCTTAGCGAACCACGGCAAATCCATAAGGTCCTTTAGTTTCCTAACTCTCAGTGCTCTTCCCTGGCTAACGTACCTTTGCATTTGTCTTACGCTCACTCCCCACTGTTTGGCGAGATCCACAAAAATGCTCTCTCCCCGTTCTCCTTCTTCCAATCGGCGCTCATAAGTTTCGGCGATCGCCAGCTTATTCTTGTCCGTTACCGTGTTTCTCCTGGTCGGAATTTTTTTCCAATCATATTTTGGGCCTCGACGTCTCCGCTTCTCGTTCAATTTGTCACCAACAAAGTTTGAAAATGTCAGTTGCAGTAATCATAGCATATCGTAGCATTACAGTATGCGAAATAGAGAGAGGCTGCTCAAGCTGGCTGACTTAGAGCGAGAGCTTGGCGTCTCTCGGTGGACGCTTTATGAGTGGCTTAAAGAAGGCAAGATATGTGGGCAAAAATTGCCGTGCGGGCATTATAGAGTTCCCGCTAGCGAATTAAAGAGACTCAGGAGCAGCGACGCTGCAAACAGACAAGAAGATGAGAGGTAAGAAATCCCCAGCCATAACCAAACCTCTCCATATTCGTGGATGCGATGGTTGTTTTCAGGATCGTTCCGAGCGGGCACTTTGGCAACTATCCTTAATCCTAGTTGAGATCGCCGGGAATACTTCAGATGGGAAATGCGAAGATGGAAACGAAAGGAATTTACCGCACGAGTGACCTATATATTGCGGCTTGGCTACTATCTAAGGGACTGCAGCTCCAACACATAGATCGAAACGACAGGCAGCGCTTCAGCTTCATATTTACTGATCGGCAAGATAGGCCAGAGCTAGTCCATTCATTTATGTGTGGACGAGCCACGGGAAATCTTGCCGATTATGTTTATTACCTTAGGAGGGCGAAACGATTGCTATATTCCGTCGAGGTCTAAATGTGGCATAGAAAAAAAGTCCCGACCACCGCAGTCAGGACTTAGACGAGAGAAAACAGAGGTTTTCGATGTCCATTAATGATAATGACATAGCCTGCTCAAATAGTCAAGATAATCTCAGGTCAGCACAGCCCTGCTACCAACTCTTGATTTTTGACCTCACAGGAGGCCCAGGTGGCTAATCCACAGCCAACAGACGCACATTTACGGGTGGCCATTCCAGAATCTAAAGGAGGCAAGGCTGAATTATCTAATCTCCAACGAAGGAAAGGTATGGAAGATGCCTAAAGGGGATAAGGAAATACTCAAAGCTGATCCAGAAGACGGCACGACCCCGATAGCGAACTTACTTCTGGAAGCCCTGGCGATAGCGAAGCTGACCGGGAAGGAAAAGGGCATAATTTTGCATTTGTGGCGGCGAACTTACGGTTGGGAGAGGAAGGATGGTACAAGGCTAAAAGAGAAGGCCATAGCCCTAGGTGAATTCGGCGTGGTCTGTAATTCAGATAGTGCCACAACCTCAAGGCTGCTAGCTGGCCTTGTAAAAAAAAATATCTTGAAGAGAGACTTTGCTGGTCCAGGGAAGGGCTATACCTACAGTATGAATACAAGAGTTGGTGAATGGGACAAGGGTTGTATAAATCACCAACTGTTGAAAATAATATCAATACAACCCTTGGTAAAAATGACAACCCAACTGTTGGTAAAAATGACAACCCCCTCAGATACGAAATTAGCTACGCCTAAAGAAAAGTTAAATAAATATAAACAAAGTGTACCGTCTAAAGACAGTACCCACAAACCAAAAGTTTCAAATCATCCCTTGATAGCTCAAATGCAGAAATACTTGGGTTTCCCTGAGAAGACTAACAAAGACCCGATCCCAAATCCTGCCAAGGAAGCTCGCTTTATTAAAAGGATGCTATCCCGCGGTTTTACCGACGAGGATATTTTTACCTGTTGGAAAAGCAAGGTTGACCAACGTGGCGGAGAATCCGTGAGTATGGTTTGGGTCAATGAGGACATTGGCAAGAAGGAGTTTAGGCGAGCTGCGGAAACCGAAAGCCCGGACGTTGTGGCGTATAGAACGAAGCTAGATTAAAGGAGGCAAAATGGAACAAATAGAGCAGGAAAAATTACCACCTCACGACATTGAAGCAGAGGAGGCAGTGGTAGGCTCTTTACTTATCGACCCCGACACTATATTGAGAATCGCTACCCTTCTTAAGCCTGAGGACTTTTTTGATGAAACAAATCAAGCGATTTATCAGGCTTGCTTGTCACTTTACCAACGCAATGAAGTTATAAACCAGATCACTGTAGCACATGAGTTGATGCGCCAAAACAGGCTAGAGCAAATTGGCGGTGCTGCTTATTTAAGTCATCTAATATCCATTATGCCGACATCGTTACATGCTGAGCATTACGCCAAGGTCGTAAGAAGGTGTGCTGATAGCCGTAGGCTCATTGTCCTTGGGGGGCAACTTGCTGCAGCGGGATATGAGGAAAAACCCCTGGGTGAAGCCATACCCGAAGCTGTCTCTAGCTTTCTATCTCTCCAGCATGATAGTAAGGAAGAGGGCTTAGTTTCCTTAGCCAGCATCGCCAATAAGCACATCGGTGAAGTCACCGATTGGCTTGAGAGCGAACATCGACTCAGAGGCTATTCCACTGGATTCAAGCACCTTGATAGGGTAATAAACGGCCTAGAGAAAGGAAAACTCTACCTCATTGCCGGCAGGCCTTCCATGGGAAAGACCCAGCTTTGTATCAACATTGCCAGGGCACTAGCCAAGAATGGCTTAAAGGTGGCCATTTTCAGCTTAGAGCAAAATAAGCGAGCAATACTGGAAAGAATAGTTTTGTCTGAGGCTAAGCTCGATAGGTATCAGCTCCGCCAGTCCGAGGAAATATCAGAGGAAAGGGAGAAGTTTTGGGCAGCTTGGGGTGATCTAGAGAAATTGCCTGTCTGGATAGATGACACGACAGCTATAAAGACTGAAGATGCTATCACCAGGCTGCTATTTCTCCAGTCCATTGAAGGTGTGGATTGTATGATGTTTGACTATATCGGATTGGCTGGCAATAAAGATACCAACGAGGTTCTCCGAATTGGGCGAATAGTGAAAGATTTAAGGGCAATAGCTAGGCTGGCGAATATCCCCGTCATTGCTGTTTCTCAATTGAGCAGGGCTCCTGAGACTAGGCAAGAAAAAAAGCCTGGCCTAGCCGATTTGAGGTCCTCTGGCGAGCTAGAACAGGTTGCTGACGTAGTCGTCGGCTTATACAGAGAGGAATTTTATAAGAAGGATACTGATAAAAGGAATATTCTTGAAGCTATTATTCTAAAGAACCGTGATGGCCCACGTGGTTTTGCAGAGCTATATTACGAGGCTAACACAGGGTTTATGGCTGATGGGATAAAGAAGGCAAAATGACAGTGAGGCTCGCCGGAAGAACACACAGAAGGAAATGGAGGAGAGTAGCTAGATATGAACTTGAACCCCCACAAACACACCAAAAAGTCTTACGGCATAACCCTTTTTATGGCAAAGTTGAGAGCTGGCTGGCTAAAGTCACAAGCGATAGAGGAGGTAACTGATGGAGAAGCTGGAATTGGAATTTAGCTATGAAAAGGAAACCAAGAACACCATCCGATATAAGGAAGAGCTTGGTGAGGAGGCCTACAGCAACAGGGATATTGCTGTTGGTACTCTTTATATTCAAAAAGAGGCACTGGGGGATCCGGTGCCACAGAGACTCAGGGTGACTATTGAAGAAGGTGTATAAATGGCAGCCGAGTTTAAGGTCGCCAGGACAGGTGAAATATTTCTTAGAAATATTTTTGGAGAATGAGGTCAAGGTATGAAGAAAACCTCCACCAAAGATATTACACAGTCAGAAAGGAGGCAAGGAATGAAAGTAACATATCAGGAGAACTTCCCGCTTTTGCTTATCAATGAGAATGACCGCGAGTTCCAACCCAGACTGGATTATGATGAGGGTATCTTACAAGCACTGGCAAAGGATATAGCCAAGAACGGACAGCATAACCCGGTCGGGCTATATCAAAAAGGTGACTATTTTCAGGTTATCTACGGCTTTCAGAGGGTGATTGCTTTGAAAAAGCTAGGCTGGGATACCGCCCGAGCTAACATCTATGAAGATGTGACGTGGGAAGAGCTGCATGAACAAAGCATTTCTAATAATGAGCGCCATCTTGACCTTGGTGACCTAGAGAAGGCGCTCTATGTTAAGGCTTTACAGGAAAAAGGTTTTACTATTCCCCGCCTTGGCGAACTATTCGGAGTAAACAAATCTGCAATCTACAACTACCTGACCGTAGCCAACTTGGATGAAACCACAAGGGAATGCCTGCACTGTCGGCTGATAAGTCTTAATCATGCTGTTGAGCTTGCGAGGTATGACGACTTTTCCAAACGTTTGGAAATTCTTAGGGATGTCATATCTTACCAGGCCTCGGTTCGGCAATTGAGGGAGTTGAAGGCAGAAGGGCGTTGGGGTCCATTCACAGTAGGGGTTAATGGCTGGGTAGAGATTTGCCCCAGGGTGATGCATCTTGTAGTGATAGAGGAGTGTAGGGAGTGCAGCTACTTCGAGGGAGAGGAAAAGCGACAGAAACAAGGACCAGACATTTGGCATACCAGCGATACAGCATCTATCCACTGTGCCTGGGATTGGGGACAGATTCCGGCTCCATTGCGGCCACTTTTTAAGGGAGCACATTGGGAAGAGCTACGGCAATCACCGGTTGAAGCTTAAGGGGATAGCTTATGACTAGAGCAAGCTTTGCTTCAGGAAGCAAAGTTAGGATAACGAAAGCTCCAAAGGAAGCTCCATACCTGTTAGGTAAGGTTGGTGAAGTTGTTTACCCCGCTCGGGTAAAAGACGGGGTTTGTTGTGTTCTTATTGGTAATAAGTTCACTCATCTCAAAGAATCTGACCTTGAAAGGGTAAAGGATTAATTTTAGCCCTAACCCCGGCCCTAAAACCCCCGCAGGCGACTGTCTTCATAGCTAATAAAATGGCTTGAAAAGAGTGACATGACCAATCCATCAAATAAATCGAAATACCCCCCTCTGGAGTCATTCTAGGGCGAGTTATATTTGAGGTAAAGAAATGTGGCTTTATATCTGTTCTAAATGTGGCTGGAAAATTGAAGCTGAGGCCGTAGAGCAATGTCCAAAGTGCGGGGCAAGATCTTGGTTATGCCATAACCTTGATATGGAAGTTGAAACTCCAACCCCGTTGGAGTTTGAGGATATTACTGAATCTACTGAGCATAACAAGTCGCCTGTAAAGCCCGAGCAGCTTTCATTGTTGTAGAAATTTAAGCGCTGCTGAAGGGGGGATTGGGACTTTTTTGATTTTCCGAAAAAGTAGCAATCAGCCTATGAAATGAGCAAATTCTTGATCTTTACCTCGAGGGGTGCTTGTCCTGAGAGGGGTGAGATTCTTCGCTTCCTATATTTTCTTTAATGGCTTTAACTGCCGCTTGTGTTCTATTTGTTACACCTAGTTTTAAGAATAATTTGCTAAGGGAATTTTTTACGGTCTGCTCTTTAATGTCCAACTCCATTGTGATTTCTCTATTCGATTTACCTTCTGTTAGGAGTTTTAGCATTTCTAATTCCCTAATACTAAGTTTCTTACTCATCCTTCATACATCACTATTCTCTCTCTTACTGCGGCGTAGCAAGGAATGAACCCTGGCTAAAAGCAGCCTTACATTCAGTGGAGAAGGAACATACGCATCAGCTCCGGATTCCAGAAAATGAATCCCTGCTCTTTCTTCCTTATCTTCGCCAAGGACGATGATGGGAGTTTCACACATCTCCCGAATTCGCATACAGAGCTTATCTCCATTTATTTCAGCGAGAACCTCAGCTATGACTATCACCTCGGGCTTTGTTCCAGATATTTCAGCCAAGGCTTGCTGCCCGTCGACAGCAGTTACCACTTGAAACCCTGAATGTTGCAAGAAAAGGGTTAAATCGGTTGCTGCTTTTGGGTTAGGATGAATTAGCAAAATCCTGTCCATTGTGATAGGTACCCTTCCTCTGTAATAACTAATTTTGACCCACACTGTTCACAAATTTGATTCTCAGGCCCGAGCAATGCCTACCCATAGCAATGGTAGCCAAACCTTGGACATCTTCCTTCAAGAAAGATTTGGGAGCAGACTTCATGTGGTTTATAGCGGACATCCTCAGGTTTGAGTTCATTGTTAGCCTCTTCCACTTTAGCATTAAATATGCCCAATGGGAATATTCTAACACAGCATATTCTTTACAATCAACTCTATGCAGCGAAATGTGGTAGGGAAGCGCGTCCGAGAGGCAAGGAGGCAGGCAAAACCGCCTATAACTCAAGAAGACCTGGTAGCAAGGTTGCAAGTATTAGGGCTTAAAGCGGAACAATCAACTATCTCCAAAATTGAGCAAGGAATTCGCCCGGTTTTTGATTTTGAGGTGGTTGCCTTAGCTAAAGCCCTTAAAGTGCCTGTTACATGCCTGCTTGAGACAGCAGATACCCCAGATACTACCAACTAAAAGTTTTGTTGTTAGTAGGGAGCTTTGTGGTAAACCACGGTATCTGTGGATAGGTCAAGGACCTGAGTCAAATGGGAAGGAGAATTTGGCAAGTAAGAACAATATTGGAAGGATGACAAGGAGCGTAGGAGATAGTGGCTGAAGAAGCAAAACAGAGAATGGTAACTGGTGTGAAGCTAGACTCTACCCAAATATTTGGGTAGGGTAGGCAGAAGCTACCAAAATAGGAAAATAGTACTAATAAATCACGTAAGCTATTGACAAATGTTAGACTATAGTCTTAAAGTAACACAAAGGGCCTATTAAAGAAAAACTAGAAGGAAGGGAAGGAGGTGGAGATGAGCACCGGTGCAACAACATTCAAAATCCTCATTGTGGTTGAACCTGATGAAGGTGAGTTCCATGCTTACTGTCCAGCCCTCAAAGGTTTACATACCTGTGGAGCAACTGAGGAAGAAGCCATGGACAACGCCGCCGATGCAGCTATAGCGTACTTGGAGTCCTTAATCAAGCATGGCGACCCAATTCCCATAGGCGTTGCGGCTCATGAAGAGGTTAAGAGGAGAATAACACTATGTCATAGGCCCCACCAGCGTCAGCACACGAAAGACTTAATGTTAACTGCTACGTGAAGCTTTCTAAAAGTGCCTGGAACCAACTTAAGAACAAGACAGCTGATGACCTCGTTTCTGCATTACTCAAAGATGGATTTGTACTAGATACAAAGGTCAGAACTGAACGAATATATCGACATCCAGACGGTAGACGTGTCTCTATCCATTATCATACAGGCAGTAGGGGCTATAGGCCGGGATTATTAAAGGCGCTGCTTGATGATACAGGATGGTCAGAGGAAGACATGAAGCGATTAAAACTAATCAAGTAATTGACTTCTAAATTTTCTCGCCTTCCACTTCCCGTCTTTAATGCCATACCACAAGTTGAGCCTGACCCCTGTCAGTGATAAAATTGTTAGCCCCTAACATTTTTGTCAATACTTGGGCTACTCGCCCTTGGGATATCCCTCTCCAAATCTGCTTACTCCAAGGCTGTTTGCTGGCAGTGAGTGGCGAGTAGCAGTTCTAGTAGACTGTAAAGTAGGTAGTTTGTGAAATAGTTTCACCACTAAGACTTCCTGTAACTGCAATTCGCCAAGAACCGGGTGTTGTCCTTATTCCTACTTTCCATGTCCATGATACATCCCCAAGGCTATCCGCCTTCTTGCTATGCAATCCTTGGGCTTTGCTTGGTCCTGATTTGTAGTAGACAGTTATGCTGCAATCAGCGTTAGGTAAGGTTTGGGCAGTCAGAGTGGCATATGAGCCTCTTGTGATAGGCGAGGTGACTGATTTAATCTCTAGGAATAAGTTTTGTTCCCCTGGCGGAATAGAGGTCCCTTGGCAGACTGCCCATAATCCACGATCGTTCTCTTCCGCTTCTCTTTGAGCTTGAACAAACTGTTCAGCGTATTTAACATCTGGGGGATAAGTGTAGGCATAGGCGTAACCTTGCCTGACAAGGGAATCATTGACGAAAATGCCACCAACCCATACATAACGGAGGAGGCGTCCGTATCTATCCATTTCTGAGACATCTTTCTCGAGTCTTACTATTTTTCCTTCTACTAACTCTCTATTCTTATTTGATGCTTCTTTGCCGAAGCATTCCACTGGTTTAGAGGGATGGACGGTTTCAGGAGTATCTGTGCCAATATAACGAACCTTGTATAACTTACCGCCAATATCTACTTCGATGGTATCTCCATCAATGACCCTGACAACTTTAGCTTCTACTAGAGCGGTAGCTGGTTGATCTTGTGCTGAACTTTCATTAGTAGGCGGTGGTTGCGTAGGTGGTACTGAACTAGGTGCAGTCTCACAAGCCGAAAGCGAGCTAGCTAATAAGAAAACTAATCCTACAAGAAGTATTGAATACAATTTAGGTTTGTTTCTCATATCAAACCTTCTCTGCCTTCTCCAAATCCACTGGCTAGCAAATATCTACTCTCGATACATCTCTTCACTTGCCTGCTGGCGTACTTTGTTCACCATCACTTCAAGCTCTGGTGGTAGCGGACAGAGCCTTATCTCAATGTCATTAGATATCTTCCCATCGCTTACTCTTAGAAAACCATCATATGCTTCTTTATCTGTCAAAATTAGCAACTTGTTCTGGGCATTTACTAGGCTCAAAAAGTAGAGTGCCTGAAAAAGCCCGGCAATCTTTCCAGCAGGGTGTTTGCCACCTCTGGTCTTCCAAGAATGGCTCTTGATGCTGGCTACAATAGTATTATCCTCAGATACTGCATCAAACTTGTGAAAGGCAGAGGTGCCGTCTCTCCTCTTACACAGAGGTAACGGCTTTTCAGTGAAAGTATGGCCTGCGTAATGCCTTTCCAACTCTTTCCTGACGAAGAGTTCAACCTCTCTTAACCTTGTGGTCTTTGCCATCTCTATTACCTCTCTAAATCCACTGCTGGGCTAATTCATTTACTCAAAGCCCTGTCTAATTCACTGGCTAGCTCTTTTAAGAAATTTTTAGTGAAGAAACCTTGTTTAATAACCTCTTTCAGTAGGTTCAGGAGAACACTCTGCTCAAGCATGGGAGGCCCCTGTCCCCATTTCATCTTGCCACCAGTTTTCGAGGTTGCCATCCAATAGGCAAACCAGAGCACTTTGTTTAGCTTCTCAGAACCCAGCAGCAGTACCTTTGGGTCATAGCTCACTTTCCCCTGACTAGGGTCATCGTACTGTATGGGCTGCGATAGTTTAGCAATGCCGTTTACCTTCCATTTATGAATCCCTTTATACCAAGGGTGGACCGTACTTCCCACTTCGGCTTCCATAAGCTTACCTCCTCAGAACTGGCTTGGCTTTAACCCTCCTCTTCTCAGTCGGATGCCACTTGCTCGATTACGCCAAGGGCTGCGCGTGGGAGGAGCCGTCCTCCTTCCAAGGGAGTGGCGAAGCTTGAGCCCTTGTTTCCCCTGGCAGAGCCCACCATTCATAATTTACTAATGAGAAAACCAATAGAAGAAAGCGAGGCCACCATATCTGAGAAACCTGTGGTAGCACTTCATCGGGCCCCGGCTACACCTCCTCTCAGCTAAACATCTGCCACTTTTGTTTAATTTTAGCCCCCGGTTTACCTCCCTGTCAAAGCTAACCGGTTATCGCAGCAAGGTCTGAATTAAACAAAAGGGCTATTTTCGTTTACTTCGCCCTAAGCTGACCATGCGGGGCAAAGAGTAGCTAAGCTTTCCCTAGCCGGTATACTTTTGTGCCACAAAGGGGGCAGACACCTTGCACCGCCGCTCTGTTACCCTTGAGTGTAATTTGCTTAGGATTTTTTATCTCTATCTTCTTTCTGCACTTCATACAATAAGCTATTGCCACAATATCCTCCTTGGTTCCAAATTTTCCTATATTGCTACTACAAGAGTGAAGCTATATCAATAGTACTTATTAGGTCAGGAACACAAGCTACCCTCTGGGCTAGGAAATGACTCTTTTAAGCGCTATGCCTTCCCTCTAAGTGCAACGCTGGGTAACAAAACGATGTTTTGTGTCCTATATAGTCATGTTCTAGTTCAAGTTAGAGAAAACCCACCGTAGCTTATTCGGGATGCTTGGGACTCA
The DNA here is from genome assembly GCA_964435965.1 of uncultured Dehalococcoidales bacterium. Classification (GTDB taxonomy): domain Bacteria; phylum Chloroflexota; class Dehalococcoidia; order GIF9; family AB-539-J10; genus 20-14-all-45-10. Next base: position 11,151 of record CAYTBB010000005.1, read on the forward strand.
TGACTTAGGGCCAGCTACATGGTTCACATCAGAGGCTCGGTAATTGTCTCAATGGGCTCATCACTGCCCGTCGGTATTTTGGAATAGACACACGGTTCGTATAATGAAGCACCTACTCAGGAACACCCATTGTCATGCCGTCCTATATGGCACGAAATGGTTCAAGGAACTTCTCCACAAGCCGAGCTGGTGTAAGATCGAGCACCGCTAGCCTCTTTTCACACTCTGTTTTAAGAGTGGTTTCTGTAGGCAGTGCACACAACTGTGTGATAAGTTCCCTAGTGTTTGTCAGCAGAACCGAGAGCCTTTCGAAGGTCAAGGCAAATGAGTCAGTAGCTGTAACCGCCTCAGTCGCGACTGCATTAGGGTGAAGGACCACTTTGTAGCCCTTGACATTTGGGTATTGCTGCTGGAACCACTCGAACGCTTCCAACAACTGACCGTGCTCCTCTTTTGTTAGAGGCTTGGCTTTAGTCTTTCGACTCTTTGCCTCGATCACCAACGCTGTCTTGTCATCTAGAATCCATAGATCATCCGGACCTTTCCCGAATTCATGTTCAGGCCGGTGGGCCTCGAAGCCAAGGATTATTCCTAGGTTTTTCAATGATTCCTCGAATTGGCTGCTTGACGCTCCCGAGGTTAGCCAGTCAGCAACCTCTTCAAAATAAGACAAGAACCCCTTTCTAAACTCAAAACTAGCCAACTGCGAAATAATGTTCTCCGACTGCTTGCTGGGTGGCAATAGACGTACGTAAGCTGGCGCCACCCTCGGTCGTAACAAATTACGACGGTTCAGGGCATATGCCTGCTGTTGTAGTTCGTCTGCCTTGTGCTGATTACCCCAGAGAAATGCCACATGAGCAGCAAGCTGTAACAGCCACCCCTTGAGCTTTTCATCCAAGTCTTCATTGTCTTGAATGAACTTTGTTGCCACTCCTACAGCTTTCTCATAATACCCATCCCTTGCTAGCCTAAAAAATCGCCGTTCACATTCTGCGGCAGCCAAGTTTTGAAGGTATATCGCTGGCGTTGCCACCGAATCTGCAACCACTTCAGCATGATACTCTGTCCAGTCTTCCTCTCGTTGTAGGCATTTGGAGATCGCCTCCAAGAGCTCATTGAAGCTGCCAATATCTCGGCTGATTTCAGTCCCCAATTCTAACTGGGCACGGGTAGTCGAGGTTAACAGATTGACATTAGATGAACGGCTTATCCAAGATATCAAATCTTTACCAGCTAAGAGTACAACGCAGTGGTCACCAGCACCACGAGTTCCACGTCCCATCCCTTGCTCAACCCGCTGGGCAATCGTTGTGTTAATTGCACTACTACCCTCAAACACCGTAGCTCGGTAGAGGTCATATGAATTGCTTCCTCGGGGCAATCCTGAGAGTACTAGGAGCCTGCAACTGTCCCGAGGCAGGTCAATGCCATCATATCTATTTGGGAAGACAAACGGACCATTAGACCTGCGGTCCACAAGTTCCTGAATACACCTCGCTACATCGCCACTCTCTGCAAGTGTAGCTACACGCTCCCATTGAGTGGCGGCTCGCCTTGAAGGGCTGAGTATGACTACCCCAGCCGACTGGGATATCCAAGCGGTAACCCTCTCTACTAATCCGACTAAGTCTTTTCTGCTGATCATCATCAATTCGGGTGCAAGTATCATGCGTTCCCCCACCCCGGCCAAGGAGGTCGGAGCGATTGGCTTCGAAATTGACTCTCGCAATGCACCAAAAGTCCTGATGATCGAGCTATCATCTGCCACTGTTGCAGACATGTAGATTCGTCGGGGGCAGTCGGCAAAGCTGGGGAACATATCTACAAGGGGATACATCGGCGTAATTGAGAAATCCCGACTACTGATTAATGCATGGCAGAGGGGAAAGGAGTCACGAAGAAGCGGCCAAGAAAAGATGAACTCCTCCTCCTGGGCCAGCTCGGACAGCCGCTCACGAACCTCGCTACACTTGATAATCCAACTCCAATATGGGACTTCGAGCACCCCCTGGTCCCTCCCGCTGACCACATCGTCGAACGTCCCTTGCCTGCCAAGCTCGCGGAACGCGGTACGGAACAGGTGAGTCAATTCTGAATAGAGGGAAAGCATTGTACTTGAGCTAACAGAAAGAGTGAACACATCGCGCATATTCGCAAAGGCTGTATGAGCATCGTCGAGGATAATCCCCCCCCAAGTGCACGATATCCCTTGCCCCCCCGGCAATCCCAAAGCGCGTCAGCCCATTGAAAAGTGCGGCATACGTTGCGACCATCACACTTCGCCCACTTAAAAACTTGTCGTCCAAGTCTTGCCCGCGCTCGTAACAAACGGCTTGGATTCCATATCTCTTAGCCAGACCCAGAGTCTGGCTAACAAGTTGTACAGTAGGAGACAAGTAAAGTACCGGACCGTGATGCTCATTGATAATCGACTGTGCTATGAGAAGCCCAACAAGGGTCTTACCTCCCCCAGTATTCAGTTTTATGACGATGTCCTTCTCATTGCGGCGCTCAAACCACGCTCTCAAGGCTTCCGCTTGACTACTCCAAAGGTCGTCAATTCCCGGTGATCTTGGAAGCCGCAGGAAAATATCAGTGGGATTGACCGGCATTGCGCGAGCCCTCTGTTTCCGAAGCTTGTTGAAATCAGCCATTTCTCCCTACGGAGCAACACATGGCAAAAGGTATCCGTTGCAGCAACTGAAGTTTAGCAAACCTGCCAGAGCTTAGCAATGCAGCTCAAGATTCGGGGCTGACACGAGAACAAAGGCCGGCAATTTTCTTTGGTCAGCAGCCTTTTTCGCATATCAATTGCCTTTGGGTGGTCTTACTCAATAGCAAAGCCTGAAAGCAAAATCAACAAAATGGCTGGTTGTGACACTAAGTTTCACGAGTAAAGTCCCTGCTCTCAGTTTTCGCGAGTCTGGATTCAATTTCGGCTATCCTGTCCGCTACATGTCTGCGTACTGATTCAGCGGGATCACGCTCCATGTTTTTCAGTAGCTTAAGCGCTTTGTTTGGCATCGTGGCCCCGAGTGTTTGTAACGCCGTAACCGCGGCTCTACGCACCTTTGGTGAGTCGTCTATTGATAGTTTAGCGATCAAGGGAAGCGCTTCTCTTGGTTTTCTAGATGCTAGTCGCTGGACCAAGGACGCCATTCGCCACCTAATAGCTGGATTAGAGTGAGCTATTGCCTTTTTTAGCAACGGAACCCATTCATCAACTTCTTCTTTGGGTCGGTGTGATAGCCTAGAAACTAGTCCTCCCACTAGCCGAAACACGCTCTTGGAGCTTGACCAGCTAAGCAATTCTTCCAACGTCTCGTACGGATGTTTCTGCCCTATTGCCCTAACCGCCACACGCGCATCTCTATCCAATTCTCCGTCAGGGGAAACCAGTCGGTGTAATTCACGAAGGGCTTCCATTGGGTGGCGAATTCCGAATATTCCAAGTGTTTTCTTGGTCTTTGAACCAAGGTCGAGGTCTGACATCACGCCGAAAACAACAGTTCGCATATAACTTAAGAGTTCGTCACCATATATCTCGTAGGCCTTATCCAATACAGCTAACCTGTAAGAGGGGTGACGGAAGCGCCACGTCCTATCTGCTATTACATATGGACGTGTTTTCTCTAAAATCTCCCCAAGTGGGATTCTGGCCGCATTCATTTGTTTGCATAATTCCGCGTACGCATGACTTAGTGCTTCCTCGCGCGCCGCCTCGTACAGCGCAAGAACAATCACAAATAGCCGAATCGGCCTGTCGAGACGCGACAGCCACTTTGCGATTTCTTCTTCAATGATCGTCGATTGTTTGACATAGTCAGATAATTCCTTTTGATTCCGGATGGTAGGACCATAGAATTCAATGAAATAAGCTATGTTATGTGGAAAATGCAGTTCGCGTGCAATATACGAAGCATGCCCCAGAATTGTTTCACGTCCTGGGAATTTGCGCCCTTCCGATTCCCAGTAGAGAAGATGATTTCTTACCATCTTCTCGCGGTCGCTGGTGGAATAGCTACTCGCATCGAGAATTACTGTCTGTTCCCTCAGAACCCTCTTTGCGAGCTTCGTCTCATAAGATGCTGCTTCTAGGACTTCATCTCGTGATGTTGCCACGACTATGTTGTTTCGGCCAACAGCTTCCAGGTCTTCCCACCTGTCAGCATAGTTCTCAACTTCAGGTTGTACGGCACCAAATACATCGTCAAGAATGATAGCAATGTCTTTGACTTGTCTTAATAGCACAAGATCCGAGACATTCCGTAATTCGACTACCGTAATGGCTTTGTTTGATTCAACTGCTTCCCCAACTAATCGTAGCGCCATAGCCGTCTTACCTATGTGAGGAGGGCCGCAAATAATAGCCAAGTTTGACCTTGTCAGAAGCTCCTGGGCGTCAGCGTACTGGCGGGGCTTGACAAACACTGCGCGCATCTTTTCAATGTGATCCCAAGCAACCACCATATCTAGTGGTATGCCCGACTGCACTCCTAAATACTTGGCAACTCCGGCACGCACCTCAGCTTCCAAGCTTTCAGATGTTCGGAACTCCTTCCACTTCTGGTTCAACAGGTAATCATATACCTCTCGTACTTCGCTGTCCTTGCGAACCCAACGCTCACTATCTACAATCCGAAGACGTCGCTCAGACAACAGGCTTGGCTCGCTGGTTAATATTACCGTAGGTCTAGCTAGCCTCTTGGCTGAGAGTATTTCATCTGCTACCGGCCAAGAAAGGTCTTTGCCTAGTAAGAGCACGTACATCTCGCTGTCAGCTATTCTACGTCTCCACCAGTTAGGCAGGTGTCCGCCCGCAGGCTCACCTTCGAAATTCACTGGAACCAAGCCCATCTCGTTAGTAAGCAGGTGAGCAATGCTAGTTCGCTCTTTGGCGAATTCTTGTATTCGGGAACTTATAAACACCTTCACACTCATCTTAACAACTCAAGGCGGTCAACTCGTCCAATGTCAGCCGTCTGGTTCGATGGTAGCATCGCACTTTAGACATGTCAACGAATCCAGTTAGAGCCGCGGCGGCAAGCTAGCCGTCAGACAATTGCTAGGTACAAAATAATCTTAAAAACTACACATTTTGACGAAATGTACAATGTTGGTAGAGTCCTCCATGGTCTTTCATGTTAGCATTGGTTTGCTTTCCAAAGTTTTAACTACATTCAACAGAGCAACGATTCATGACGTGGTATACTTTCTCAGCTCGTCAAACTTAGTTCAAGGGGGATGGATTTTGCTGCATTGCATTCCAGGGATAACCAACGATGACCAGATTGACGAGGAAACAAGCAAAGGAAATCATAGAAACACACCTTGCCCAGCATCCCAACGCTACAACGCCTGAACTAGGCAAAGTCCTTGGAGTTAGCAAGCAAAGGGCGCATATCTTACTCAAGCTTGTAGGGATAGCAAGCACCACGTTGACAAACCGTGAAGAGGAGATACTTCACCATATGGCCACGGGTGAGACTAATAGAGAGATAGCTGAAGGTCTAAACATCGCCGAGAGGACTGTAAAGAACGAAGTCACCGTTATTCTTGCTAAGCTGAATGCCACTAACAGGACTCACGCCGTAACCACCGCACTGCAGCGGGGCCTCATCTCGCTGGACAAAGTAGAACTAACCAAGACCGCCTCAAAATAGCTGCCTCTGCAATGATGTCTTCCAATTCAGACTGGCTAGGAGTATAATTGACTTAGGAAAGGGGCGAGGGTGAAGAGGCTGGTCGTTTTAGTCGCTGTTGTGGCGCTGCTTATAGCGCTACTCATATCAGGCCTTTCTGACACAACCGCTTTAGTTGCTGACACTGGCATTCTAGATAACGATAAGGCTAGCAGTGTAGGTGAAGCTGACAATCCTGATTCCGCAAGTGCTACGATTACCATAACTTGGACAACTGCACCTTTGCCTGATGATTAGTCAAGTGAGGCAAATTGAGGAAAGATGAGAAGGAGGTAAAGATATGGCAGAAGTAATTGAAAGCCGTGAAGCCAAGTCTAGTGAGAGGATGATTGAGGTGAGGGTCCGTTTTTGGACAGATGGGATTGCTGAAGGAGAAGGGCAAATTGTGCCAAAGCACGCTTGGACCTCGGGTGTAGTGCGGATGGAACGCAATGAATCACATGGCATCAGCTCCAAGAACCCCCGCCCCTTCAATTCACTCATGGATTTACCTCGAATTATGGAGATGGTTCTAATAGACCACGGCATTAAGCTTCACCGCATTGGCAAAACAGCAAAGTATGTTAAATAAGCTTCCCCATGATTAGACCAGACATTCTGTTCTGCTTGCTGATGCTAATAGCAGCCAGCGTTTATGCCTTCAAGCATCCTGACATTGATGATTGGCGAGGCCACTAGTCGTATATCCCCAACCTTCAATGTATCCTTTGAATTGGGCGATGGGAAGGCTCGTATTGGCTCAAAGCAGTTCCTGTCCCATGAGGGTCTTCTATTTGATGTCAGGTTAGCGTATAATCTCATTGCGCTAATGGGGGTGCGGATATGTGGTTGGCAATTTCTGCAATCCTAATCCTGCTCTTAGCTTCATTCCTGCATAGCTACTGCTCAATCGGGGTGCAAATGTCAGCAGTCGACCGTCCAATGATTTTTGATTCATCCGCTGGCAAACTTCTTCAAATAGGGTGGATTGTGCTTTTCGTAGTCGGCATTACAGTGTTATTCGCGGTAAACTGGAAGTGGGGAATTGTCAGTATTGCTGTATACTGGCTTGTGCTTCCGTTGCTAGTAACACGAATCGTGAGAAAACGCATGCTGCCCTCCTGGGATGATTTGCCAGATGGCGTGAAGGATATGTTGGAACGCCAAGGATACAACAAGGGCACCTACTTGGAGGGAGATTGGTGGAAGGACCCAAAATATTGGAAAGGTTAGATTCGTATGGGATGGTTTGGTGAGAACCTTAATCGCATGCTCCAATCATTGGGGTAGTAAGGAGGCTCAAATGAAGATAGATACTATAGTATGTATTGGAGCGACTATAGCCATCATTGCATCGCTTACCATCTCCGCCAATGTTTTTCATATAGACATTCAGCGTCATTTAGTAATGGTTGGTTTTGGATTCCTAGTTGGTTTGCCAACATACATCTGGTACAGAAGACGCAAGAATGAAGAGAGGATAGTCACCGACCGTGAGCAATATATGCGGGTTCATAGATGCCAAAAAGTTTTAGAAGAAATTGAGGAGTGGATTGACGGGTCAATAGTAGGATTCGAGGCGTGGGGTCGGTATATAAAGGAGTATGAAAAGATTGATGAGAAGGCGTATTATGCTGATATTGCTGATGCCAGGAAGATGGGCTTGGATGCTAAGGGTTTATCGGCTGAGTACGGGAAAGATGTCAGTTATTTAATTAGCGCTTATAGGAAGATACAAAATATTAAATACGATTTGAGGGCTATCTAGCAATCAGTGTGGCAATAGGGAAATTCGAATGAAATTGGCATTTGGTTTAGTAGCACTATTGATTGGCTTGTGGTTCTTATGGGGCATCTTTCGAGGATTGGCACCACATTATAATCTCCTTACCCGGCATTGGCATCGTGCGCATCACTTGGGTGATTTAGTCAATGGGACTCTATTGGTTATTATGTTTTGCGGTACTGGAGTGTCCTTGCTGGTAGATTTCCGTTTGTGGTGGTTGTTTTTACCAAGTTGTGCTGTTGCGATGATACTTTGGTCTAGGTTCTATGGGAGGATAATGAAACGGAAACTAGAAGAGCGCCTCAAGAAGAGTAGGTAAGCGGGTTTGTAGCGGGACTTGCTGGTATAGTCGCATATTAGCTTCTACTTACATTTTACATTGTCAAGCGTGTTTTGGCATAAACGGTTAAAAGAACAAGTAAGGCTCTAACCCTAAGTAGAATTTCTCTACGAGACTGTATTTTCACGGCTAGGCTCAGGTCAAGCCAATGCCCTGGGGGATACCCCTCTTGTCAATAGCGGGTGGACTTTCCATTGAACGAGCTACTTCTCAGCCTTTAGACATCAATTCAAGGTTTCGATAAAACCTCAAGCTATCCCCAAAATCCATATAGGTCAGACACAGGCATTCTGATTCTGGGAAAGGGTAGGCCCCTTTGGTTTGACCGATGGCGTGCTCTAATCGTTAGTGAGATTCCGATATAGTCTCAAATTATCCTCAAACTTCACTGACCTTGTCTATCTCAACACCATGTCAAGGCTCACCCAGCCACCAAATCTCATAAGATGCTGAACTTGGTTGAAAGAGCCCAATTCGTTCTCTAAAGTTCCTCATTCACATCTCAGCTCTTCGACAATATCATCTCGTTTAGCCAGTTTATTTGGTATAATTGAACCACATATGAACATTTTGTTTATTGATGATACGGAGCAGAGTAGAAAAAGATATGTTGGCATCGGTGGAGTGATTTTGCATGATGATTTGATGGGTAACATATTCAGCATGTTCAGAAGAACAAAGCAAGTTCATGGTATACCATCTGAAGAAGAAATTAAGTGGTCGCCAGATAAAGATAGCTGGATAGCTGAAAACCTTGTTGGGAATAACAGAATTTCGGCCTATTCTGCTATTTTAGATTTAGTTAGAATATTTGGTGGGACAGAAATAGTAGCCGTTGTGCGGAGAGATATGACATCCTATGGGGTAGCAGAGGCAAAGTGGAAGTGCATTGAATTCGTGACCGAAAGGTTCCAGTTTTTTCTGCAAGCCCAAGAGGACAAGTACGGGATTATCATAGCAGACTTCCCTGGTAGTGGCAAGGATGAAAAGAGATTGCTAAGTGATTATTATCAGCTTCTAGATAAGGGAACGGATTATGTGACACCGTCAAACTTAATAATGAACCTTTTGACAACCGAATCACATTTGAACCAGGGGCTTCAAATAGCGGATTTGGTTGTTGGTATTACTACAGCCATGTGCACACCGCATAGTGGTTATGCCTCAAAAATTTGGCACATAGTTGCGAGAAACTTATATCGAAGTGCAGATGGTATTGTTATGGGCTGTGGGCTAAAAATCTACCCCAGCGAGTGCGCCCGAGATATATATGCAAGGCTCTTCCCTGAACATTTTGAAGAGGAAGAATATGAAGAGGATAGAGAAAGTATGCGCTATTTGTATAGTCAAATCATGAGTGAAGACGAACTTAATATACATTTCCCCCGTTATTAGCTGTCCTGCTTTATTGTATTAGACCATCATTGTGGCTATGTTAACAAATACTCAAAAATTGCTACCACTGGTAAGATGTGCTGATATTCCTCTAACAGACCATGAGCTTAAGATTCTCCGTTACATCATCAGTGGCTACAGCAATAAGGAAATAGCTGAACTTCTGAACCTTAGCGAGAAGACTATAAAGAACCATATGACCGTTGTCCTGGCCAAGCTCAATGCCAGCAACAGGACTCAGGCTGCAATATTGGCAATGCAGAAGGGGCTTATCTCAGTGGAGGAGCTGAAACCTGCCAAGACCGCCTCAAAATAGCTGCCTCTGCAATGATGTCTTCCAATTCAGACTGGCTAGGAGTATAATTGACTTAGGAAAGGGGCGAGGGTGAAGAGGCTGGTCGTTTTAGTCGCTGTTGTGGCGCTGCTTATAGCGCTACTCATATCAGGCCTTTCTGACACAACCGCTTTAGTTGCTGACACTGGCATTTCTGATAGCGATAAGGCTAGCAGTGTAGGTGAAGCTGACAATCCTGATTCAGCGAGTGCTATAATTACGATTACAATGACCCCTGTTTCTTTGCCCGATGAGTAGTTTTATGGCTGCTGCACACCGAGAAGACATCGACGGGCACTCTAGATTATTCTATTGCGCCTGTGAATGCAGCATTGCAGGCGAGTTTGACAATTGCACAAACAAGGATTAGCCTGAAACGAGATGTAACATAATCTTAGCGTAACTTGCTGGTTCGGAGAGAAGGACGATGGAACAAGCGCACCGGAACCGCTCATTGATGGGGGTTGTCGGTGCTCTTGTCCATATTATCTTGATTTTCTTCGCCCATTAAATCGTATCCCCTTGAATTATCATTCGTCAATCTCAATTTCAATTTGATCCATTGTACTCAACAATCCTCGGGAATGTTTAATCTCACTCTCGGACCAAGTACTAGAATCAGCCGGTAAGTATCCAACGCGGCATTGACATCAAGCCCTGTCGGCAAATAGAATGACACTAGGAGGTGGCTTATGACAGAGCGTGAGTTGATCCAGGCGATCGAGGCAGCAAGACAACGATATTCTTACAGTGTTTGGACTATTGGGATCACGGACAACCCAGAACGACGGAGAACGGAGCACGGTAATCCGGGATTGTGGAAGCATTGGAGGGCAGACTCTGAGGCGATCGCAAGGGGTGTAGAAAAATACTTCCTTGCCAAAGGAATGAAGGGAGACGCTGGTGGAGGTTTTAGCCCGAACTACGTCTACATTTTTTAGGTCTTTGGCACTGTTAGGACGGCCACGTTAAGTCGTGTCACTTTCACTCACTTTGTGCAATATATTTCAAAGTTTATTCAGTTTCCTTGCCGCTTTAACTTTGGCGTCATAGAATACGACTGCTGATTCGCTCAGTGATTCAATTTCACGCAGTTTCTCTTGGTTCAAGGTGGGTTTCCCATTCAGCTTTTGCCATTCGTGAATCTTGGCTATCCGCACACGTAAGACGGCCGGATTTTGATTCTTCTGCACTATGAATTCCTGCCATGCCCCATCCAGCTTCTCCGCCTCATTGCAGGTTGCACACGATAGAACGCGATTTGACATGTGATTTGGGCCGCCAAGAGAGGACGGGACGAGGTGATCAATGTGCCCTTGCTTTTGGAGTTTGCTAAGTGGCTTACCACAATAGGCACATTCCGAATTAAAGAATTTCCATATCCTCTCCTCGTCTTCCTTTGTGGGACTGGGATCAACTATTTCTCGAAGCGAACGACGAATCACGTTCTTAACATATCCAGGGGTTACTGCAGGCATATTATCTCCTCCAAATCCGCAGACTGAAGGTTCGCAATCTTTGCTTGGTTAGTTACTTACAGTCTCCTTTCCACAAGCATCATTGAGCGAACAGCTAAGCAGATTATAGAACAGAATGATTCGCTAAACAATCTAGCGGTTTGTGCAATTCCGGCCGCTTCTATTTCTTCTGACTTGCTGCGAAAGAATTATCAAGGTAAAATCAGAAGCACATGAAATGGTTCGAATCCTACCGGGGAGGGCGGAAAGGCAGATTTGTATTAGGTGAAGGTAAAAAGGGCGAACCAGACGAATATGCTAAACCACGGCGTACTATATGGAATGCTGGAAGGGGGAATAGCCGATGCCAAAAGTAACAGTTGTGGAACTGTCCGAGGTGGAGTTGGAAGAGATGCTTGCGAACCAGCCGACCTACATCGAAGAGGGAATGAACATACTTGCTCGTCAATTTCCTACTGATTCAGGCCCCTTGGATATGTTAGCTAGCGATACCGATAAAGTGCTTTGTGTAATTGAGCTAAAGAATAGACCTGATGAGACTCATTTAGACCAGGGACTTCGCTATTATGATTGGGCTCGGACAAATCTAGAAGGGATAGCTCGCCATTTTGCAGGCAAAGTTGACGCAAATCAGGTACCAAAACTTATATTGATAGCCCCTTCTTTCTTTCCAGTTGTAGTGCGTATAGCCAAATATCTAAACATTCCACTGGATTTGAAGGAATATACCTGTTTTCAGGTCGCTGAAGGTGAGCGGGCAATATTGTGCAAGTCACTACAATTCGGAGAACCTCCTGGGCCTCTGGCAATCCCGACTGACGAGGTTAATCTCGGAAACATTGAGAATGAGAGGGTTAGAACTCTGTGTAGAAAAGCGCTTGATGAGCTTAGAGGTGCAGGCATAGAAATGCGGCCAAAGCAGAATTATTGGTTCTCTGGCTGGTATAAAGCAAAGCGTTTCTTTTACCTCGGCTGTAAAAGGCAGTTTTTCGTGCTAGAGGTCGAAAGACCGGACGGTTCTTGGAGCAATCGGCTAAGGGTGGCGAACGAAGACGACTATGCAAAAGCCTTGCGTGACGAGATAGTTCCGTCATACCAGGCACTTGGTGGCGCAGGGCTGATACGAACTTAGGCAAGTGTTTTATACCAGCGGCGGTGTTTTTCTTTGGTAGTATCAAGACGGACGATGCAAAAGATGTCTACAAAAGTTCGAATTTCCCTCCCACGCGGGGAGCAATCTTAACTTTGACTCAAGATCATGAGCCAACAAAAGGGCGGTTTGTTTAACGCTCTGTCGCCTAATTGTTTGATTGTCTACTCATCCTATGCTCATGTCATTGATACGAACTAGCATTGATAGTAGAATTGTATTGAATACCTCTTCAGAAGCCGAGACGAGGCCAGGGAGCTTACCTTCATCATCACTAGTTTCGGTGATTGGGAGGGATCGTGGGAGTTCAAGGTGCCGCTTGACTAATCAGAGAGGTGGGCCAAAGATGAAAAAATGGTTATTTGTGACAGTAAGTCTGCTGGTAGTAGCCCTCCTCATGGGTGGCTGCGGACAACCTACGGGCATTAAGAGCCCAAGAGAGCTAACAGAGGAAGAGAAGGCGAGAGTGGTTGAAATAGCGCTTAATACCCCACAGGTATCAGGATGGCTGGAAGACGAAGGCGAATACCAGATAGCCGGACTGGGCTGGTATGCTATAGACGATGGGACATGGTGGTGCTTTGACTATGAGGGCATAGAGACTGACCCGAACCGCCAGCTGGTCCCCGAATCAGCAAAGTGGTATCCGGGAGTCACCATTGCTGTTGGGGAGGAGTGGATAACGCAAGCGCAAGTTGCTGTTGATCTGGAAGCAGAAAAGGCGGTGCTGGTGGAAGGCCCATATCCCTCTTTGAGCTCACCAGGTCGTTTCCGCGAGTTCATAGAAGCGGACGCGAACATGGACAAGGATAAGGATGCCTACTTGCCCGGTGACGACGTAGTAATCGAGCTTTCATTCAAGAACGTCAGGGCAGAACCCTTCCAGGTAGAGCCATTCCCCCCACAAATAGAAATAATGCGCCCCAGCCCATATGACGAGCCAGTCCGCTCCTTTCCCGCAGGGGCGCGAAGTAAGTCTTTAGCCCCAGGCGAAGTGATAGGCTATACTATAACCTGGGATCAGCGCGACGACCAGGGGCAGCAAGTAGCATATGGTCGTTATTACCTCAAACTCGGAAAAGTTCGCCATGACGGAGGCTCGATGTCGCTGAATTTCGGCAGATATGTTTCATTATTAATCCTGCCTACCGAAGGAGTGATAGAGAGGACCATTGAGGTAAACGAATCGCTAACGGTAAATAACATTACCTTCACCATGGAAAGGGTGGAACTAACTGCGACAGAAGCTAGGTTCCATGCCAGTAATACTCCTCCCCCGGACTACAGACCTAAAGGGCCCGAGTCATTACCACCTCCACAGAGTTACAATACCTCTGCCGAGTATAGCCTTGATGGCGGTCCCGTTAAGAAAGCAGGCACGTCGGGGGTTCACTACCTTTTGAATGGTATGAAGCATACCTGGGATATGCTAGACCCTGTTCCGAAGGGCACGAAGGAGATAACCTTTGTGATAACTGAACTTGGTGACTGGGAAGGCCCCTGGGAGTTTCATGTTTCACTGGAGTAGCTAGGAGGAGCAAGTGATACTAGCCTCCGTTTTGATAGCGTGAGACTATGTTACATCGTATAGTTTTACCAATTTTAACCTTTGTCCTGATATTCAGTATTGGCTGCAGTTGTTTCGTCAGTTCTCCTCAACCGTATGGCCCGGGGGTGACCGGTGACGGTACCGGCGGCGCTATAGCCGTCTACGAAGACATCAAGGGCGGCAACCAGCATGATTTCTATGTTCAGAAAATAAGCCCCGAAGGAGATATCCTCTGGGGGGATAAAGGCGTACTCATCGGGGCCGGGTACAAATATTGGGACAGCTTCCATGACCTTCACATTGTCAGTGACGGCTACGGGGGTGCTCTCGTGTCTTGGTTGGCAAGTGCCTCCAGTGAGCAACGGACATACGCAACATACGTCGTCCGGGTTGATGTAGAAGGTGACATCCTCTGGCAAAGGGAGGTCAGAGCTGTTGACCACATGATAAGCGACAGCGCTGGTGGCGCTATCATTGCTACCGATTACAGTTACGATGAAGAGACGCTTTTCATCCTAAAGGTAGACGCTGAAGGCAACTTCCCCTGGGGCGAAGACGGGGTCTATGTACGTCGGGAAGGCTATTGCGACCATTCACTAGGTGTGAGCGGCGACGGTAACGGCGGGGCGATATTCATCTGGCAGGAATTGCACACTGAGCCAGGCCCCGAACCACACCAGCCCAAAACTACCCACCGACTTTTCGCTCAGAGGATAAACTCCCATGGCAGTCTATCGTGGGGGCAGGATGGCATAATTCTGTACACTACTCCACAAGGGGTTTATTCCGACGAACCGAAGGTAACCAGCGACGGCTTGGGAGGAGCCATAGTCGTGTGGATGCAGGTGCCCAAAGGGAAAATCGAAGAAGGCTCGCCCAAAGCCTTGCTCTCGGATATCTACGCCCAGCGGGTGGACGCTCAGGGCGATGTCCTGTGGGCAGATAATGGTGTTCCACTGGGCATAACTGAGGGGGGAGGAGTGTGTCCCAGTAACGCTCTCGACGCAAGCGATGGTGCTGGCGGTGCTATCGTCATCTGGCAAGACCTGCGGAAGGGACTGATGAGCATGTACGCCCAGAAGATAGATGCCGATGGCAACATCAAGTGGCAGCCAGGCGGAAAGGAAGTCTGCTATATCGAAACCCATTCGAGCTTTTGGCCCCGTACGGCGGTAAGTGATGGATCGGGAGGGGCAATTGTTACTTTCGGGATTCGGGCTCAGAAAATAGACGCTGCCGGCAGAACCATGTGGCCGGACGACGGAATATTATTCACAGAACGTGGTACTCATGCCATGGACTACGACGGGTATGGTGGTGCTGTTATTGCCTGGGGTAGAGGAAAATCCATGTTTAAGTCAGAAAGGTCATACGTCCAGAGAATAAGCGCCGAAGGCAAGTCACTGTGGGGAGAGGAGGGAATCAAGCTAGACCGCTAACAGTAATGTAGTAAGGTCAGACATAAGGGGGGCGATGATGTTAAGAATCAAAGGGGCAGATATACTCAAGAAGCCAATTAAGAGATGGAAACGTCTTGCATTGATTGCAGTCCCCATCGTCGTCATTCTGGTAGCTCTTCTAGTGCTGCAACCGTGGGGCGCCTTTCTGGGATCCAGAGGAATAATAGCCAAGGCATACGCAGCAACAACGGAACTACAGTCATACCGCATGTTCAGCTCCATCAAAAGCACGTTGGAAGGAAAGACTTCGGAGGCTACCTTCGAGACGGAGTTCGTTGCTCCCGACCACCACCGTGGGAAGGCAACTATGAATGGCGATTGGGTCGAGTTCATCATTATCGGGGATAAACAATATATTCGGGATAGTGACCCATCGCGAACAACATCCGGTGGCGTGTCATCTAGCTCCATTCTCAGCAAAGAGGATACCCTGAAAATTATTGATTCACTTACTGACCTGGAGAAATTGCCTGATGAGAAGATTGAGGGTGTAGATTGTATCCATTACTGGGGGATGGTTGATGTAGACCGAGTGATAGAGGAGCAAAAAGCCAAGCTGGATCCGAGGCAGCCCCATTATCAGGAAATGCTGAAGGGATTAGAGAATATGCGCGGCATGAAAGTTCAGGTTGAGCTATGGATAGGAAAGGAGGACTACCTCATTCGGCAATTGAGGCAGGATATGGAAGTTCCGCTGGAAGGCACCTCAAGAGTAACGGTGAAGTACTACGACTTCAACGAGCCAATTACGATTGGGCCGCCGACCACAGCGTCTGGAGAGCTGCTGCCGGGCTGGCGCTTGGTAAGCAGTCCCTCGGTAAGTGGGTCCCCGAAAGAGCTGACCTTCAGTCGCGATGTCACATTCACCATTGGCGGTGATGACCCGGCGCACCAGCAGATAAGCTTTCGCATCACTATTACCAATATTGGGGAGGAGGTAGCCAGTAATGTGCGGGTGACGCTCTCTACCATGGCAACTAATGAGGAGAGCAGGTCGGTAAGGATGGAAGCCGAGCCATCCACCCTGGGACCGATTAACCTTGAGCCGGGCGAAAGCGAGACCTATAGCATTACCTGGGAATATGATGCCACCAACACTTCAAAAGAGGAATTGGCTCGCCTGGTCAACCTGACGACGGTTCTGGCCAAGTATACTACACCAGATGGTGAAGAGGCGGTGCAGCTGCTTTTCCCGGATGCCCCGTACCCGTCAAAGCGACCACCAAGCTAGATTGCCTCAATTTCATTAAAGAGTAGCTCCCAGTGTGCCGAGGATGCATCAATGTATGAAGAACAGACGTAAGAGAGCCCGCTTGATTCTTCACTGCATACTATCCATTACGTTTAGTCGAGGTAACAAAAGCCTGGATTGTGTAATCGGCAATAAAAAAGCTGGGCATTTGAGCGCAGATATCCAGCCTCTTCAGCAATCCTAATACCCGTAAACCAGCTTTAGCTCTTTCCTATCCTAAACATTTTAGTTCCACATACCGAGCACACACCCCGGGTTGCCGGCCTACCATTCTTCAAGGTTATGCTTTTAGTGTCCTTCATTTCTCGCTTGGCACGGCATTTCATGCAGTATGCTTGCATTTGACCGACCTCCTTTTTTCTTTTGATTAGATACTAAGCCAATTACCCTTGCAGCGTCAATAGCTATGAACACGAAGATTGCAAATTATGGCATCGCTCCCCACGGGAATAATATAGCTTGCTTTGCGTCCCCAGAAACAAAAATAAGGGTCGTGGACTTATTCCAAGACCCTTATATGCTGTTAGACGCCCAGCTTAAGCTGCTGTGGTGCCCTGGTTTTTGTCTCTGCTATAGCTTGTGCCTTTTTTTCTTTTCGCTTTTCCTGCCTTACCTTAACTCTATGTTCATATATCCAATCCTTCAGGTCTCGGAGAAGCCCGAGCTGGTAGTTGTTGAGCGAATCTACCTTGATATCGTCTGGGATTTGAGCATTCTTTCCCCTAGACGCTGTCTTCCCAGCAACATAGAGGTAAATCTGTGTCCAGTCGCTATCTATAGGGCCACCTTCAAGGCTACGGGTATATAAATAAGCACAAGCCTCGGCATCGGTAGCTGTCATCCTCTCACCCCTCAGGGATTTCATATTCTGGGCTAGCCTTTCAAGCTGTATCTCAGACTTAATCCAGTCGGGTAAGGTATCTGCCCAGCCACCAGGCCACACAATAATGGCATCTGTCAGAGCATCAACGAGCTCATCTATCTGCTTATCTATTCGGTTGTGCAATTATCACCTCCTTTCTCTTTTTTGAGCGTATTTCTCCTACCAGGTTTGACCTTTTATTGCTCACCTGTCTTCCGATCCCACCTCGGGGGAATACCATCGCTGCCAGTCGGCATACTTTGGCCGTAGCACTAGCCGGCCACAGTTTGGGCATTCCCAAATGGCTTGCTTCTTGTTATCCATGAGGAAGGTCATTTCCTTCCCACAGAGACAGGTCGGCTTATCCATGTGTATCACCTCCTTTCTAAGGCGTAATTACCCTATGGATTTCGACCTTTCAGCGTGGCATGTGTATTGTTTTTTTCCCGTCCCAGACCAGTTCCACATCGCGGCCCTGGGGCTTATGCGGAGTACTGCCGTCAAGGGCCAACTGCCCAATCCTTACAAACTCACCGGCGTGGAAGAGCAAGTAGTTGCCTATCTCATAGGCGATTCCCTCAGCCAAGGATAGCCCATAAGTAGCGCCTTCAAATGCCTTCAGTTTGTCCTCCTGCATCTGCGTAAGGATGCTGTTTTTGACCCAATCGCCCTCAGCTTCTATCTGGTCGCACGTCTGTTCAATGAATCTGTGTAGCCTCGCCCGGTCAATCACGTGATCACCTCCTTCCTCTCAGCTATCGTGGCATCTAGCTGCCCTATCAAACTTGACCTCATCGGCTGGATTAACGCACTAGCCAGCGTCCTCTTACAGGTCAAAGCCTTGCTGCTTACCAGTTTGCCTCTCGGCTTCAATGGCATCCTGTGGGATGTCGTTACGGACGCTTTCTATGGCACGCCTTATAGCTGCTCTAGCTTTGACCGTGTATATCAGGCGTCCGAGGTTTTGGTGCATATACTTAGGCAGATTGGGCGTGCACTTAGCCTGCCCGACCCTAATTTCAGCATCAGCGAGAAAAGGCTCTGCCTGGTTAAGCAACCTCTCGACTTCATCCATAGCCTCGGCAACCTCGAGGGCACTCCATTTGATTGGCATAGTTCACCTCCTTTCTTTTGAGATTTTTGGGCGTAGTCGACCTTTCAAATAGGTGCGTCCGGACGCACCTATTTTTGCCTGGCTGCTTCTATATGCAGGCACTCGTAGCCTGTCCGCTCATACTTCCCACTAAGGCTTTCCTGGTAGCCATTCCAGAAATCTAATAGGTAGTATGGCTTGCCACTGCCATAGTATTGCTCTCGGAGATTGTAGAGATGGTCAAGGAATATCCTTATACTTTGGCTTCTTGTCCCCCACAGCACTATCACATTGGGAAGCGTGGCGCCGAAGATACCCCACTCGGTATGAAGTCGGCTTAGCCTCAAGGCGTTATACCACCAAAAGGCGCAGTATTGACTTACCAGGATATCCTTTCCCTCAAGCTGGGCTAGGACTTCCTTCAGCCTCTGGGTGGCTTCCCTTCGCCTCTTTTTAAGAGACACCTGGGCGGAGTGTCTCCCCAGCCTTACCGTGGTTTTCTCCTCTATCCGGTAGTTTTGTTCCTCTTCCTTCTCCAATAGACTGAGTTGATCCACTTTTCATCTCCTTTCTGGGCGTAGTTGTCCTACCGATTTCGACCTTATCGGTTCTGGCAGGACGTTAATCGCGACCTGCCTCTTTTACCTTCCCCCACCATTCCTCTAGGCTTAAACAATCGGTAAGGATATGGATATCCCCGCAGTCCACGGTTATGGCAGGGAAACCACTTCGGTGCTCTTTGACGGTGACTGGCATGCCAGTCTTGTAGAACTTATGAATCTGCTCGTAGGTTTCCTCTTTTTCCAGGACTGGGGCTGACATAATATCCTTCCGCTTTGGCTTAGGCATTTGACCTCCTCCTTTTGTTAGCAAGCCTCTCATCTTGCCTAGTCCTCGCTGTTTTTTGGGCATAGTTCGCCTATTGGTTTTGACCTCAAATCGATTTCACCGCTTCTTCACATCGAGGATGCTCTCGGTGTCTTCTTTTTCCACGAATATCTTTTTCACCATCATGTTTCTGGGCAGCAGCTCGTTGAGTAGCTCAAGGGCTTCATCGCTTTGGATATTGCTATCGCGTAAGCCTTTATTGCTCCTGAGCTCGCTTTCCAGATTGCTGGCGAAGTCTCCCAGCGTGTAGAGCATCTTTATCACCTCCTTTCTAGGGCATAGTTCACCTACCGATCCCGACCTCCTTTCTATATTTCTAGCTCGTATATCTTGGCGTCATTCTCTGACTCCTCTTCATACCCCTCTTGGATATCGAGACTTCTTTTGACCTCAGCTAGCTGAGTTCTGGCAGGTTCATCGTCTCGATACCCATGAACGCTATCAACCACCCCTCCATACACTCCTATCACAACGTAAATCTTCACCGTGTCACCTCCTTTCCTTTGGATTTTGGCAAAAAGAGAGGGTAGGTATTCCCGTAGGTTTCCCTACCCTCTAGCCTTTCCCGTGTTTGGGCTTATTCAGTTCTATCTTTTGCTATTCTGTCAGCTTCAGCTCGTATCTCTGCTACGGTAGCACCGCTTGAGCTAAATATGGCTACTGGCTTACCTTGATAAAGCAATCGCAGAGTGTGGTCATCTGGTTCGTCAAGGCTGAAGCCATTATGCTGCTGGCTCGGTGTTAAAACGTCTATCAGCCGAAAGACGTGTTCGCCTTTGCCAGCGATGGCAAATCCTCTCATCGCACCTCCTTCGGGGGTATTTGGGCAAAAAAAGGGGGGTATCCGTTCCCACGCTTGGGAGCGAATACCCCCTAAAAATAGCAAAAATAGGGGCTCAACCACGAACCCCTATTTTTGCGTGGCTCTTTTGTTGGCTAAAGCGTTATATTCAGGCGACGACTTGGGCTTTGCCCATATCCTCTGCGGTTATAGGCTCTTGGGCTTCGGCTACCCCTTCGGCTATGCCTTCGGCTTGGGCTACCACTTCAACTTTAGCCTTCCGCTTCTGCTTCGCCTTGCGTTTTGGCTTGGTTTCGGTAGGTTTGGCTTCGGCTTTCGCTGGAGCTTGCGTCTCCTCTACGTTCAAAGGCATTACAACGCAACGGTAGCTGTCAACGGTAAAGAGCATAGGTGACTGGGCATTTACCAGCTTCAAATCGGCTATACCCCCACAGGCTTTTAAGGCTTGTATAAGGTATCTGCCAGCAACCGCTATTTTGCCTTCTCCGCTTGTCTCCGCTGTTATCTCCGCTTTACCTCTATCCTCTTTTCCCTCTATCGTTACCTTGCTATCGGTAATCGTTAGAATCAAAGGGCGATATAGAGGTTTCAGCTTGTCATCATACCAAACCGTCAACAGGCTGCGGATTGCCTTGATTGCTTCCTTGGTGTCAAAGCTAGCGGTAACGGTAAACTCGTTAGGGATAACATTCCCATAGTCGGGATAAGTTCCCTCTTGGCTGGGCAATTTATACCTGACTAGCTCCGTATCAATGATGATTGACTTGGCTAGCAAGCCACCATCATTGTCGGGCTTTTGCTCAAAGCTAACCTTCACCCTTTTGGCTTTGCGTAAGGCTGGGATTAAGCCTTTCAATTCACTTGCGTAAATCAAGGCTTCTCCTTCGCCATCCTCAAAGGCAAGGTTAGCTTCGCCAATCCTGAAGCCATCGCAACCTGTCAAGGTTAGCTTGCCATCCTTCTGATAGAACCTAACCGCTTGGAGTGTTCCCCGTGCTTCATCGGTAGAAACAAAAGGAACTACCCTTGACAGGGCTTCAGCTAGCTCAACACCGCCTAGGTTTGGCATAACAGCATTTGACGGAGAAACTCGAACTTGGCTATAGCTGAAAGGCATCTTCTCGTTTAGCCAAGCTCCGCTTGGCAAATAGCTTTGGTGACTACCGCATATCACCTTAACGCCTTTGACGTTAACCTGCTTACCGCTAGCGTTACCGTTAGCAGGCACAATCTTAACGATATTGCTACCTGCCAAAGCCTTAAGGTAATTCCAGAAGCCTTTTCGCCCAACGGTAACATCTCCGTCAAAGAGTGTTACCCGTTCCGCTAACACCCTGGTCAAAGCATTGACTAGAGTGTCCTTGTGAGCTACAAAGCCATCACCTGAACGCTTGCCCGCTATATTCACTTGCTCCAATCCATCACCCCCTTCTTTAGATTTGCCTAACGAGCCTTGTTAGGCATTGATTAGAGCTGGGCAATTGTTGAAGCTGTAAGGTTACTTGAGAACCGCTAAACGCTGGCTTCTCGTTCCCCTCTACTATATATATGCCAAAACGAGGGTAAAACGGGACATCAAAACAAGGTTAGTTGTTGTTTGTCCAGCTCCTTTTGACGGGAACGGTTAAAATATCTCCGCTCCGTTTCCGTCAGTGGCTTGCCATTCGCCCTTTTAGTGGCAATCTTTACTAGCCTTCGTGGACAGCCTTTGAGCCAAGTTTTAGCGTCAAGCCAAGCGTCTAGGTCTATGGCTTTATCATCGGCTAGGGTCTGGTATATCTCTATAGTGTCGCCTTCTGCGTCGGCTACTTCCTCATTGAGACTTAACAGGCTTGGTTGCCTTTTGAGGTCTCTCCAGTATTCCATAGCCACATAGCTAGCTACCCTTACCATTGAGGCTTGAGTAAGAGGTTTATTGCCACTAGTTGCTACTTCGGCAAGCCTAACGAGAATGTCTTGCCTTAAGTCCTGCCTATCCTCAAACTGTGCCTTTACCTGAAATTTGTCGGCAACTTGAATATACGCTTGCCAATCTAACATAGAACCACCTCCTTTCAACAACGTTGACAGTTGTCAACGTTTATTAAATTGGCAAACGCCCAGATGATAGCTATAACATATTCAATTTTTAAGGTGCTAATACTTAATTAGTATTAAGTTATCAGTGCACGGATAACTTGTCAAATGGCAATTATATTAGGCAAATTTGAATAGATAAAATTTTGATAATTTGAATTTCAATTTTAAATTCAAATTTGAGAATCCCAATCGGGAAGATGAATTTTAGAATGGCATCAGCTTGATAGGAATGCCCGTGCCTTATGCAGAAAATTCTCCCTGAGCTCCTCAAGCAGCTCACTTTCCTCTTCGCTGACTACCTCGTAATTGATGATACCTCGCCCTGAGCCTCTTTTCGCTTTTCCGCTAAGCAACCTACCTAGTCTCGCATCATCATCCAGTGGTCTCGAACCACCGAAGCTCATCCTGTAGACCTCTAGGTCACTGAGCTCATCTTTTGCCAGGATATCATCAAGGTATGGCATCATGCCGCAGAATGGGCACCGACATCTAAGATATTCCTTTGGCATTTTTCTCTTACCTCCATGGCAATAAGTAAGGGTGGACTGGAAAGATCCTGCTTTCAACCTCTCCGATTTCATACTGCTCGTATGTTTCCAGAATTATACCTTGGGACCAGCGCAGAAAAGCATACCTATCATCACGACTTACCCCGGCATTCCGCAACTCAGTAGCCAAGCTCCGGCGAATGGCATGCCAGCTATAACCATCTCTCGGTCCAATAGTGCTCTCTAGGATACTCTTGAAAATGCCGCTGACAGCTCCCTCGGATGTGTGTGGCCAATCGTAATCCGCTATATGTGGGATGATCTCATCCGGTAGCAGTTGCGTTGCTACTCTACCTCCCTTGCGGGCATAAATAGTGATCGTCTTCTGTTCAAAGTCTAAATCTTCTCTCCTTATGTCGGCCAGCTCGCTTCTGCGGCATCCATAGACTGACGCAATAGCCAGCATAGCCAATTGCTCTGGGGTACACTCTTCCCTGGCTTGGGCAATGATGCTTATCACTTCTTCTTTTCTGAACCAGGGCTGTGGGAATTTCTGCCTGCGCTCCCTGGTGAAGAAGACCTCCCTTTCAGATAATGTCCAGGGGGTATTATAGAGC
The DNA here is from genome assembly GCA_964435965.1 of uncultured Dehalococcoidales bacterium. GTDB lineage: Bacteria > Chloroflexota > Dehalococcoidia > GIF9 > AB-539-J10 > 20-14-all-45-10. The sequence goes on from CAYTBB010000005.1 coordinate 34,408, forward strand.
TTGAATAGGAATTTCAGGGCGTAGAATCTCATCTTTAGTGTTGCCGGCTTATCTCCTGCCCTTTCTCTTTGGTCAAGGTATGAAAGAACTGCCTCTTCATCAAGAGCCTTTGGTTTGGTAGAAAGGAAATCATCAACTGCCCAAGGGTAGGTGCCGCGGGCACTCTTCTTCCTCCGTAGTGCTTCATAGAGGCGGGTTAGGATTTCTCTTCTATCTAAGGTCACTTTTTCTGTTGCAGCGCTCCCATGCAACTCCTAATTGAAAGCTGGCATAGCTTGCAGCTAGCGGGTAAAGTTCCTGACTCATTGCCTTGAGGAGATAACCAACTACTTTGCCTGCGTCACCGGAGGGCACTTCTACCTGTTGGGCAATGTCAATTAGCTCCAGATATATGTGTGGCAGCTCATCCTTCCTAAACTCCCTTTTGATTATTGCTTCTACTTCTTTTTGCCACTTTGGTTTTTCGCTTCTAGGCATTGACATCTTCCCTCCTTTTTCAGTATACTGAAAACATAATTTAATTTAACACGGCCAATACCTGGCTGTCAACTGTGGTGTAGAATAGAGTATCACAATGAATGAAAACGACTGGGAAAGAACAAGGGGGGAAGTCTGTCCTTCTTGTGGGCAGGAAACGCTCAGGTTCACAGGTAGAGTATGCCCACAGTGTAGTCAAAAGCTACCTGTAGAACTCAGTGACAAACTAAATGAGATGGGCTTTCACGTGGAAGTGGACGACAACGAAGTGTACGCTGTGGTCCTTGGGCATGAGATCCGGCTAGGCTTCAGCCCTGGGCAGGGCGTTCTCTATTACCAGCCTGCTCGGCAAGCAGAACGGAGGCTATTTCGCGGTCTCGAGGCTGATGTCAGGCGGTGGGCCCATGAAAAAAGCCTTGGCTTTGCTACTAAAGAGGGAATAGAGGATACCTAATGGGAGTGCAACAGGACGTATCGTAAAGTCACGCCCCAAGTAACCCTGCTTGCTTCCACTTACCTTGCGTTGGGCAAGCCCAACACTTTTCAGTTTCCACTAACGCAATTACTTGGGACACCACTAGGGTAGCATAACGACTATGAATTTGTCAAGGGTGATTTAGAGATTGCGCCCCATGCCGCTCGTTGGTGCGGATTGGGGTTAGGAAACGAAAATTAAGTAATCGACTCGTCAGTGCTAATCGCTGAAGTAGCTGCCGAGTAGGTCATCCAGCTCCTCCCTGTTTTCACGGAAACAGCTTTTACAAATCACAAAATAATCACCCCAGTCACATTGTCCATTACAGAGGGTGCACTCCGGGGATGGGGCCTCTTTAACTTGCGTTTTTGTGATCCCAGCTCCATCTTTGAGGAAATCGGCAAAGGATTTCCCTGTGGTCCTACCCAATTCTTTCAATTCGTCATACAGTTCGCTGTTTATTCTGACTGAAATTGTTGGATGAGATTGCTCATACCTCACCCTACTGGGCGGCTTATGGTTTACCCTATGGTTTGCCATCCTGTTTACCATATCGTTTACCCTTTAGTTTACCATATATGGTTTACCATGGCCATTTTCCGTTCCCATTTATTTCTGCAGTCTAGCACCATAAAAGCTAAAAGATAAAAAGATTCAGAGGCTCGTTTTTGGGTTTTCGCGTAATCAGGCGATTTAACCCCCTTTAACGCACTTAGAGCCTAAAATTTGAGGATTTTCTAGGGTTTCCTCATGGGAACTGGACACTGGACTGGACAAGTGGACAAACTGGACAGAGAGAATGCAGACAAGTCTATAGACGATTGGACTAGACGACTCGATAAACGACAGTTACCAGAGGATTGAGGATGAAGGATAGTTACCAAGGTAGTTTGGGAACTATAAAGTGGGATCAGGATCCCTCTCGGTATAAATTCAAGCTCAGGGCAGAGCGCAAGGCTGGGGAGATGCTGGCTGAGATGGATAGAAGGCAAAGGGGTGAGCGAGATGAAATGTTTGATGGTCAAACATTTGCCCCACCTAAATTAAAGATCTGGGCAGGAACTACACTTGCCTCAAGCTGCCAGTAATGAGATTGAATAAATCCCTTCTTAAAAGTTTCCCATTTTACCCCTCAAAACCCTTGACATTTGGTATTGCAGGCTTTACAATATTAGCCATGAAGGAAAGTAGACGGAAGCCGAACACCAGCATAAGGATAGACCCAGAGGCAGTTCACCAAGCCCGACTTGCTGCCCTAACTCAACGAAAGACATTAGGCCAGTGGCTTGAAGAGGCTATCGAAGAAAAGATAGAAAGGGAGAAGGAGAAATGAAAGCAGCATTATATGCACGAGTAAGCTCAGAGGAACAGGTCGAAGGCTACAGTATCGATGCTCAGAGAAGAGCTTTCGATGCCCTAGTCCAGGGGCGTGGCTGGACAAAATACCGGGAATACATTGATGAGGGAAAATCTGCTCGGACCGATAACATCAACAAGCGTCCTGCGTTCAAGGAGATGATAGACGATGCCTTAGCTAGGAAGTTCGATGTCTTGGTAGTCCACAAGCTTGATCGCTTCTCTCGGAATGTCCGGTTCACCTTGGAACACTTCGACAAGTTGCTAAAAGCAGAAGTCGCCTTTGTCTCCATAAATGAGCAGATGGACTTCACTACTCCTTCAGGAAAAGTGCATTTGGCTTTACTAGGAGCATTTGCCCAATACTACTCCGATAACCTAAGCCAGGAAACAAAGAAGGGATGGCACGAAAGAAGAGCCCAAGGGCTTTACTGCGGGCTTCTTCCTTTTGGAGCTATGAAGGGAGAAGATGGAGTTCCAATACCAAATCCAGATACCCGCCTCGGTTTAGTGATGGCCTTTGAGCTGGCGGCACAAGGTAAAAGCGATAGAGAAGTAGCGGTGGCTCTAAATGAAAAGGGATACCGCACAGCTGGCAATCGAGGCAACAGGCCATTCTCTAGAGACACGATTAGAGGGATGCTCACGAACATGTTTTATCTTGGCTACCTGCCTGATGGCAATGGGGGATGGATGAAAGGGAAGCACGAAGCTTTTATTGGTGAGCAGCTTTGGAATCAAGCCCAGGTAATGCGTCGACGGAATGCTACCTCAAACTATAGCCGATGCCCAAATGGAAAGAAGCTCTGTTCTTTAAGCGGCATCACCTATTGCTGGTATTGCAAGGGGAGAATCCATGTAAGCTTCACTAAGAAAGGGAAACCAAGATTAGGGTGCTATAACCGTTCCAAGGGTTGGGATTGTTCTCAAAAGTCAGCCCTTCTTGAAGTTTATGAAGAGGAAATAGAGGAATATCTCAAAACCTTTCATATACCGGAAGACTACCAAGAAAAAATCTTAGAGGCTCACCGGAAGCTGGAAGCAACTTATGAGCATACAGGCGAGGAAGAAGCTAGGCTAAAGGCTCGGTTCGAGAGAGTTAAGGATTTATACAAGTGGGGAGATATAGCCAAAGAGGAATACCTCAAAGAGCGCGAAGGCATCCAAAGACAATTAAGAGCTTTCACCTCAACTGGAAGCCATGCTGGTGTTTTAGGTAAGCTAGCTGAATTTCTTTCCAATGTGGCTAAAGCTTGGAGGGAAGCAAATCAAGAACAAAGAAATAAGCTAGCTCGAACCCTCTTTCAGGAAATCTGGATAAAAGACAAACAGGTTGTAGCTGTTAAGCCGCAACCCGAATTCGAGCCCTTCTTCCAGCTGAACTACGAAGAGTTTGTCAACAAAAGCTTGAAGAAGCGACCCCGAGGGGATTCGAACCCCTGATCTCCACCGTGACAGGGTGGCATGTTAAAACCGCTACACCACGGGGCCGTTAAAACCGAAAAACTTACCACACGGAGTGTAGCAAGAAAAACCAAAGAGTGTCAAATAAATAGATTACTTATTTTGCCACCCTCACGTTCCTTGCAAAATGAAGGGAGTTGTGGGGAGGGCATCCTTTGCCGTTCCTCTGCCTTCAAGGGAGAGGCTAGATGAGCAATCCTTCGCTTTAGTCGGAATGACATGCAGAAGGCCCCGTAGGGTCGGGGCTTGTCCCCGACCAAAAGGGTGCCCTCGGCTCCCATCCCCTTATCTGGCGAGGTAGAGGCGGAGATGAACTCCGCCACTCCAGGTCTCAAGGGCAGAATGATGGTTTGAATCGGCGATTGTTCTTACTACTTCCA
>CAYTBB010000006.1:0-35962 GCA_964435965.1 uncultured Dehalococcoidales bacterium
AGACTGCCTTGTACAGCAAGGAGGAAGGTGAGGATGACGTCAAGTCAGCATGGCCCTTATGTCCTGGGCTACACACACGCTACAATGGGTGATACAAAGGGTTGCTAAGGAGCGATCCGGAGCTAATCCCAAAAAATCATCCTTAGTTCGGATTGCAGGCTGAAATCGCCTGCATGAAGTTGGAGTTGCTAGTAACTGCAGGTCAGCTATACTGCGGTGAATACGTTCTCGGGCCTTGTACACACCGCCCGTCACGCCATGGGAGTTGGCAACACCTGAAGTCGATGGGCTAACTCCGACTTGTCGGAGAGGCAGTCGCCTAAGGTGGGGTTGGTGACTGTGACGAAGTCGTAACAAGGCAGCCGTACGGGAACGTGCGGCTGAATCACCTCCTTTCTAAGGAGTCGAAAGACGATAGTCTTGTGATTCCTAGGTCGTTCGGTAGACTAAAAGTCTACTGTAAGCTTTTAAGTATTTCCTTCCTTCCACTATTCAGTTGTTAAAGTGTTGTTTTTAGTATTGTAAGTTGCTGTAGCGCTTTGTCTTTTCTGTTTTCTACTTTATCTCTATTGTACTTCTACGCTATATTAGGCTTGGTCGAAATCACGTAGAGGTTGACTCCAATTCGCAAAAAGATTAATATTAAGTCCTAATGAATTATATGCATTACTTTAATGGAATAAAGAGGGAAGATGGATTATGTATATATCTTAGTTGGCCTTGCTCTTGTTTTAGGTGGCCTTGTCGGTTACCTTGCCAGGCAGATGGTAGCCAATCAGCAGATTCGAAGTGCCAAAAAGGAAGCGCGGAGATTATTAGATGAAGCAACAGCTAAGCATAAGGAAGTTCTTCTTGAGGCTAAAGAGGAAGCCACCAAGGTTAGGAATGCTGCTGAGGCGGAGAGTAGGGAGCATCGCCTTCAGTCACAGCGCTTAGAAAGGCGCCTCGACCAGAAAGAGGAAGCGTTAGGGCGAAAATTAGATTCCTTAGAACGGCGTGAGCGCGACCTAGATAATAGAGCAAAGGGCATCGAAAGGACAAAGGCTGAGCTCGAGCGGATAAGGAAAGAGCAGCTGGCGAAACTTGAATTCCTGTCTGGCATATCTAGCGATGAAGCAAAGCGTTCTCTGCTCCAGGCTCTAGAGCAGGAAGTTAAAGAGGAAGCCTCACGGGAGGTTCGAATATGGGAAGCCCAAGTAAAGGAAGAAGCTGATAGAGAAGTTCAACGCATTTTAGCCACGGCTATCCAAAGGTGCACCACCGATGTTGTTTCTGCGACCACGGTATCTACCATTTCCTTACCCAGCGATGAGATGAAGGGGCGGCTTATTGGTCGAGAGGGGCGTAATATCCGAGCTTTGGAGCAAGCTACTGGCGTTGACCTTATTATTGATGATACTCCGGAAACGGTTACCATTTCTAGCTTTGACCCGGTAAGGCGTGAGATAGCTCGTATTGCTCTGAGTAGGCTTATCCTTGATGGGCGTATTCATCCGGCTCGGATTGAGGAGGTGGTGGGAAAAGCTAAAACTGAAGTTGAAGTTATAATCCGCAATGAGGGTGAACGGGCTGCTTATGAGGGTGGAGTACCAGGGTTACATCCGGAATTGATCAAGTTACTTGGTCAGCTTAAATTCCGTACTAGCTATGGGCAGAATGTTTTACTTCATAGCCTCGAGGTTTCCCATCTAGCTGGCATGCTGGCTGATGAAATTGGGGCCGATGCCGGTGTAGCTAGAAGGGCTGGATTGCTTCACGATATTGGGAAGGCGGTGGATTATGAAGTGGGGGGTTCTCACGCCTTGATAGGTGCTGATTTGGTTAAACAGTGGGATAAATCTGCTGAAGTAGTTCAAGCTGTTGCTGAGCATCATGGCGAAGCTTCAACATCCAGTGTTATGGGCTTTATTGTTGCTGCTGCTGATGCTATAAGTGGTTCACGTCTTGGTGCTAGACGTGAGTCTTTGCAGCAATATCTAAAGCGGATTGAGGAATTGGAGGATATAGCTAGTAGTTTCCCTGGGGTCGAGAAAGCCTTTGCTATTCAGGCTGGGCGGGAAGTACGTGTTTTGGTGAAACCTGAGGAAATTGATGATTTGACAGCTATTAGGCTGGTTCGGGACATTTCTAAGAAAATAGAAGAAAGCCTGACTTACCCTGGTCAAATAAAAGTAATAGTGCTACGAGAGACTGTAGCTGTGGATTATGCTAAGTAGGATGGTTTGGGCAAAGCAATGTTAGCTGCGAGGGGGACGAAGCAAACTGAAGATATTAGTAATAGGCGACATTATTGGCAAGCCTGGCAGGGCAGCGGTGAAGAAGTTGTTACCAGGCTTGCATCATGAATATGGGCTTGATCTGGTAGTAGGTAATGGTGAGAATGTTGCCGGTGGTTTAGGGCTAACTCCGAGCACGGCGCAGGAGCTTTTTGATTCTGGCATTGACGCAATAACTTCAGGTAATCATATCTGGGTTCATAAGGAACTCCTGCCTTATCTGGATGGTAACTTTCCCCTTCTCCGCCCATTGAACTATCCGCCAGCGTGTCCCGGCCGTGGCTATTGGTTCCGGGACAATGTTTTAGTCGTTAATCTTATAGGGCGCACTTTCATGGGCAATTTCGATTGCCCCTTTCGAGCTATGGACAAATTATTAGCTGGGTTCAAAGATAAAACAAATGTTATCATTGTTGACTTTCATGCTGAGGCAACTTCGGAGAAAGTGGCAATGGGTTGGTATCTCGATGGTCGAGTTAGTGCCGTGCTCGGCACACATACTCATGTAGGTACTATCGATGCTCGTATATTGCCCAAGGGTACCGCTTATGTTACTGATATAGGCATGGTTGGCCCTATAGACTCGATTATTGGAGATGATGCGAACAGTGTAATTAATCGTTTTCTCTCTCAAATACCGCGACGTTTGTCAGTGGGAAAGGGGATTGTTGACTTCAATGCCATCTTGATCGAAGTGAATGAAGATACTGGTAAGGCGATGGACATTAAGCGTATTCGAAAAACAGTAACCTAGGCATGGAAATCGACCTCCATAGGGTGAAACAACGACTGCATTACTGGCGGTAACTTTGCCTTGAGATTAGTGAGGTGCCTATTCACTTTAGCTGGGAAAGTTTAACCTTTCCTATGACCCTTGACATTATTTCGCCAGCTTTGCCGTGAATGACTAACGTAGCATAATGGTCAGGGGGAGTGGCGCTAAGGTTAATAATAGCTAGCTTAGCTCCGGCATTTTTGGCATACATTGGTATATAAGCCGCGGGATAAATAACGAGCGTAGAGCCTATAATGATTAGAAGGTCACAGTTCTGTGAACGGCGAGTGGCCTCTATCAGTGTTTTCTCGGGTAGCACTTCACCGAAGAAAACAGCATCTGGTTTCAAAATGCCCTGACAGCCGGGGCAAGCGGGGATATCGGTTTCTTGCTTTATTCTTTGTAAGAGCTCTTCCATAGGAAAACACTGGTGGCAGCTTAAGCATACCGCCCGTTTCATATTACCGTGAAGCTCAAATACCTTGTTCTCAGGGACTCCTGCTTTTTGATGGAGGTTATCTACATTTTGGGTAATGACGCAATCCAGCTTACCTAATCTATCAAGCTCGGCGATAGCGTAATGGGCGGGATTTGGCTTGGTTTCTGTAATAAGGCTACTTTCACTGAGCATCTTCCAGTGTTTTCTACGAGTCTCTCCGCTACTGAGAAACTTTTCAATGGTGAACTCATCAGGGTCATATTTGTCCCAGATTCCTCCCGGACTGCGAAAATCTGGTATGCCTGATTCAGTGCTTATGCCGGCGCCGGTGAAAACTACAATCTTTTTAGCCTGCAGAATTAAGTCGGCTAACAGATTTATCTCTATCTCCATTTTTTGTGCCCTCTTCTATAGTATAACCCTTACTACCCTGTTAATACCGCTTAAGTCAGGAATTAACTCAACACTGGCTTGGGGAAAATAACCATTTATGATCGAGCTTACTACTTTGTCTTGGGCCTGACCCACTTCGAGGAACAGGCTTCCTTCAGGGCAAATTTTCCCTGGAATTTGAGCTAAAAGGCAGCGTATCTTATCTAGGCCATCCTCGCCACCGGCTAAGGCTATCATTGGCTCGAAATTTATTATTTCTGGACTTAGTGCCTTCAGTTCAGAATCCTTGATGTAAGGGAGGTTAGCCACTATGACATTTACAGGTTGGGGTAATGGTTCAAGCAAATTGCCTTGGATAAGTTCTACCTGGCTGTCAAGCTTATAATGCTGGCAATTCATACCAGCTACCTCGAGAGCTGCAACTGAGATGTCTGTAGCATAGATTTTAACTTTAGGAAGTGCCAGGGCAAGGCTGATAGCGATATTCCCACTGCCGGTGCCAATGTCAGCTATGATAGGGTCTCCTGGTAAAAAGCGTGCTTTAGCAAAGTCAACGGTTTTTTCCACTAAAAGCTCTGTCTCTGGCCTGGGGATAGAAACACGATTGTCAATGTAAAAGTTGATGCCATAGAATTGGCAACACTTTAAGATGTAAGCGGTGGGCTCGTGGAAAAGGCGACGCCGAAGGAGATGCCATAAGTGATTTATTTCTGCTGAGGTTAATAGCCGCTCTGGTTCGCTGTATAACCGTGTTTTTGATATTTCCAGGACATGGCACACTAGAAGTTCAGCCTCGATAGAAGCATCATCAATTCTGGCCATAGATAATATGTGGCTAGCTAAATATAAAGTTTCGCTTGAAGTCATGAAAGGACTGCTTCTAATTGTTCAGCTTGTTTTTTAGCAGACAGAGCTTCGATGATTTCATCGAGTTCTCCGTTTAAAATCTGGCTCAGATTGTGGAAAGTTGAATTGATGCGGTGGTCGGTAACACGCTCTTGTGGGAAGTTATAGGTGCGTATTTTCTCTGCCCGCTGGCCACTGCCTACCTGGGTTCTTCGTTGTCTATCTATCTCTTCAGATTGCTTGCGCTGTCTTAAGTCAAATAGCCTGGCTCGGAGTACTGCCATGGCTTTCATTCTGTTTCTTAATTGGGAGCGCTCATCTTGACAAGTAGCTACTATGCCGGTGGGCAGATGCGTAATGCGAACTGCTGTAGTTACTTTGTTTACATTCTGTCCTCCAGCGCCATGGCTGTGGAAGAATTGCATTTTGAGGTCATCTGGGTTGATGTTCAGCTCAATTTCTTCTGCTTCAGGTAGAACAGCCACAGTGGTTGTGGAGGTGTGTATTCGTCCTGAAGCCTCGGTGCTAGGGACTCTTTGCACTCGATGCACACCACGCTCATATTTGAGCTGACTGAAGGCGCCCTTGCCTTTAACTTCAAATATTACTTCCTTAAAGCCTCCAATTTCACTCTGGTTGCTATTGATAATGTTTACCTCCCAGCCTTTATTTTGGGCATAGTGACTATACATGCGGAATAGGTCGGCAGCAAAAAGGCTTGCTTCTTCACCACCAGCCCCAGCTCTTATTTCAACGATGACATCTTTATTAGCTAGCCGGTCTTTGGGCAGTAAAGAGAGTTTGAGTTGGCAAAGGAGGTCATCCTGGTGTTGCTTAAGCTTGCTCGTTTCCTCCTTAATGAGAGCTATTAGGTCTTCCTCTGTGGTGCTGTCGCGCAAAGCCTCCATTTCAGCTAATTCTTTAGACGTTGCCTTGTATTCTTGGTATGTGCTGACGATGTCTTCAAGGCTAGCCCTTTCTTTGGTTAGCTGCTGTAGCCGCTTTGGGTCAGCAGCTACCTCTGGCTCGGCTATAAGCTGACTTAACCTCTCATAGCGCTTCTGTATTAATTCCAATTTATCAAGCATAGCCCACACCCACTAGTTGTTTTTCAGTTATTATAATATAGTAGTGCAGGTCACTCAAATTTAAGGGGAGCGGTAACCTTACTCTCTGTCATTCTGAGCCGTAGGCGAAGAATCTCTGAGATTCTTTACTCTACTTTCCCTTCACTTTGTTCGGGGCTTCGGCTCACTCATTCAAAATGACAGGTGGAAAGGTGACTGAACGATGGTGAAGAATCTTAGGCTTTCTTTTTGAACCAGGAGGTGAAGTGAAAATTTCACTGGAATGCTATGAGTGTTTGCAAAGGTTAATTCATCAAGCTGCTACTTTAGCAACTGATAATAACTTGCTTAAACAGAAGGCAATAGAAGAAGCTCTGAGAATTCTGGACAATGAGTTTTCCTATGACCAGATATCTATTGTGATTGCTACTGAGATTCATCAGGTGATAAGGGAAATAACCCATAATCCTGACCCCTATCGGGTGATGAAAGGGAAGGAAATGGCAATTGCCAGGGAATTATACCCTGAGATAAGGCTTCAATATAAGGATGATTTTGATGGTTGTCTTAAACTCGCCACTGCAGCGAATGCCATAGATTTCTTCAGGGAGCCTGGCATCATCAGGCAAGATATGACAAAACCTGTAATCTTCGCTGTTGATGATTCGGAGCGATTTGAAGCGAAGCTAAGAAAGGCAAGCAAAGTTTTATATTTGGCTGATAATGCTGGTGAAATTTACTTCGACTTGCCTTTAGTCAAGAAGATGAGGCAATTTGCTGATGTTATCTACGTAGTTAAGCCCTTACCTGTTCAGAATGATGCTACTCTGGAGGATATTAGCCATGCTGGCTTGGAAAGTGACTTTGGGAAGGTCATAACTACAGGTGTAGCTTCACCGGGAATAATTCTTACTTTAGCCTCACCTCAGTTCAAACATGAGTTTGAATCAGCGGACCTCATCTTTGCTAAAGGGATGGGGCATTATGAGGCTTTGAGCGAGCTTCCCAGTGAGGGGAAGTTTTTCTATTGCCTTATGGCCAAGTGTAAACCTGTAGCAGATTCGCTTGGGGTGCCTATGAATAGCTATGTGGCTATGCTGCGGTAAGCTAAAATCTGACAGAGCTTTCTGTGACGCACTTCAATCAGGTTAAGACCTGAACACAAAGACCACGTCTGCAGCTATGATTTTGTGATTGCATAGACCAGTTGTTTCATCTGTTCGTTTTCAGTGGGACTCTAGAGCACATCAGGTCGGATAATGGTCCTGAGTGCATGTCGAAGGTGATACGCGATTGATTGAACCGGCTCGGAGTGGATACGTTATTCATAGAACAGGGAAGTCCCTGGGAGAATGATCATATAGGATCATTCAACGGAAAACTGAGGGACGAGCTTCTCAACAGGGAGATATGCACGATGTTAACCAAAGCGAAGGTATGCGGAGGCTGAGATACATGGGTAACACTCATGGTATGGTTAGTAATGATACTAGCGGCCACCTGCTTCAGAAGTCATGTTGCCAGCAGCTATGCTATTAGGACTAACTTAGAAGTTGGTATAATTTATGGGAAGGGCACCCTGGCTCACAATATGAATTATACCAAGCAGATTAAGCCCGTGGATAACCATGCTTACAGCGATAGCAGCAAGAAGTAAGCTAAATATCCTAGACACAGCCTTGAGTCCACCTTGTCCCATGAATCTGGCAATCCGGCTGCCTAACAAGAAGATACTCCATGTGACCACCATATTCAGAGCAAAGGACAACAAAACTATACCGGTGGGGAATTGAGTTACTAGCAATAGCAGGGTTGTTATTGTCGCTGGACCTACTGTGAGGGGTGTTCCGATAGGAACCACGGCTACCATTTCTTCTTTGGTGGCTTCTACCATCCGTCCAGTCGTCATATATTTGATGGAAAGCACCAGAAGTATAAGGCCGCCAGCAACGGCAAAGGAGCCTACTGAGATATCCAGCACATCCAGGATGAATTGGCCAAAAAACAGGAATACCAAACCGACCACGGCTGCGGTCGCTGTAGCTACATGAATCATCTTCCGGCGCTCGCGCTTGGACATATCTTCGCTTAGTGTTATAACAAAGGGTAAATTACCCAGAGCATCAATGACTATGAAGAGGGGCACAAACGTTAATATTAAAGACTGTACGAAGTTACCCACGATGCTTTGCCTCCTTTTTCTCTTGGTATGATCGTAACTGCCTTCGCAGGATCAGTTTGTCATCGCCAGGTGCATAGAAGTCAGGAACACGGGCAATCGTCTCGTAGCCATGACGAATATGAAAGTGCCTGGCCTTCTCATACGCCGATATGGATGACGTCTCGATGATAGCTAACCTCCCCTCAACCTCCCTGATGTTTTCCTCTGCAGATTTCAGGAGAGCACTACCTATTCCCTGTCCCTGCTTATCAGGTGTGACTGCCATCCAGTAAATGTCCCAGGTTGCATCCGTTAGCGGTGTGGGCCCGAAGCAAATATACCCTGCTACAACTGAGTTAAGCTCACCTACAAGGATATGATATCCTGACCGGCACGGGTCACCGAGGTAACTGTCAATGACCTCTTCGGCTACAACTAACTCAGAGGGTTTGAATTCCGGAGTGTTGCGCAGCACCTGCATTATGCTGAGTTTGTCTTCTCGAGTCATAGGACGGATGTTGATAGCCACTGTCGTTTCCTCTCCAGAGCTAATTGTAAAATCTTCTCAATGAGCTGGGCATAAGTCATGCCGGTTGCTTCAGCTTGGCGTACCACGCCAGAGTCGGGAGAAACATCAGGATTGGGATTTACCTCGATGACATTTAGTTGTCCCTCTTGGTCCATCCGCATGCCTACTCTGGCATAGCCCTCGCAGCCGAGAACTCTGAAAGCTGCTACTGCCGTTCTGATAATGCGTTCTTGTTCTTCAACACAAATCTCAGCCGGGCATATCGACTTGGTGCCTTGAAAGTACAGGCTATCGGGTTCCCACTTGGCTGAAAAGGTGACAATTCTGGGCATTCCGGGAGGCAACGAATAAACTATTTCAGATACAGGCAGCACGGTGCACTCCGAACTACCCAAAACGGCAGCATCGAACTCGCGCCCATCGATGAATTCTTCAACCAAGGCACTCCCACCATAAGTGTTGCTTACCAATCTTACCTGCTTTTCCAGAGCAGCAAAATCATTTACTATGCTGTCTGGTGACAGGCCATGGCTGGCGTCCTCACAGCGGGGCTTCACAATGCAAGGGTAGCCTAGCTGGAACATATGTAGTGTCTCGGGGTTCAGTAGCTGGAAATCCGGTGTCCGGATTCCAGCGGCTCTGAGAATTACTTTCGCCTTAGCCTTGTCGAGAGCCAGCCTCAGCCCTGATCCTGGACAGCCGGTAGAGGGTATCCCCATTTCCGATAGGATCTCCGGCACTACAGCTTCAGTTTCAGGGTAGCCACAGAAGCCCTCAAAGAGGTTAAACACCAAGTCTGTGTGGAGAGCTCTCAGTTTTCTTTCAGCTAGCTCAAGCGGCGGCACAAGGGGAACCCGGACCACATGACAACCAATCTCAAGCAAAGCCTGATGCACTGCTTCCTCTGCCTCAAGAACAGCGAGCACCGCTTTTTCTTCACCAACCGTGTCATAGCGTGAAGGACATGGTTCATTGTAGACGATAGCTACACCTGTACGCATTGAGGGTACCTCGCAAGGGCAGCGTCAAGCACAGCGCATATCAATTCCTGGTGAGTCCACCCCATCCTCTTTGCCATAATAACCAGGTCACTATGGGCACCCAATCCCGACAGAGGATTTATTTCCAAGAAGTATGGGACTCCATTGGAGCTGACTCTGAAGTCCAGCCGTGCGAAGTCCTGACATCCCAGAGCCTCAAAAGCGTTGAGCCCAGAAATTTCTAAATTCTGCAATATCTTTTGCTCAAGGCGGGCGGGACACTCATACTCAACTAAGTCTAGGTAATTACGTTTCAGCTCAAGCGAGTAGATGAAATAGCCATCCCTTCTTTTTGGAAGTATGCGCATCGTACCCAGTACTTTGGGCTGGGAGTTACCTATAATTCCCATGGTAACCTCATCACCTGCGATGAACTCTTCCATCATCACTGGTTGCTGGTAATGTTTGAGCAACTTCTCCACAGTCTCAATCGCCTGCTTTTGATTGTCCACCACTGAATGAAGACGAATACCCTTGCTTGAGCCTTCATAGGCTGGCTTCACAATCGCTGGGAAAGGAAAATGGCAACAATCTACCTGACGGAACTGTTGGCTGTCAGTTATCACACACCACTTCGGAGTGTGCACTCCTGCCGCCGCAATTAGCTTTTTGGCAAGAGGTTTGTCTAGGCATATAGCAAGGCACTGCGGGTCTGAACCTGAATAGGGTATGTCCAGCATCTCCAAGATTGAAGGCACCTGGGCTTCCCTGCTGCGGTAATTGCCTCGTCCTTCGGCGATATTGAAAATGAAATCCACCTTTTCGTGGAGAATGTTGTCGAGAAACTCCCTGCCACCACCAAGCATGACTACCGTATGTCCTCCAGCTTTCAGAGAGGCACCAATCAGCTCCACGGTCTCCAGGGAGTCATATTCCTCAAAAGCATCATCGCAACTAGCTTGCTCTATTGCCTTTGCTTCTTTAAGATCGTATGATAGCCCTATCTGCATTTCGAGCTCCTTCTAACTCGAACTTAAACTCAACGCCATCGTGGACATCCACGGTGTCACCGATTGGGTTTAACGCTTCGGCAGGTGATTGGTGGCACGTTGGTTTTCCGGGGTTGCGATAGTGGAATATGCGGCCCTGGTAGTTCCTCAACACCAGTTCATCTTCAGTCTGCGCCAGCACGTAATTTGGCTGGAGAGAAACTTTGCCACCGCCTTGGGGCAGGTCTATCACGAAAGTAGGCACCGCCAGCCCTGAGGTGTGCCCGCGCATTCCCTCGACTATCTTTATGCCGACCTCCACAGGTGTGCGCAGGTGTTCAGTACCCCGCACCTCGTCACACTGAAAGAGGTAGTAAGGACGTACCTTTATCCTGAGAAGTCCTTGACATAGCCTCTTCTGCGCCTCAATGGAATCGTTTACGCCACGCAGCAGGACAGACTGGTTGTTTACCGGAACACCACTCCGTACCAGGCGGTCACACGCCTCCGCAGCTTCTGGAGTTACTTCCCTGACATGGTTGAAGTGGGTATTAAACCATATGGGCTCGTATTTAGCCAGCATTGTACAAAGGTCATTATCTATACGCTGGGGCAGTACCACAGGAAATCTGGAACCAATACGAATAATTTCGACGTGCCTTATTTTTCTTATCCCGGATATGACATCCTCTAGCCGGCGAGTTGAAAGCGTCAGTGGATCACCGCCAGAGATAATGACGTCCCTGATAGCCCTATTCTTGCGTATGTAGTCCAGCATAGCTTCGACTTCACTAGGACTGCGAACCCAGCCACCATTTCGCCATTCTCTCTTACGAGTGCAATGACGGCAAAGCATAGGACATATATCAGTAAGTACCATAAGTACCCGGTCTCGGTAGCGGTGGACAAGTCCAGGCGAAACGGAGTCTTTTTCCTCACCCAGCGGATCATCCGTACCCATCGCCCCCATGGTTATTTCCAGAATGGAAGGTATCGCCTGTTTTCTTACCGGGTCGTCTGGGTCATCGGGGTTGATTAGTGAGAGGTAATAAGGCGTAACCGAGAGGGGATAGCGCATGCTTACTAGGCTGAGCTGCGCCTGTTCCTCAGGTGATAGGGGGATGAATTGAGCTAATCGTTCGACGCTGGTAATTCTGTTCTGGAACTGCCACTTCCAGTCGTTCCAGGTTGTATTGGGGATATCTCCAAAAAACCTGTGTCTATTGGTAGCTTTTTTACCTGGAGGTTCTTTCTCCAGATTCCCACAGAGCCCACGTTCCCCAGGAGGTTCCTCTTCTGCCTCGTTGCTAGTGTAGCTTTCGATATAACTTTTCTCTACCCTAGAGGTAGATTGGCTTTTCATGGTTATTGATGGTGTTTTCACCTTATTTTTGTCTCCTGTAAAATCAAGTTTTTATATGCTGACTCAGCTAAATTTTTAGCGAAACTTTATACAAGTCGCATTTCGTTCCTTTATTTCTTTGTGTCAAAATGATTGGGAACTACTTGTCCTAACATTTTATTCCTGTTATAATATATAGGAATTATACTTCATGACTTAATTGTATACCATTTGCAAAAGTTGTCAATAGGTTTTTAGCTTTTACCATAATTAGAAGATTATTTTCGAAGGGATAAAAGTGTAATTTCAGCAAGGGGAGGTAAGCATGCCAAGATGGAAATTTCTTACAAATCACGCTTTGGTGCTCTGCTTGATTGCCCAGCAACCGCGAATTACCGCCAGGGAGGCCTCTATGACAATAGGTATCACGGAGAGGACAACACGGGGAATAATCAACGAGCTTGAAGCTGATGGCTATGTTACCAAGAAAAGAGAGGGCAGACGCATCAAGTACCGACTCAATCCGAATCTTCCTCTTAGAGCCGAGATGCAGCAGGACAATGATGTGGGTAGCCTTCTGGAAGTCCTCGGATGGAAAAGGCGGCGAAAGCAAACAATCAAGGAAATGGCTGGCCAGTTAACTCAATGAAGGCACCTCTTACCAGTATTAGCAATTCATGTGCCCTTTGCTTGCTAACTCCAACAGCCTTGCCTATTTCAGACGATGTGGCATTAGTATGCGATGACCTCCAGGGCTGCCTGAAGCTGGCTGCCAGGGCGAACACCATAGACTTCTTCAGAAATCCCGGCGTCATCAGAGATGCTATAAGGACACCTTTAAGCTTTGTCATAGATGACTCAAGCCAGGAGGGAAATTCCTTTATTGCCTTATAGCCAGGTGTAAGCCCGTAGCAACCTCAAGCGGGGTGCCTCTGAATAGCTACGTAGCTATTCAGCAGTAAACTAGGAATCTGCGAAAGCACTCTTTGCAATAAATTTCAATCAACTAAAACAAAGCGATGTAGTGTTGTGTTTGTAGTTTGCCTTGGTAGATACCGAGGGCAGCTCAGTCGAAGCCATACCAGCTGGTGATGCTTTCGACAGGCTCACGCTTGCTCTCCAGTTTGTTTGCTGGGAAGTCCCAATCTGGGTAGCCGATGGCAATGGACATTGTTATTCGCTTGGACTCGGGTATGCCAGTGAACCTTCTCACTACCTCGGGATACATTACAGCCTGCCAATTAATACATGTTCCCAGGCCATAGTTAAGTGCCGCCAAACAAATGGCGTGGGTGATGATGCCGAGGTCAAACTGTGTGGCCGATTCATCGAGGGAAATATCCGCAGTCAGTATTATAGCCGCCGGGGCATCAAGGAAACGGAGTCCCTTTTGATTCCACGCTGCTCTCTTATCCCTGTCTCTTCTGTCTATTCCCATTAGCTCGAAAAGTTGAATGGCAAGAGCCACCTGGCGCCTCTTGTACACGCCATGAAAATCCTTATACGGAATATCTGGGTTGGGGATTGCCCCAGAAGCTAGCATCTCAAGATTACCTTGCTTGATCTGTTCCAGCACCTTCCCAGCAACTACAGTCATCTCCCAGGGTTGAGCATTTTTTGCTGAGGGTGACCGGCTGGCGATCTCCAAGATTTCCTTCAGGACCTCCTTGGGAACAGGGTCGGGCTTGTAGCCCCTTATGCTCTTACGCGAGCGTAAAGCTTCGATGATATCCATAGATTGACTCCTTCTCAACGCTCTCATTTGGTTCAACCCTCTTATACCAAGTGATAGGGCACCATGTCAATGGAAGCAGGACTATTTGTCAAATTCGTTGCCGATAACACAGCGGCCGAACATCATTAGGGAGGATATGAGAAAGCCCATAAGCTTTACTATAGATGACTCACAACGGTTTGAAGCGAAGCTGAGAAAGGCAAGCAAAGTTCTGTATTTGGCTGATAATGTGGGTGAAGTTTACTTCGACTTGCCTTTAGTCAAAAAGATGAGGCAATTTGCTGATGTTATCTACGTAGTATTCTAGTTAACCGCGAAACTCCTTCTAATTCTCCCTCCCCTGGCGACGGGGAGTGCATCTGGTCAACACATTTCTAACCGTTCATTTTCCTGATTAAACCTCTTGGGTTTTTTGTTGCTGCAACAATGAAGACCGTAAGTTGTATTCCCGTATTGAGGGAAAAGAACTGTTGCGATACGAGGTCGAGTAGCTCCTTTTTTCTTTCTTCAAGAGTCCTTACAATTATCATGCATTGAAATTGCTATCATAAACTATTACTATAATTTATGCGGGGAAAAGGCATATCGAAGTATACAGGGCTGGATAGATTTGTATTTACGATTTATTAATTAGCCAGTTTCCATTTTTCTGTAATCATGGACATTCTTGCAATAACGCAGCCAAAAACAGAGGCAGGGCTTAGGCTCCGTAATGCACTCGTTGCTTTATTACTTACTGCCATTTTTCTTTATCTATACCTGGTTCCTCTTCAGTCACCACAAGGCTTATCTACATTACCTTCGTATTTATTATTCTTATTGATTGCTTTTTCAGTATTAATTCTTGACCTTATAATATTTGCTCATGACCCACTTCAATATGGTGACATTAATAAGAATAAATATGCCCGCTTCTTCACGAGCCAATTTCCTTCCGCGTTTATTGCCCAGAAATATAATATGAGCATGGACCAAGCGAGAAACAAATGGTTTGGTGAGTTTAACAAGTGGCAAAATCCGGAACATCAATGTCATGAATATCGCGTGCGTGCTTTCCAAATTGGGTATCGCTGTAGGGAAATCTATCATATGCAGGTAATATCGAAATATCTCACCATTTTATCTTTTATATTTCTCGTGTTCATTTTCACCAGTGGTTTCATCCCATTCAGGCTACCCGATTTCTATTATGCGAAATATGTCGGAGTTTCCATTGTGTTAAGGATTGCCTACGCGTTATTTTTAGTATTTCTATCCATGTACTTGAAGATAGTGAACAATGTGGATGGGCCAACGGGGGTTTGGTTAAGATGGAAGCAGCACAATGATTTGTTGAAAACATGGTGGCTGGCCAATCATCCCATTTGATTAACAGCGTGAGGCACATTAATTGCCAAGACCCCCATTAGTTAGAAAAGACCTGAAGCAGGGTATACTAAATCTTAAACAGTATTGGAACTTGTCGCTAGATACTAAGATTGCGTGTTCCAAAAGAATCATTCAAGATACTCTTTCGAGCAGTAGTTCCCCGGTGATTTGTTGGTCTGGTGGTAAAGACAGCACTGTATTGCTGCATCTTGTATTACAGTTTAACTCCGCTATTCCTGTCATTCATATTGATGCAGGAGTCTTATATCCAGAAACAGAGGAATTCGTTAAATATTTATCACGTTTATGGCGATTGAATATACATGTTGGAACACCTCTAGAGCACGAGACTTTCTGGGACTGTGCTGAAAAATTTGGGTGGCCCATTTTAGGAAAATCTGTAGCCCAGTCAGTTGAAAAGGCCATTCGAAGTGGGAACTATAGACCGCAAATGTCCAATTTGGAAAGGAAATTGGCACAAAACCGAATACACATATCGGCAAAGTGTGCAGAATACATTCTTGTAAAACCTACTAAACGCATAGAGGAGAAGCTAGAAGCTGATGTTAAGTTTATAGGGATGTTGGCTTCTGAGAGTAATGCAAGAATCCGGCTTTTTGTCGATCACGGCTTTTTATATGAAGTCAAACGCTATTACGGTCGTGGGCGCAATATCAGGAAATGTAGCCCCATTTTCATGTGGCGTGATGAGGATATCTGGCAATATCACCGTATATATAACATTCCTTATTGCCGTATTTATGACTTGGGGCATATTAGGAATGGATGTTGGCCATGTGCCATGGGCATCAGAAATGGTCAGCTACGAAGACTAAGACATAGCCATCCCGACCTTTTTCGTTACCTAATACTGAAGACGGAATTCGGATTGGAAATAATGAAAATTAAGTCGATACTCAAAGGTGCCTCTTTCACACTTAGCGGCAATTTAGAGAAGACTTTGATAGAAAAACCAGAATACTTCGACAGTATCTGAATAGTATCTCAACCCAAGGGCTTTTCAAATATTTAGCCTCAAATTCCGATACGGCAATTGCTTAATTGGACAAGTTGACGTCTTGTGCAATCTCAAGCAGGGCAAATTTCAGGGGGGGGGTTAGATGTCTCTGCTCTTTTCAGGGCTTAGGACTGCCTGTCACTTCCCGCAGTGCGGAGTGGTAGCTTTCATAAGTTCTGGAATCGAAGAGGACGAATACCACCTCCTTAATCGAAGTAGCTTGCTCCTTGAGAAATGAAACCACGGTGCTTACTGCTATTCTTGCCGCTTCAGCCACCGGGTAGCCATAGGCTCCTGTGCTTATAGATGGAAAGGAGATGCTAGCTAATTTATTCTCAGCCGCCAACTTTAATGATTCACGATAGGCGCTAGCCAAAAGCTCAGCTTCATTTTTAGTTCCGCCATGCCAGATGGGCCCGACGGTATGTATGACATATTTTGCCTTGAGATTCCCTCCAGTGGTGATTACTGCTTTTCCAGTCGGCAATCGCCCCTGTTTAGCAACGATTTGCCTACATTCTTCTAAGATAGCTGGCCCTCCGGCTCGATGTATGGCACCGTCCACACCGCCACCGCCCATTAGGCTGGGATTGGCGGCATTGACTATGGCTTCGCTAGCTTGCTTAGTGATATCTCCTTGAATTAGGGATAATTTTGTTTGCTTAATAGTTGCCTCCATACTCCCTCCTTTAATCTGCCAGGACTGATTTTGTCGTCTTAAAGTGGATTTTAGCCACTTCCTTTAGCCTTTCCTTTCCGTATTTGCTGACGAATTCCTTTCCGGTTTCAATTACTGCCGGCGAAGCGCCTTTGGGAAAATCCATTCCGTATTTTACTGACAGCATTGCCAGGCGGTGAACAAACTCTGCCCTGGCTAGTATTGAGGCAGCTGCCACTCCGATATCGCTTTCAGCCCTAATTTCCTGTTTCACCTTTATCCCTTTACCTTTTTCCATTAAGGCAGCGATTATGAACTTCTCGTCGCCAAACTGGTCAGCCAGGGCATAGTCACATTCCTCTTTTTTGCTCAGGATATTTTCTATGGCTCTGGAGTGCCCCCAGGCAAGCAGGCGATTCAGGTTTCTTATCTTAGTATATAGTTCATTGTATTTTGCCGGTCCTATGGTTACTACTGAGCACGTACACATTTTCTTAATTTTTTTTGCTAATTCTTTCACGGAATTATCGGAAAGCCTCTTACTATCCTTTACCCCCAATTCCTCAAGCGACTTAACAATTGTGTTATCTACCAGTACACCGGCGACCACTAATGGCCCAAAGTAGTCCCCCTTGCCAGCTTCATCACTGCCTATCCACTTTACTAATTTGCTTGACATAATAATACTTAGAGCCTGTTTATTTTACTGCCTATAATATCAAATTTTTTGGAGTTAGATATGGTGGAGTGTTGACAAGAAAATTCAGGCATTGATATAATTGTTAGACGAGACTAACAAATTTTGGATCGCGAGCGATGGTAAAACAGGAAATGCAAAGGCAACATACTCCCAGCATGGAAGACTATCTCGAGGCAATCGCTATGCTTGGTGGTGGGGATAGAGTGGTGAGGGTAAGTCAGATCAGCCAAAGGCTGAAGGTTAGGATGCCTAGTGTTACTTCAGCCTTGAAGAAGCTTTCAGAGAAGGGGCTTGTAAAGCATGAGAGATATGGATACGTAGGGCTTACTCCCGATGGTGAAAATGTTGCTAAGGATGTAGTTCAGCGTCATGAAGCACTTAGTCGCTTTTTTACTCAGGCGCTGGACATCAATCCGGAGACGGCTGAGGAAGATGCTTGCAAGATTGAACATGTTATTAGCCCCCTAAGTCTGCAGAGGGTGATTAAGTTCATAGAGTTTATACAGGCATGTCCTTTAGAAGAGCCTAACTTTCCAAAAAGGTATAAATATTATCTGGAGCATGGACGGCTTCCTGGAGAGTGTCTTGAAAAGGGCCTGAGGAAGAGGAAGTGAGGAGAATGAATTTTGATGCTCCTGAGTTAGACATAAATAACTCAAATGTTCCGTCTTGGTAAATCCAATGTATTAGTGATTCAGGGTATTGAGTAGTTGCCAATATGTTTTTCACCATAGTATTCAAGATAAGAAAGAATCACGAAGTAGGGTGACTGCATTTAGAAGAACTAAGGCCGCCATTGGGGAAGCCTTGTTAAGACATTTCAAAGATAGGAGATAGACTATGACTATGCATCAAGGAAGACAATTGAGCTTGCGCCAGATGGAAATTGGACAGACTGGCACTGTAATTGGAATTTTGGGGGGGCGAGGCTTAATCCGGCGGCTGGAGTCTTTGGATATCAGGCTGGGGAAGAAGGTGACTAAGGTAAGTTCTAGTCTTTTTCGCGGGCCGGTTACTCTCAGGGTGGATAATGCTCAGGTAGCTGTTGGCTTTGGTATGGCTAACAGAATAATAGTCGAGGTTGGATAAATATCTGCCTGGGAACTTTGTTAGGAGATGATGCGGATCCTACTTGTTGGTAATCCTAATGTGGGCAAAAGCGCCCTCTTTTCCCGGCTTACTGGTATACGCATAATCGCTTCCAATTACCCCGGCACCACGGTGGGGTTCACTAAGGGTTATATGAAATTGGGTGAAGAGCAAGCCGAGATTATCGATGTGCCTGGCACCTATACTCTTGAGCCGACTAGTAAGGCAGAGGAAGTAGCTGTGGAGATGCTCAAAGAGGGGGATTCAGTCATAAATGTTGTTGATGCCACCAATTTGGAGAGAAATCTTAACCTAACTTTGCAGTTGCTAGAGAGACAAATTCCAGTGATAGTTGCTCTTAACATATGGGATGATGCTCGCCATCGAGGCATAAATATCGATGTTGCTAAGCTAGAAGAACTTCTCGGGGTAGCAGTCGTCCCTACAGTGGGGGTAACTGGACAAGGAATAAGAGAATTATTCAGGCGCCTCCCAGAAGCCAAGGTGCCTAAAACTACTTATTCTGGTAGCGATGAACGGTGGGCAAGAGTTGGCGATATCGTTAGTCAAGTGCAATCGTTAAGCCACCGCCACCATACCTGGCGTGATGTTCTAGAAGATGCCAGCAATCATCCAGTGGGCGGGGCTTTCATTGCCCTGGTGGTTCTCTTTGCCGCCTTTTGGTTCATCCGCTTTATTGCTGAGAGTATCATTGGTTACGTGGCCAACCCTCTTTTTGAGTGGCTGTGGACCCCTTTGCTAATGAGAGTGAGCCTTGCCTTAGGGGCAGGAGGTTTCTGGCACAGTGTTTTGATAGGCAACCTTATTGCTGGGGAAATTGACTATTTTCAATCCTTTGGTTTGCTTAGCACTGGATTTTACATCCCTTTTGGTGCGGTGTTACCCTATATCGTCTCTTTTTACCTGGCATTAGGAATACTGGAGGATGTTGGTTACCTACCCCGTTTGGCAATATTGATGGATACCATAATGCACAGGTTGGGGCTACACGGTTATGCTATCATCCCTACTATCCTCGGTTTTGGGTGCAATGTGCCTGCGGTTATGGCAACCCGTATTTTGGAGAGCCGCAGACAAAGGTTTATTGCGGCTACTTTGATTTCTATTGGCGTTCCATGCGCCGCATTGCAAGCTATGATAATAGGACTGGTGGGGCAACAAGGTGGACAGTACGTAGCTATGGTCTACGGTAGCCTGTTTGCATCTTGGGTTATCATAGGACTTATCCTTAATCGCACTGTCAAGGGATTCAGCCCGGAACTTCTGGTGGAAATTCCGCCCTATCGCTTGCCGCCGTGGCGAGTTATCACTGAGAAGCTTTGGCTACGAGTCTCCGGCTTTATCAAGGAAGCTTTGCCCATAGTCCTTAGCGCTGTGCTGGTGGTAAATATTCTCTATACTTTAGGGGTTTTCGATGCTATTGCTAATATTGCTGCCCCGATTGTGAGCGGGTTGCTGGGGCTGCCCAAGGAGACAGTTGTTGCCCTGGTTATTGGCTTTTTGCGTAAGGATGTGGCTATGGGCATGCTAGCTCCCTTAGCATTAACTGCTAAGCAACTGGTTATCAGCAGTACCGTTTTAGCTATGTTTTTTCCTTGTGTGGCTACCTTTGTGGTACTGGCTCGAGAGCTACGGACAAGAGACACCCTTAGAGCTACTGCAATAATGGTAGCAGCGGCACTAATCGTGGGTAGCCTGCAGAACCTGATCTTGTAAGACAGTATTTGGAATGCTGCCTGAAATTAAGAGTAAGGAGCCTTTACTAAAAGAATTGTATAGAAAGTTGAAACCAAATGGATACCTTTCCACACGTTTTTGCTTTCGTATGGAGAGATAGGATTCTGGAGATTATGCAAGCAACAGGTTTATTGTCTAGTTTGGATGAAATACTTCCCCTTGCTCACCGATATGGCAAGGAGCTGGCATGCTGGTGATGGCTACTAGCCTATTTTTGTTGCGCCAGCTATCAAGAAGCTTGGCTCAACTTTGGCTAGTCATGATTTGCAAGGGTTTGGGTGAATGCCTGACAAATAGTAGGGGCGCCACAACAGAACTGATAATTGCTATTAGGATAATTGCTGAGTTCATAGCCTCACTGATTGCACCGAATTCTAGGGCGATAGCTGCAACGGCGATGGTAAAGGCAAGCCGTGAGCTTAGGAGAATGCCAGCACTGAGCGAATGCCGCAGTGAATAACGAACACGTAAAACCAAAGAAGGCAATACTTTGGTTAGGAATACTGCTACAAGTAAGAGTAAAATAAGAAGAGTGGTTTGGTTCGAGCTTACCAGGGTAGATAAATCAAAGCGAGCTCCTATCATAATGAAGAATATGGGAACAAAGAAGCCATATCCTAAAGCATCAAGCTTGCCTTCTAGTCTAGAGGCTCCCTCGGGTGATATTGCAATCCCAGCCAGTAATGCCCCCAATATGAATTCAATGCCGAGCCACTGAGCAAGAACGACAAAAAGCATCATTAAGACTATTGCTCCCCTAACGTGAGGGTGCCAAGTGGCACGGTCAAGCTTGCTTATAATCGTTTGAACTCTGCCATGTGATATAAACCTCCCGCCAAACCTGACTACGAAAAAGAAGGCAGCGAAGAGAGCAAAGATTGAAGCTATGCATCTTACTATCAAGCCTCCCTCTTGGGTAGCTATCACAAGAGTAACGAGGATAGCAACAGCCACATCAGATATGATGGCAGTGAGTAAAATCACCTGCTTTAAAGGCGTATCCTCAGGCATATGTTGCTTTATGGTAGGAACAACAATGCCTATTGAGGCAGTGCTAAGAATGAGGGACAGTAAAAATATATTTTCGGTAAATCCTAACCGTGAGAGGCCATGAGCTACAACAAACGAGATTGCAAAAGTAAGGAGGGAAATTATGATTGCCATAACCATTGGGCTAAACAAGAAGCGTTCTTTTACTTGCCGATGCCATTTAGTCGTAAGAAGTTGAGAGAGGTCAATCTCTAAACCCATCATAAACATGAAAAGGGCAAAACCGAAAAGGTAGATAAAATCTAACCAAGGGCTCGATTGGATTAAATTGAAGCCACTTTTGCCAATGATAATCCCCCCGATAATCTCCCCTATAATACTTGGGGTAACTAGCCATCTGATGTGCGATGTGAGTAGAGGTATGACAAATACGAGAATGGTAATGATTAATAAGGGAAGTAAGTCGATTTGTTGCATAAACCCTCCATAAATATAGCTTAATTAAGGGGGAAATAGGTGAAAACCACATAATTTAAATATAACCTGACATAAGCTCTCACTATATCTCCGCGCTATGTTGTCTAATTGAAAGATTACCCCAAAGCTGCCGCTAGGCCAATTGGCTTGTATTCTTGCTCTTACCATATGTTTGGGGCTAAAAGAGTCCTTTGTTACTGCTCCCGATTGCCTTCTCTATTTCGGCGTTAAGCTGCAGACCATGAGGCATGCTACTATTCCTCAGCGATCTTGCCTTAGGATACACCTGGAGAGCACGCAGCATTTGGTTCCACCACTTATTTCGTTCGTAAACTCGATAGTATAGGATAACATGATATAATTCTCCTTTAAAGTATTACTTATATATCATACTTTCTCGGGAGGCGCCTTATGGTAACTACTTTATATCTACCCACTAAGATTATCTTTGGCTCAGGGTGTGTGGCGAAGTTGGGAGCAGAGGTGAGGGGATTGGGCAAGCGGGCTGTGCTGGTAACTGGTTCTCACAGTGCGCGACAAACAGGGTTACTAGATAAGGTAACCCGAGACTTGGAGAACAACGGTCTAGAGGTCTGCATTTTTGATAAAGTAGTGTCTAACCCTCGTGCCTCTACCGTGGATGAGGGGGCTAGATTGGTTCGGCAAAAGGGAGTGGACTTAATCATTGGTCTTGGCGGCGGCAGCGCTATGGACACAGCCAAGTGCATGGCATTAGCTAGCAGTGGCGGTAAACCAATTTGGGATTATTATATTGGAGCTAGGGATATTGAAGTAGTGGAACCTTTATTACCTCTTGTGCTGGTACCGACTGTGGCTGCCAGCGGCTCTGAAGCCGATAATGCTGCCGTGATTACTAACTGGGAAACTCATGAGAAGCGGGTGTTATTTAGTCCGGCTTTCTTTTCCAAGGTTTCTATTGTAGACCCTGGACTGACGCTTACTGCTCCAGGGAAGCTGACGGCGCAGGGAGGAGTGGATATTTTTTGCCATGTAGGCGAATGCTATATTACAACGGAGAGAGCATCTCCTCTGACCGATGGAATTTTGGAAACGGTGATAAAGCTGGTGGTGGAGACTTTACCTAGAGCACTGAGCAAGCTGGACGATATTGACTTTCGTACCAAGCTTTCTTGGGCCAGTACCATTGCCTGTTCACCGGTTAGATATCTGGGAGGTGGTGCCGGCTATCTGACTCTTCATGGTATTGAGCTTCCTTTAAGTGGGTACTATGATATTGCCCATGGTGATGGACTGGCGGCACTGCTTCCTGCCTGGATGAGGTATACCTTTCCTGTACGGCAAGAGAGGTTTAATTCCCTGGGTAGGAATGTCTTTGGTGAGACAGATGGGATAGCTGCTGTCGAAGGGTGGTTGGATAAGGTGGGGATGAAACTCAGCCTGCGAACTCTTGGTATCGAACCTCAGCATATCGAAGAAATAGCAGATTGTGCTGTGAGGACGGCTCGCCAGCTTAGCAAACACCCTAATTTGCTCGATGCTTCTGCCGTAGCCCAGATTTATAGGAATTCCTACTAGTTGATTCTAAGGTGGCTCCCCGGGTAGGATTCGAACCTACAACCTTGCAGTTAACAGCCGCCCGCTCTACCATTGAGCTACCGGGGAATAAAGCTGCCGAGCCTGGATTCGAACCAGGGCTTAAGGATCCAAAGTCCTTCGTGCTACCACTACACAACTCGGCACTAACACGCACAAAAATCTTCGATTTTTGCGGGAACCCCTTTAAATTTTCTATTCATACTGCCGAAGGTCGGAGTCGAACCGACACGGGAGTTGCCCCCCAACAGTTTTTGAGACTGCCGCGTCTACCATTCCGCCACTTCGGCACATTTACCCCTTTTAGACGGAGCAGAAGACGAGATTCGAACTCGCGACCTCTTCCTTGGCAAGAAAGCATTCTACCGCTGAACTACTTCCGCATTTCAAAGTGCCGAGGAGCAGAGTCGAACTGCTGACACGCGGATTTTCAGTCCGCTGCTCTACCACCTGAGCTACCTCGGCTCGTGTGGATATTCTAGGTTTTTTACGCCTACGCTGTCAAGCAAGTTAGCTTGGTGGGTTCTTACGGTCACCCTGAATAAGGGGAAGGGGTCTCTATATTCTTCACGGAGCCTGTCCTGAGCGCTATGGGATTCTTCGCTACGCTCAGAATGACAGAGAGCGAATGGCTCAGAATGACATGGAGAAATGCCAAACATTCCACTATTGTAGGGCGCCTGGATTGGTTAAAGGGATATGAGCAGCACAGAGGGGACATTCTTCAGCAGGATAAACTGTGGTAGGAGAGCAGAGACAGCTAAAAAGGGGCACACCAAAGTCTACCTTTTCTGTGCTCCGCTCGACAAGCACTCCGATACCAATGACGATGCCACCAAGTTTTCTAACAGCGCTTATTGTCTCCCTGATTGAGCCACCTGTGGTCAAGATGTCGTCCACAATAAGGACCCTTTCGCCTGGGGTGATAGTGAAGTCACGGCGAAAGACCCTTGTTTCGCCTTCTTTTTCGGCGAAAATACTCTGCACTCCTAGTTGTCGCGCAGTTTCGAAAGCAAGGATAATGCCTCCGGTGGTTGGTCCAGCAACCAGTTCTACTTTTTGGTCTTTGAAATGTTGTGCTATAAGGTGGCACAGCTTTTCAGTATAATGCGGATATTGCAAGATTCGAAACTTCTCCCAATATACGGGCGAATGCAAACCAGAGGCAAGGAGGAAATGACCCTCCTTTATCGCCCCGGTCATTTTGAATATCTTCAGCACCTCATGGCTCAAGTTGTACCTCCCACTGTGTTGCAGATTGCTGCTCCCAGCGCACCTGCTTCAGTTAACTCCGGGTAGCCGTAATGTTTTAGCAGTCCCCATTTGCTCAGTGGCCAATAGACAAACCAAGCCCTGCCGATAATGTTAGCTTGGGAGACTGGACCCCAGGAACGGGAATCATTGCTATTGTTGCGATTGTCTCCCAGAACAAAATATTGGTCATCAAGCATTTTTTCTGGGCCAAAGTCCTTATAGCGTCGTGATGGTTCTGGAAAGATGTAGGGTTCATTTATGGGAATACTATTGATGGAAACCTTGCCATCCTTAATTTCCACGGTATCGCCGGGCTGAGCAATAACTCGCTTGATGAACGGGTATTGTGACCCAACCTCCTCACCTGGATCGAAGACAATTACCTCTCCTCGCTTGGGGTCTGAGAAGAAATAACTTGCTTTGTTCACCATAATCCACTCACCGTCTTCAATGTTTGGCAGCATACAGGAATATTGCACCCGATAGCCTTGCACGGTGGCTTTAATGGTAACAAAGATGGCAGCAGCTATGAGGATGGTTATGCCGATTTCGCGAAGAATTTTCATTAACGAAAGCTTATTTTACCACTTAAAGTAAACCAAAAGTCAATTTACTCGTTATAGTAAGTAAAAGATACTTTTGCGAAAGGGGGGTTGAATGAAAACGACTGGGTGGTTAATTCCTTGCTTAATAGCGGTGCTGGCAGTGGGTGCTGCTGGCTGCACTAGTATACCGGGGTGGGAAAGTGATCAGGGTGTTGTTCCTGTAACGCAGCAGCAAAATATTGGAATATGGGTTACTGGTCAGGGGGAAGCAATGGCAGTTCCCGATATAGCTGAGCTGCGCCTTGGAGTTGAGGCTCGTGCGGATACAGTAGCCGAGGCTCAAACACAGGCAAGCGAAGCCATGGATAAAGTGGTGGTAGCATTGAAAGATAATGGCGTGGCTGAGAAGGATATCCAAACACAGCGATTCAGCATCTATCCCGTGACAAGATGGATTAGCGAGAAAGATGAGGAAGAAATCATTGGCTACCAAGTGACCAATATAGTGGTTGCCAAGCTAAGAGAGATGGACAAAGTTGGGGATATTATTGATGCTGTAGCCGAAGCCGGTGGCGACCTCACTCGGATTCAGGGGATAAGCTTTAGTGTGGATGACCCAACTCCATACTATGAAGAGGCGCGAGCTAAAGCGGTGAAGGATGCTAAAGACAAAGCATTACAATTAGCTGATTTAGCCGATGTTAAGCTGGGTAAGCCCACTTATATTTCCGAGGGAACTGCTTATTTGCCGTCTACCAGGGGCCTTTATGAGGCTGGCGCTCCTGTGCCTGCCCCTGAGACTCCTATAATCCCTGGAGAGTTGAAAATCACTCTCACCATTCAGGTAGCTTATGCCATAGTGTAGCTACTTGCTAGATTGATGCCTTACCTCCTTTCTGAATTTACCTCCTCCCCTAGGGGGAGGTAAATTTATTTCTAACCTTGTCTTCTATCCTTTTCCAGTGATAATATCTATTTACTTGTGGGCCGCTAGCTCAATTGGAAGAGCAGCTGACTCTTAATCAGCAGGTTCAGGGTTCGACCCCCTGGCGGCTCACATTAAATATGAAATCAACCTCAAACTTCCCTCAGTAGTCTGCAAATCAAGCGCAACTACGGTTTGGGGTCATATCTGGAGGATGGGATGTGGAGGATAATGCCATACGGTGGCATATATTGAAAGGGGAACTCCCTAGTTCTTGTCCTATCCAGATGATTGCCAGGTGGCAACCAAAATGATATGGATTAAGTGGGTTAGAAGGGAGACACAATTATGAAAGAAACCATTGTAATTTCTGTTTTAGGAGCTTTGCTGGTAATAGGAGGTGTATTTGGTGCTATCCAATATACCAATGCTAAGAATGTTAAGCAGGAGTTACAGCAAATCCAGGCTTCATACACTGAATTAAGCTACAAATATGAGCAATTGAATTCAAAACATGACTACCTAGGCCAACAAAGTGATTACCTAAGCCAACAGTACGAAGATTTGGAGCATCAATATGTGGCCTTGGAGTATCAGTATCAAGTCATGAGTAAAAGGGGAGTGGAAGAGGAGGGTGCTATAGCAGCCCACCAATGGCAAATAGAGTATTGGAAAGATGCTTACAAAGCAAAACCCGGGCCAGGGTGGACCCTCAGAGAATTCCGAAGCGAAGAAGAACTAGCACTTTGGCTTTCGCAGGACGATACTGATAGTAACAGGTATATTCCTAATCAGTTTGATTGCGAAGATTTTGCCCGCATGTTGCAGTCACATGCTTATGATGATGGCTATGTGATGTCCGTAACTCTAGTTGCCAGGGATGACGGGTATCATCTTAAGAACGGTTGCTTTATCGGTAACAAGTTCTATTATATCGATCCTCAAACTGACAGATTTTGGTCCTGGGGCTATTTTGATTAAGCCATGTTTTGAGACGATCAGAGTTCAGCAGGTGTAGATAAAGCTGTAAGCTGGGTGGTAGATATAATCACAATGATTAAACAAAACGTTCAAAAAATACTGGTTGAATTGCCAAACGGTATTGAATTGGTAGCAGCAGCAAAAACAAGGACCGCCAAGGAGATTCTGCAGGCGGTTCAGGCTGGGGTGAAAATCGTGGGAGAAAACTACGTCCAGGAAGCAAAAAGGGCGTACGAAGTAGTGGGGGAGAAAGCAGAATGGCATTTCATCGGCACTTTGCAGAAGCATAATGTAAGAAGAAAAATGGTGGAAATGTTCAATATGATAGAAAGCGTTGATTCTTTGGAAATAGCGAAGGAAATTGATAGGAGATGTGCTCAAATTGGCAAAGTAATGCCAGTATTAATTGAGATAAATAGCGGTCGAGAAGAACAAAAATCAGGAGTCTTCCCGGAGGAAGCGGAGCAATTAGTAAGAGATGTCTCAAACCTCGGGAACATCAAATTAATGGGACTGATGACTATGGGCCCTCGTTTTGGAAATCCTGAAGATGCCAGACCTTATTTTGTGGAGACAAGAAAGATATTTGAAAGGATCAAGGGGCTTGATTTACCCAATGTAGAGATGAAGTATCTTTCCATGGGGATGACAAATTCCTACACAATTGCCATAGAGGAAGGTGCCAATATAATCAGAATAGGAACTAAGATATTTGGAGAAAGAGATTAGGGAAAATCGTGAGCTATAGCTCGATTACCAATCCGGCTCCACATTCTAAAGTTTCATCCTTAAATAGCTCTCTTATCTCCTTCTTATATTGGGTGCAATGACAGGGATAAATTAGGGATAAGACATCTAAAGCCTTAAAGTCATGAAACCCATGAAACCCGCCGGCGATTCCGTAGAGCCCTCCAAACTTTGAGGCAGCCTTCAGGATGTTTCCTACTCCTGGGTGAGAGCAACCCGCTACCACAAATATTCCCTTGTCTGTCTTAAGGGCTAAAGATTGCTCTATGCCTCCGAGTTCGCCGGTAGAAAAGATATTTGTGCCAATTTGAATGGCATCTTTAACTATGGTTACTTTCGTGCCCGGGGTGCTTATGTGAAATGAGCTTGGAATGTAGAGCTCAGCGATTTCATTTTGCTTGAGAATCTCAGAAAGCCCGCCAGTGTGGTCCCAATGAGCATGTGAGAGCACTATTATCCCTATATTTTGAGGGTCAATGTTTAGTTCTTTCATATTGTGTAGCAGAATGGAACCATTGCTACCTGTGTCAAACAAAATCGGTGGAGTCTTTTCGCTTTCTATAAGAGCGGAAAATCCCCAATCTGCTTTTAGCCCTTCTTTCTTTGCTTCATTGTCGTAAACTATAGTAACCTTCGTTCCTTTCTCCCTCCTTTAATCTTGCTACGAAGAGACTGGCCACCATATATGTCCATGGCAATGACCGACTGGACTTTGCCAAGCCTCGTAGACACAGTCTTGCAGTGGGCACGTGACCTCAATACTCATTGGAATACCATTGACATATCCCTCCCAGAAAAGGCCATGGTTGGATTTCTCGAAGTTGTCATTGATAAAGTCTAACCCAAGAGGTCGCAAAAACCAAAGTAAGTCTGCTGTGTACCTATCACCACTTTTTGTAATAGTGCCATAAATATTGCACTTGGTTACCGTTGAGTGATTTGCTGGCTCAAAGGAAAACTCAAATTCCCGCGCAGCTACGTCATATTTTTCTTCGAATCTTGTTTTTAAGTCATTCTCTGAGAGTCCTGAGAATTTCTCCGCGGACCAGACAGATTGACATCGGTAAAGCAATGTTTGATCAACAGCTTCTACCTCGATTATCTGCTTTGTTTCTTCGCCAGTCAGCGCTGGCCCAACTCCCTGTGGGGCGCAACCAAACGAAATCACCAGGCTTACAATTATGGGGATGAAATATCTCCACCTCACCTCAGTCCTCTTTTTTATCAGCTTAGATTCAGCCTGACTGTGGTTAGACTATTGTATCATAACTAGGCGGCTTAGAGATGGCGAGAAACAACAAAAGGTATGGTATAGTTTGGACGAAATGAGCATTGCTTCTAAAGTTCAGTTCCTTGGGGAGAAAGTTGTAACTCGCAAGTCTTTCCAAACGTCAGTTTTTATTTCGGTTCTTGCTTTATCCGCAGCGATTTTTTTCCTTGCCCGCTCTTATCTGGATTTGGAGAAATTTCTGGCTTATGGCTATCTCGGAATCTTTTTGGTATCTCTTAGTTGCGTCACTATTCTTTTCCCCCTTCCCTGGGAAGCAGTCATAATAGGAGCAGGAGCAGCTTTAGATCCCTTAACTTTAGAACCGTTATTCGATCCCTTATTGCTTGGAGTGGTAGCTACAGTAGGTGCTACTTTAGGGGAACTGAGCAGCTATGTTGTTGGCTACTTGGGAAGGAAAGTGATTCTTGATAAGTATTCAGAAAAATATAAGAAGGCTGAATTCTGGATGAAGAGGTATGGGAGCTTTGCCATCTTCCTTTTTGCCTTATTGCCGGTACTTATTTTTGACCTCATTGGGATTATTGCCGGCTCAGCTAAGTTTCCTCTGTGGAAGTTTGTCCTTGCCTGTTTTGCCGGCCGGCTGATTAGGTGCCTTGTTGAGGCTTACTTGGGATATGGGGCATTTAGGTTCTTGCCCCAGCTATGGTGATTCAGGGTTTTGGTTTAAGTTATTCCCTCTCTATGTAGTCCTTTCGGGGGAGCGAAAAGTCGTTTGCCATATACTGGAGCATCTTTCAATAATCCCCAAAGTGAGCGATCGCTATAAGACCTTATGGCTACATAACAATCACCACATTGGTTGGTTCGGGAGAAGTTTTCTATCATTTCTTTTTGACTGGAATATTTGTTGCGATGCAACGAGCATGGGACAAAGCCTCCATCGGGCATTATAACAAAGAATCTTATACCAGCCTTACAATTTGGCCGGCAGCCTTGTTCAAAGAACTTCAGGGTATCCAAAAGTACAGCTTCAGAGTTGGTTATATGATTGCCTTGCCTCTTTAATTCTATCAGCGCATAAATAGTTTTACGCAAAAGCTCTAAATCCTTCTCATCATTGATGGAGTAAGCCTTGTCACCTGTTCGCAGTGAAGTATAGGCACTATACGATATGAATACATCCCAATTCATGGCTTTTTGAGCCAAAGGCAATATATCCTTCAGGTTGGCTTTCGTTATGGCGGTGTTCAAAATAATGTCCCGGTGGCTAAACCTTGCTAACTTCGGAATTGTTCGCTCCAGACGTTTATACAGACCTGGTCGTCGTCGGAATTCATCGTGTCGTTCATCAGGGAAATCAAGCGATACTGAAAGCTGGTTTACCCCAGCTTCATGCAGTTGTAGATAGACATCCTCATTTAGTAGTGCCCCATTGGTGACAAATATTAAGTAGGGTACCCCTTTAGATTGTTTCATAGCCTTGACTACGTCTACTATATCTTTGCGCAGAAGTGGTTCGCCGCCGGAGATTTGCACCACGGGTGGATTTAGGAGTCTGGTTAACCTAGCATAATCATCTGGTTTAATCTGTTTTTCGTCTTTTATTATGCCGCCAAGGTCACAGTGTCGGCAGTTGCAATTACAGGAAAGTGTCACCTCGAAAGAGACGACTAAGGGGCGATTAGCCATATGATTGCGTATTCCTCTCTGGAGAAGCGTGACTGCATCTAATGAGGAAAGATTTGTCATTTCAAATTGCTTAATGGCTTGTTGGGATATTTATACCAGATTGCTAGAGGGTTTGTCTACGTTTTTCATCGATGTGGACTTTTTGAAGTCTGGATTCATGGTTTTGGCGCAAGGGACATAATGTTAAAATAAGTGTATGCCAGCGAACTTACCGCCACAATACTTTGAAGCCGAGAAAAAGTATAGATTAGCTAAGGATCCAGAGGAAAAAATTGAGGCTTTGCAACTTATGCTTGCCATTATGCCCAAACATAAGGGCACTGATAAGCTCCACGCTGAGCTAAGGCGGAAGATTGCCAGGTTATCACAGGAAGCAGAAAAAAAATATGCCACAGCCAGGAGAGCAGGCTTTTATATTGGAAGGGAAGGAGCAGGGCAAGTAATGCTAGTTGGTGCAACCAACGTGGGTAAATCACAGCTATTGGCAGCAGTTACTGAGGCGTCTCCTGAGATAGCGGCATATCCTTTTACCACCCAAACTCTCATCCCAGGAATGATGAGGTTTGAGAATATCCAGGTTCAACTGGTTGACACGCCACCTATAGGGCATAGAAATGTGCGAACATTGCTAGCTAATACCCTTAAGGGAGCTGACCTTATTGCTATTGTGGTAGACCTCAGTATTGAGTCGGTAAGCCAGGTGGAGAATACTCTTCAGGAGCTAAAAGAGGCCAGAATAGAGCCCATGATGGATAATGCTAAGGAAGCAACTCCAGGGAGCTATCAAAAGAAAATTTTGCTCATTGGCAATAAGTATGATATGGAAGGTTCGGCCAGCAACTGGAAAAGGTTAGATTCGCAATATGGCATATTATTTCCTATGATTTCGGTCTCTGCCAGGAAAGGAATTGGCTTAGAGAAATTGAAGGAAGCAATTTACCAAGCTCTGGGCATTTTCCGGGTTTATACCAAAACCCCGGGAGGCAAGACTGACTTAACCGAGCCTGTGATCTTGAAAAGGGGCAGCACTGTGAAGGACGCTACTGAATCTATCCATAAAGATTTTAAAGACAAATTGAAATATGCTGTCGTTTGGGGCTCGGGGAAGTATGATGGGCAGAGAGTTAGCAGGGAACATATACTTCAAGATGGTGACATAGTTGAGTTCCATGTATAGCCGGCTCTCTTTGTTCTTGGTACTATGACGGGGCAAAATTCACCTTGCAGTTTGCCACAACTTTTCCGCTAAATCTTCGATATAAGCCTTGTTTTCGAGTTTTAGTCTCCACTTTTGTGGAATGGCCTCTATGCCCAGGTAGGCTCCTGAGATAGCCCCAGCCATGGGAGCTATGGTATCAGTATCGCCGCCCAAGCTTATGGCATAAATCACTGAATCCTTATAGAATTTCGGCTGCTTTAGGAAGCAATAGATAGCAGTTGGCACTGAGTTTAACGCCTCTATACCATTTCCTAGCACAGCAACCACTCTTCCCCTATCTTGCTCGCCCAGTAGCTCTTTCGTGTTGGCTATCTTTTCCTTATATAACTGGTTTTGGGCAAAGTTATGGAGTTTTAGAAGAAAAGCTTCCCGATCAATCTCTTCATCCGGGAAAGTATTCAGGGCTAAGGCTACAGCATAAGCTTGGAGGGCTGCTCCTTCCTTGTCTAATTCGTGAGAATGGGTAATAGAACTTGATTTGTAACCAATCTCCCTCAGCTTGGCTGGGTTATTAGAATATATGAGCCCTATTGGCGTCACTCTCATCGCTGACCCGTTTCCGAATGAGCCACCTCTATAAATTTTGCTTGCGGCACTATCCCATGGCTCACCACTCTTTATCATCCTGAAAATCTTAGGAGGCCCTGGTCCATAGCCAAGCCATGGCTCAGTTTCATAGTTTTTGATAAAAGTTTGGGCCATGTGCTCTCTATCAAAGCCTCTGCTTTGTATCAGCGATTCCACCACACCGATTGTCATGTGAGTGTCATCGGTATAAGCTAGATCTTCCGCCCTCTCAGCTAAGGACGCAATATCTTCTTTTTCAGCTATCCTGCTTCCCTCTCGCCAAGCGCCAAGCCCATCACCTATGGCTGCTCCTATCAGGCATCCCAAGAATTTCGATTTTAGTTTTCCTTTATGCATCTTCCTAACTCATAGTGTTCCGCATAATATCTTATAAAATCCCTCTCATGTAATGAATTTTTTCTTGCTTACAAGAGAGGGTAGGTGAGGGTAAACTCCCCCTCCCTCTATCTCCCTCCCCTAGCGGGAGGGAGAACCACAAGGAGGTTTTGCCGTTAAAGCTCTAGTTTCTGCATCGGGCAAGCTTGATTAATTTGCAAATTTTACCATTAATATATATACTTACTGTAGTGGTTATAAGTGCAGGTTACCGATTCTCTGGAAAAAATTCCTTTAGTTCCATTTACAGACGTTGGATGACCGAGACTCTAGCCAAATATTATTAAGAAAGGAGGTCATCCAATGGGATTTACAGACAAAATGCTCCAATGTTCTGACTGTGGCGCCACATTTACCTTTACTGCTGAAGAGCAGGAGTTCTATGCTGCTAAGGGATATACTAATGAGCCCAAGCGTTGCTCTGCCTGCCGTGAGGCAAGGAGAAACCAGCGCGGAAGCTTTGGTGGCGATAGACTGAGGCGGCAAATGTATCCGGCAGTATGCGCTGAGTGTGGTAAGGAATGTGAGGTACCCTTCGAGCCTCGAGAAGGCAGGCCGGTATATTGTAGTGAGTGTTACAACAAAGTTAAATTGGGCAGTCGGCAATAGTCTAATTGTAACTGGATTCAAAGGGGCTGGAACTGAGCCCAGCCCCTGAAGGTTCAGAAGTGGAAAGATTCAGCGTATTTTAACCCCTCGCCTAGCCTCTCGCTTGAAGGAAGGTGAGGCTAGGCCTGAGCAAAGCGAAGGAGCTAAGGCGAGGGTGATAAAATAAAAATGCAAAGGGAGGTAGTATTATGAATATATATGTAGGTAATTTGTCACCCGAGGTTACTGAAGAGGAGTTACGCCAGGCATTTGAGGCTTTTGGGCAAGTTACATCGGCAAACATTATCAAAGATAGGTATACTGGCCAACCCAGGGGATTTGGATTTGTTGAGATGCCAGTAGATACCGAGGCTCAGGCAGCGATTGATGGCCTCAGCGAGACACCATTAAGGGAGCAGAATCTTACTGTTAGCAAGGCGCGCCCTCGCCCTGAAAGCAGAGGCGGCGGTGGGTTTTATGGTGGAGGCGGGCGCCGAAGATATTGAGTCTTGTTTATTCGGCAAGCTAGCCTAATATCCTACGGATTACAGTCTTGGCAATAGTGGTCTGGAATTCCAGGCTGAGGAAAGGAATTTTGTTTTTCTCCGCTGCCTCAGTAGCAAGGGTTTGTGCTATTTTGTCTAGGTTACCTGTTTTTTGGTATTGCTCCATAAGGTAGTTCTTAAACCTTTCCGTCTGTTCTAGGCCTTGCTGTAGGATACTTTTTGCTTGGTCAGCGATAAAGACACCATGATGGTCAAAGGCACATATCTCTACCTCATAAGCCGCCAGCTTCCTTAGCGATTCCATATATAGAGAAAAGTCATATTGGGCTGAAGGATAAGAAAGCTCGCTTCCGTCATCTATGGGAAATGGGGCTGAATCTGAAGGGAACATAGCTTCTAAGGCGGGAATATAGAGCGCAATGGAGCACCTGGTGTGACCAGGGGCCTCTATGAAATGGGCCTCGATTCCATCACCAAGGTTTATGATATCGCCTTCTGCCGCTACTTGGTCAACCTGAATTCCATCAAATTGCAAATTCAATCTTTCGTACTCATTTTCGAGGCCTAGTTTTTCGATCATTTCTTTATTGATAGTGGCAATGAAATCCAAGGCTTTTTCCTTGGAGAAGACTTGCTGGCAGTATTCTGAGGCAACTATCTGCACCCAAGGAAATTTCCTCTTCAAATAGGGCACAGCGCCACAATGGTCGAAGTGGGAATGAGGAATGACTAAATACTTAATCCTGCTGAGGTCGAAATCCATCCCTGCGAATTGTCTCTCCAGGGAAGGGGCTATATAGCTCATTCCCCCTCCGATAATCATAGCCTTTCCGCCTTTAAGCAGATACAAGCAGGTTTTGCGTGTTCCCAGGAAATCTAGGCTATCGGTGATTTTGCCAGGCTCTCGAATCCACATAGTAAATTCCTCGTGACATTGCCAACCTACAACATGTCTCTCCAAACATTGATTTTAGCATGTGACAGGGAAGTTACATAAGGATGATACATAATAGCCTTCTATTTGAGGTTGGTTTGATATATTATGATTAGGGCTGAGGCACAGCCGAAAGGAGATGCATTGATGGCTATGTATGTAACACTGGTTAAGTTCACAGCTGAGGGACTAAAAAGTATAGCTGACTTCGGCAAAGAGTGGGATGAAGGAGCGAAGAGAGTTGCCCAGATGGGAATCAAGACAATTGGCGCTTACGGTCTTCTGGGACCCTATGACATGATGTTCATATACGAAGCCCCCGATGAGAAAGCTGCTGCAAGTGTCCCCTTGTCCTTTTTGTCCCGAAAAGGCGGGGCGCAGACAGAGACCTGGACGGCTATCCCGATGGAGGAGTTTGTAAAGCTCACAGGGAGGCTCAAGGGCTGAACCTCATTATCTTAGTTTGGCTGTGCCTCACCTCAGCACTTTCGGGGTTCATAGACTGGCTTCTATGATGTGTTCTATTTGAGGTTCATCAAGGGTATAATTGAATAAGGGAAAGGTATAACGTAAGGCGGAGGAATGAGCAGAAACAAATATTTCGTCCTTCTAGTCTTGGGGCTAGTCCTTATGCTAGTTGCCTCGTTTGTGGCATGCTCTCGGGCACCGGCTACTACTGAAAGTCCGCCACAATCTCTGCCTGAGCCAGAGGAGCCCAAGGAACAGCCAATATACATCAGTTCCCTAGCTTATGAACTCAAGCATCAAATACTGCTGGGGGATTTAGTAGCTTTCCTTGAGAGATACCCAGTCAATCGAGAGGGAATACACGAATTGTCTTTCTGGGCGGCTGGAAGCTGGCGTTTGGTCTCAAAAATGCCAGCCGACAACGTTGACCAGGCGAAGATGCACATTGAGAATGCCGATTCATTACTGACTAAAGGCAAGTTGCCTGCTGAGGTTGAATCAAGGCCTCTTAATAAGAATGAGGTAGCTGAAGAACTTGAGGAGGCCAAATCCCTGCTGATGGAACAGCGGTCTTTCAGCTCAACTTGGGAGGAAGAGTTACTTGATTGGGTTAAACAATCCGGCGACCCTGACATAGACAATGAGCGGACTATTGGGGAAGTTATAGAGACGTATGATGATTATCATCAAAGGCTGTCCAAGATAATCAGCACACTCAACCGCATCTTATCCGAGCTACCCAAAGCG
>CAYTBB010000007.1:0-21759 GCA_964435965.1 uncultured Dehalococcoidales bacterium
GAAATCGGCAGGGTGAAAACTGACTACAGCATAGCCTTCATGATTTCCCATGAGGGGGAAAAGACTGTCAGGATGCTCAATTTTTTGCTGAAGCAAGAAGTTAATGTTTTCCCTGGAAGCTGGTCCACGATCAACATAGTCACCAAGGAAAACTAGCTTATTCCCCGGCTTGAGATGCTTATGAATAATTTTCTCCGTGGCTTCGAAGTCACCATGGGTATCGCCAACAAAAATCACCCTCCCTGATTCCAATTGTATTAAATTTGTTTCCGCGGCAAATCTCTTCTCCGCCTCGTTAAGCAACTCCTTTATCTCTTCCCTGGTCACACTACAAAGCCCTTTCACTTCGCAAAAGCATACACCCCCACAGCATAGATGTTTCCTGTGACAAAAATCAACCCTTGCTTCCAGAAAAGCTTCTTACACGATTCGGCGGACGCTTGGGACCACAGACGACTCAACAGGTTGCCTTGCTCCACTGCTTCGGCGAATCAGGTCCCTTTTGAGAGTCCTTTTAGCACCAATGTCCTGATTCAACAATCCGTCAGAATGGGCAATCAGTTTCAGCAGGAGGGATTACACTTGTTCTCGGAGCTTTATTGAGGCTAGGTCTTTCGAGTCTTCTCATGTAATCTGCTCTTCCTGCTCTTGAACAGCAAGGAGGGGATCAATAACTAACTCCTTTAACTTCTCACTAGAAGTAATGTCATAGAGTGGTACAGTAAAAGACTCTGAGCCCCTCAAGTTTTCATACCAGCGTGACTGCCCTGTCTTCCGCCAGCCTTTCAGAGTGTCATGAGGTTTGCCAATGAACCAATACTTACACATCCAGTAGTCATAAGTCTGGCCCGCTTCTTTTACAGTCATTGGTTTCTCATAGAGAAGCCGACCAGCACAAACAATAGGGTCATCCACATTTGTTTTCAAAGTTGTATTGATGTCAGGTGCAAAGTGAATGCTCACAAATAGCAGCCGGTCGATTGTGCTCTCCTCTCCTTCTGGCACCGTGCGCATATAAAAGCGGATTGTCCACCGAGCATACCAACGTTCCGGGGAGTTCAGAGAATTAGACAGCTCCGCTGGAGCCGACGTGTGCCTAGGCTCCCAGCCACGCTCACCCATTAGGCGGTCAGTATCCGTGAGCAGTAGCTGACCCTGCTTGTATAACTTTGTCAAAGAATCAAACAAAACCTTAGTCGAACTTCCCTTAGTTTCAGTCATCTTTTATCACCTCGAATTCATAATCCACTTCCATAGACTCTGGCATGTCAGGCCCTGAGTAGCGTCTTGGGGATACCTGGTAAAACTCAGGTAGAGTAAAGTATTCAGTAACCGGCTCCACCCCCCGGAACATTGTAAGTCCTTTCCTGAACAATAGTCTGAGCATATCTTGCAGTACAGCTATATTCTCTGGGGG
Organism: uncultured Dehalococcoidales bacterium; assembly: GCA_964435965.1. Classification (GTDB taxonomy): domain Bacteria; phylum Chloroflexota; class Dehalococcoidia; order GIF9; family AB-539-J10; genus 20-14-all-45-10. The sequence goes on from CAYTBB010000007.1 coordinate 1,418, forward strand.
GCTTTCTTTTTCAAGGTTTTGCTCCAGAATAAATGGCAAAAATCTCCATGATAGCCAAAATATGTCACCTTCCCTATTACGTTTCCGCTTGTACTCGGCCAATGATTGTGCCAGCAAACTGCGTGGTATCCCCATGTCTTGGGTAACAAATAGTAGCGTGCGTGAAACTATATGCAACTCAGGTTTCCAGACCAAGTCCAAGGGGGATACTGCGTCTAGATTGTCCAACTCACGGGCTAGCTGGTCATTAGGTTCTGAGCATTCACCCTCTTCACTAGAAAGGCCTGAATAATACTTGGCCTCTACCAATGCTACATGAACAGCGAGCCTTTCTGTTTCAAGGCCAAGCACTACATCTGGCTCACAAGAAATACGGCCTGGCAATTTCAGCCAAGGCCAGAAGGAATAATGTATCTTGATAATTCCGTCTGGAATGGTAAAGACATTTCCATGCAGGGAGCAGGCTGTATGCAAGAACGGGAGCAATACTTTTTCAGGAGGTAAATACCGCATACAGCCAAAGATGTCCGAGGTGAGTAAGTCCTCCATTCGCTCAGAGAGGTTGATACCGGTATCTGATATCTTCCCACGTATCTCTGCTATAGTCATCAACGCCTATTATACACCCAGCTGTGTGACCTTGAGCAAACAAAAAGCCAGTTTGTTTATTTAAGGGGAAGAATAGATTTCCCCCATCTTGGGTGTTATCTTCTAATTGATTTTCGGTTAGTTCGGACTCTTTGTGTTTCATTTCTCGCTGGCAATTTACAATGTTAGAATAGCTATCAATTGGTTGCTTGAAAGTATTACTGTACTTGTCGCAATAAGGAGGATAAGGGAATGAAGCACACTCGGAGAGTATGTTTGGGTTGGCTAGGTAAGAAATTAAGGACGCAATTCGCCGCGGGCATTCTCGTTGTCGTGCCAATTGGCGTCACCATATTAATACTGTACTGGATCTTTGTTCGCCTCGACAACATACTGCAGCCTATAATCAGGTCTATATGGGGTCGCACATTTCCCGGAGTGGGCTTCGGCGCAACGCTAGTATTAATTTATTTGGCTGGGGTGATAGCCAGCAACATTGTGGGAACGAGGCTGATTCATTATGGTGAGTCCTTGCTGGCGAAAGTCCCAGTAGTGCGACAACTCTATGCCGGTATTAAACAAATCCTGGAAGGCTTCTCTAAGCCGGGCAAAACTGGCTTTATGCAGGTAGTGCTTGTAGAGTTCCCTAAAGAAGGGATGAGGGCAATAGGCTTTATCACTAATGAATCGTATGACAAGTCCGGTGAAAGATTGCTCAACGTCTTTATACCGACCTCTCCTAATCCAACATCGGGCTTCCTGGAGATAGTGACGGAAGACAAGATTATCCGCACCAACATTTCGGTTGACGATGCTCTAAAGATGGTTGTATCTGCTGGCAGAGTGTCACTCGAGGAGATTAGTGACAAGCTGTCTCCCCAGGACTAAGCGATCTAGGTATCTCACATAAGTTCTGATTCATCAGGCTTGGACCTCACTGAACTCACAGGAAATTGTGTGGGTTTCTTAGCAAGCTACAAATCCTCTTCGCTTAGGACTTTAATTCCATTTTTCTTCAATAATGCGGTGGTAACGCCATCACCGTCAATCAATGTTTGGGAGAATGTGCCATCGTATATTTGCCCACAGCCACATGAGGGGCTTTTAGATTCCCCTATAAATTCTTCAACCTGGAATAGCTTGGCAATTTTTAAGGTTTCTTCTGCTCCGGTAATAAATTCCGCGGTAACATCTTCCCCATTTCTATTTAGCACCTTGCATTTCCTATCAAGGACATCCTCACCGGTGCCTCCCTGAATTTCCTGAGGTATCCTGGGGGTCTTTAATCCTCCTAATTGTTCTGGGCAAATGGGGATTAGCGTCTCAGAGTTTAAAAGCTCGATTGCCTTATTGCTCTTGTAATTATCTTTACCGTCCCAGGTACACCTTATTCCCAATAGGCAGGCACTTATAAGTTTCATGGAAACATTCTATCCCTTTGTTCTTGTTCCAGAATAAATAAAGGAGCGTTGTTTCATTTTGATCCACTTCCCTTCATCAATCCCAATTAAATTGCCACACCGACATCTAATTTTATTTTCATCTCGAACACTATGGTCTTCTATTATTCGTTCTTTCCAGCAGTGTAATATTCGTCCCTTTCCAACCTTCAAGTATTTAAAGATTTTAGCCCGGCATTTAGCACACTTTATCACTATCATTTCAATTTATGTGTCTTCGTCTCCGATTGGAGCATGGTCAAGCCTATGTTTCATTCTGGATTTCTTGAGACCATTTAGAAAGTAAGTAGCTGGCTCTCTGGGTTGGCGTTTCTCAGTGGTTTTGATAAGCCTTTCCAAAACACTAAGGCGGTAAGAGTAAATAAGCTTCTTAGCCAAGCCAGCGCTGATACCAAACTTAAGCAAATCAGCTTCAACTCTCTTAATTCTTATCCAATGCTTCTCTTTTTTCTCTATCCTCATTGCTCTTATAAAGTTATCATAATCAGAGGTGATTAGTGTAATATTGACCTTAGAGTGCGAGTCGGGATAATTGGAGCGGAATCTTTGGGGGTTCGTGGCTTGTGCTGCGTGGTTGAAACTAAAAGTCGCAAGATAGTCATTGATTTGTGCGTCTAATTTAGGTTGCAGCTTCTGGGGGGCAAAGAAGGCTGGCTCGGCTACTATAAAGTGAAGCCAATGTAATGAGGTATATCGCGGATTTGATACTATGGAGAGTGTTATATAATCTGTCCATGGGTTTTCGACGCATCTCCCGTGGTGAGTTACGCTTGAGCACCATGCCACGAAGAGTCACTTGGGAAGTGATTTGCTTTTAAGATATTGTATAGCCCGACAAGTGTGAACTGCTATAGCGGCTGTGACAAACCGGGGTATCAACAACCAGAAAGCATTTAATCCTAATGCTAGGAATAAGGCAGTCTCTTCCACTATAGCATGGTTGATACCAATAGAAATATGAAGATGCTCCAATTCTTCCTTTGTCAAAGCCCCCCTTTTAGCTTCTTCAGTAATAACGGCTCCTCCATATAACAGGCCAAAACCAGCGCCGGCTACCCACATCGTTACTGCTTGGTTTGAAAGTCCAAGAATTCTCATGAAAGGCTTGAAAGTTCTGTGCAGGTACTTAATCCATCCCAAAGATTGTAAAGACTCCAGTAGCGTCATAACTAGCATGATGATTACGAAAATTTTGACGGACAAGCCCAGTATGTTAATAGCCCAACTCTTTAGAATCTCAGTAAATGGAGTATGAACTGTAAGGGCGGCTGGTAAAACAACGCTCTGGCTAGTATCACCAAGAAATTGGGAGACAATGAGCACAGTTAAAATAGCTGCGGTAATACGAACCAAGGTTGCTTTGATGATGTTAAAACCAGATTTGTGTTGAACCATTCCTTCCATAATAAGCATGTGGGCGATCATTATGAATAGGGCAATCAACGTCATCTGTCCGATGGTAAAGGGAAGGACTGCCATGATGGCGATGGCTGCATAAAAGTTTACTACCGTTGCGGTAATGATTGGCAACGCTGCCGCGGCTGGCAGATTGATCAGGCTCATTATGGGGTGTAATAAGAAATCTAGTTGATTTAGCCAACCAGTCCACTGAATAAGAGCTACGAGAAAGGAGACAGGGACAACGATTTTGCATATCCAAACAAAACTACTCCCGCCCTTTTTAATTCCCGTGTAGAGGCCCCTTTTTAATTGAGTCCGAAAATCAGACATCTTATTGAGAGAGTTTACTCAGCATTTTTTAGAGCGCTTATATTCCCGAATTATGAAGCCAAGATTGCGGCTGCGCTGTTCTGTTGCCTCTAAGGTCGCTCGTTCTGGGCTACCTCGAGTCTCAGCTCGGGTGGCGTTAAGACCTGCTGCTACACTAGCCATGATGAGCGACTTTTGCAGACTGGTTCCTAGAGCGTGGTAAGCGGCAAAGGCCCCCACGAAGACGTCTCCGCAACCTACTGTGTTAATTATCTTTAAACCTAGTTCTTTAAGGGGTAGAGCAGGGACTTCGACCACCATACCCGTAGCTGGTTCAAGCATTGCTGCTCCTTGAGCACCGAGTTTGAGCACTATGTGGTTGTGGAGTCCCAGCTCTTGCAGATGCTTCAAATTTATATCCACCTCTGCAGTTCCGAAAAGGGCAGTTGCCTCCGCTTCATTTAGGAAAAGAATGTCTGTTTGCTTGGCAAGAGGCTCGAGCATCTCCCATCCTTGGCTTATCAGGATTCCGGGGTCCCATAACAAGGGGATTCTGCGCTGTTTTATTAGGGCTAGCAGTTTTACTGTTACATCTAACGGAGGATCAGTGAGGACTATGCCTTGGCATTCCTGCAATAAGCGTCTAACTTGTTGGTTGTTTAAATGTTCGGGGCATAGCCTGGCATTCGCTCCCAAGCAACTGGCGATGACATTTTGCCCCTCTTGGTCAACCAAAATATAAGCTTGTCCTGACTCCTCTCCCGGAATATAGTTGACTCCCTCGGTAATGACTCCTTCGGTAGCTAAGGCGGCTACTTGTTGCTGAGCGATGTTATCCTCTCCGAGAGCGCCGATTAAGGCAACCTGTTTAGGCCCTAAAATACGCGCTGCGGCTACTGCTGCGTTGCCCCCTGTTCCGCCGGATACCCGCGTAATATGCTTTACGGTAACTTCCTCTCCAGGCGTGGGTAAATGCTCCACGAAGCAGCTGATATCCCAATTTATAGCGCCACATACTACCAGTTTAGCCATCTTACTCCCCTAATATGCGTGATAGAAATAGCTTGAGAAAACGGGGCCCATCTACGCCAGAGGCGACATGTATTAACTGAGAGCTATCAGCTGACAGCTGACAGCTATCAGAGGACAAGATACGAGTAATTCCTCGATCCCAGCCATTTCCTGAAATCACCTCCACGGGCGCTGATATGAAATCAAATAGGGAAGCATCTAGCAGTGTTGCCAGAGCTAAGGGATCGTGAAGTTCACAGCGTCCATGACGCTCCATAGCATATTCCACTAGTTTGGCTGCCAACCAGGCAACGGGTGTGTGAATAGCTTTAATTTGCTCTAAATGCTGGCTAGTCAAGCAGGTGGCTGGATTCATAGATATGTCCAGCCCTATAGCGACGATATCCACTTCAGAGCTAAACACTATGCGGGCTGCCTCCGGGTCCTGCCAAATATTGAACTCAGCAAAGGGGGTTTGGTTTCCTTTGCCATAAGGTGTGAAGCCGTAAGCTCCACCCATGACGACTAGTCTAGCCAGAAGTTTGGGTAGTTCGGGATGATATTGGAAAGCAAGAGCTACATTGGTTAGGGGTCCTGTGGCCACTAGTGTAATCTCACCTGGTGTTTGTGAGATTAGCTGAGCGAGGAAATCCCAGGCCTTTGCCGGGTGCAGTGGAAGTCCGGGAGGAGGCAAGCTGCATTGGCCTAGTCCATCTGGGCCATGATAGTCCAAGGCATTGACAAGAGTGTGTTTTAGGGGTTTTGCTGCGCCCATTGCCACCGGAATATCAGATACACCTAGATATTCCAGCACTCGGCGGGCATTGGCGCTGGTCATCTCTACTGGAGCATTACCAGCCACTGTAGTGATGCCAAGGACTTGGATCTCAGGTGACCTTAAGGCCAGGAGCAAAGCTAGAGCATCATCAATGCCGGGATCCATATCCAAAATGACTTTCCGCATAGGTTTTAGTGAGATACACTATCATAAATATGATTGTTGGAGAAGTGATCAAACTGTTGGAACAGGAATATGGCCCCCGAGAATGGCAGCCGGGCAAACAACCTATTGCTGTGCTTATAGGAACTATCCTTTCTCAGAATACCTCGGATGTGAACTCAAAGCGTGCTTTTAACTCTCTCATGTCTAGCTTTGGTAGCTGGGAAAGTGTGGCTTCTGCTCCAGTGGGGCATATCGCTCAGGCTATCAAATCCGGGGGATTATCTCGGATTAAGGCGGTAAGAATAAGGCAGATACTCAATAAAATTGAGGAGGAACAAGGTTCTCTTAGCCTCGAATTTCTTAAATCGATGAATATATCTGAAGCTAAGGATTATTTGATGCACTTGCCTGGGGTGGGTCCCAAAACAGCTAGCTGCGTGCTCCTCTTTGGGTTAGGGAAGCCATCCTTGCCGGTGGATACCCATGTTTTTCGGGTGGCCAAGCGCTTAGGTTTAATTGACCCCAAGGTTTCGATAGAAAAGGCGCATAACTTGCTGCAGGGGCAAATCCCGATATCAAAGGTATATCAATTTCATCTTCATCTGATAGAGCATGGCCGGCGAGTATGTCATGCTCGACAGCCTTGCTGCAGTGAGTGCGTATTGAAAAATGGCTGTCCTAGTTCGCTTGCCCTTCAGAAAGTTGCCAAGTCTTAGCTAGTTGAGGTTGCTAAACTATTAGCTGTAGCCTTGGCTGGTAAATGGTATAATGTTTTTGACATGGCACAAATATTACAGAGTAAAAATCTGGCTACTAAGTTTCAGATATTGCTGGAGATAGCGGCGAATCAACCGAATATACAGCAAAAGGACATTGCCAAAAAGCTAAATATAACCTCTCAGGCTGTCTCCGAGTATGTCAAGGAATTGATCAAGGATGGTTGGCTTAGCTCACAAGGTCGTTCCAGGTATAAAGTGACTAGAGAGGGTGTAGATTGGATTCTGAGGATGGCAAGGCAATTGCAAAGCTACTCTTCCTTTGTGAGCCGGGTGGTAAGCGATATATCAACTTCCACTGCCATAGCTGATGGCGACTTATCTGCAGGGCAGGCAGTATCACTTTATATGAAAGGTGGCTTGCTGTTTGCCTCTGATATTGTAAGTGATGAAGGAGCCAGGGGGGTAACTGTCTCTGAGGCTAAGAAAGGGGAAGATGTTGGTGTTTCCAAGGTGGAGGGGGTGATAAAGCTAAAGACAGGCAAGGTGACTATAGCTGAAGTGCCCAATGTGCAAGCAGGGGGGTCCAGGAATACCGATCTTATCAGATTGAAAGGAGAGTTAGACAAAGCCAAGCTGGTAGGAGCTATTGGGGTTGAAGCTTTAGTGGCACTGAAGCAAGTGACTATAAAGCCTGATTATATTTATGGTGTCAGGGAAGCAGCGATAGAAGCAGCTTATTGTGGCTTGCCTTTCTTAGTGGTTTGTGCTGAAGATGGAGTTTCAACATTAGTGCAGAGATTGGAGGAAGAAAACCTGGATTATAGAATCGTTGACCTAATGGAGGCTAGAGAATCCACCAACATGTAGTTTCACCAAATGGTGCCATTACCCTTTTATCTTCTTTAACTGCTAGAGAAAGCCCTCTGAAATCCTATTAGGGCAATATTACCCCAAAATTTGCTTTCGCTATTGACATCCTAATCACGGCCACTTATAATTTTAATCAAGCTTACTTGTGTATATGAAAGTACAGTTGAAGTTTTTTGTGCTTTTGAGCTTAGTGCTTATCCTGGCAGGCTGTACTCCTATCGAACTTACATCTCCTGGTGCCATAGTTGATGATTTGGGAAGGCCAGTCAGCCTTAAGGAAATACCTCAAAGAATCATCTCCTTGGTCCCTTCTAATACTGAGATTCTATTTGCCCTGGGTTTGGAAGACAAGGTGGTGGGAGTGACGGAATTCTGTAACTATCCAGCGGAAGTTTTTGATAAGGAAAAGGTGGGAGGATTTTCCACGCCAGACATAGAAAAGATAATCGCTTTGCAACCAGATTTGATATTAGCCGGCAGCATTCATAGGGAGGAGGTTATTCCTGCTCTGGAAGAGAGGGGCCTTACGGTATTTGCCCTGGCGCCAGAAAATTTAGACGAAGTACTTAAAGATATTGAGATGGTGGGAAAGATAACTGGTAAGGAAAAGGAAGCGTTTAAGCTTATAACTCAATTGAAAGAAAGGATTGAAGCAATAACCGATAAAACGGAAAGGTTAAAGCCACAAGAGAGGCCAAGCGTTTTTTTCATTACCTGGCATGATCCATTGAAGAGCATGGGCTCAAAATCCCTCCCCCATGAACTAATCGAAAAAGCGGGCGGAGTGAATATTTTCCAAGATGTTGAAGAACGGAACTTCCAAGTTGAGTTTGAAACAGTTGTTTACTGCGACCCTCAGGTAATCATCGTTACGGTCGGACATGCAGCGGGTGAAGCCAAAGCATTTGAGTGGGCAAAGGAAGAGCCGCGGCTCAAGGTTACCGAGGCTGGTAAGAATAGCAGAATATTTCCACTTGATACAGGATTAACCAGATGTGGTCCCAGAGCAGTTGATGCGTTGGAGGAGTTTGCCAAATTCATTCATCCTGAGATTTTTGGGGCGATTGAGAATTAGTGGGAGGGAGAATGCATGTTTTGGAATAAGGTATATATTGTTGGTGTAGGGCCTGGCTCTCCGAAGTACTTGACTAGGGGGGCTGAGGAGGCAATTAGGGAGGCAAGCATAATTGTTGGCTGGGAGTTTGACTTGCTACCTGCAAGGCATTTGATTGATGGTAAAAAAATTTATCTTCAGAATGTAAAGAGCTATGTTCAAGTTGCCGAAACAGCAGCTAAAGAGGCGAGGAAGAGTAATGAAACGGTTGCAGTTCTAAGGATTGGTGACCCATGTATTTCATCTGGCCTCGATGGCCTTCTAAAGGTTTTCGCTGATTTTGAGGTTAGGATCATCTCTGGTATAAGCTCAATCCAGCTTGCTGCAGCCGCCGCCCAAATAAATATAGATGAATCGGTGCTCATATCTTTTCACGATGGTGGGGATAATTTCGAAAAGAAGCGCAGATTCATGCTCGATGGGCTTAACCAAAATAGACACTTAATAATCCTCACCGGATCGGACCTAGGGCCAAAAGAAGCTGCAATTTACCTAACTAATAATGGCATCAGTGAAATTACTCCAGCAATCGTATGCGAGAATTTAGCACTTTCAGATGAGAAGATATCGCGGGGAACACTACAGGATATGGCTGCTAAACAGTTTTCTTGGCGATCGGTAATGGTTGTTATATAAGGAGGTAGAAAGATGATAACAGTAGCAGGGGTAGGTCCCGGGGGTAAGGAATATTTAACTGAAAAGGTAGCCTTCATAGTTCAAAAAGCCGATATTGTAGCTGGGTGGAATCATGCTCTCAAAGTTATTGAAGGGGTTATTCAAGGAGAGAAAATCCAGTTTACTTCCCATGAAAAGGAGGAGGAAACTATAGCTTATTTAGCGCAGGAAGCGAGGAAGGGTAAGAAGTGCATCATATGCACGGTGGGTGACCCCAACTTTTCCGACTATCAGCTTTTGGAGAAGACTAGGAAATACGACGAGATAGAGATTGTGCCAGGGATAAGCTCAGTTCAAGTGGCGGCAAGCTTAGCCCAAGTTAGCTTGGAACATACTTACTTTATAACCTTCCATAAAAGCGGATCAATAGAAGGGGAGAAAGAGGAGTTATTGGAGGGAATTCAAAAGGGTAAGAATTTGATTCTTCTTCCCAGGCCTGATGATTTCATGCCACAGGACATTGCCAATTTTCTGATTGAGCATGGGGTTGATGCCTCTCTTAAGGTAACGATATTTGAGAATTTAACTCTTAAGGACGAGAGAAAAATCAAAACTACAATTGGAGAACTAAGAGGAAAATTTTCAGATTTATCAATAATCGTTATAAAGGCGAGCAAGTGAAAGTTTTTGCTTCTTGGAGCGGGGGGAAGGAATCTGCCCTGGCAACCTATAAGGCAATTTTGCAAGGCTACCAGGTCTCGTATCTGCTTAACTTTATTTCTGAGGATGGGGAGAGGTCGAGGTCTCACGGCATCCTGGCCAAGATCTTGGATTTGCAAGCAAAAGCCATTGGGATTCCAATGGTGCAAGTGAAAACATCCTGGGAAAATTATGAGGAGAATTTTAAAAAGGTGGTGACGGAACTTAAAGAGAAAGGGATATCTGGCGGAGTGTTTGGCGATATTGACTTGGAGGAGCATAGGGAGTGGGTAGAGAGGGTTTGTGGGGAACTTGGAATAAAGCCAATCCTACCACTCTGGGGACTTGAGTCAGAGAAGCTCTTGCGGGAGTTCTTAGCTCTTGGATTCAAGGCAAAGGTTGTAGCTACCAAACTGGATGTAAGTTTATTAGGGAGAGATGTCGATGAAACTCTGATTGCTGAAATCCAAAGATTTAATTGTCATCCCTGTGGGGAATCTGGAGAATATCATACTTTTGTGTTCGATGGTCCCATTTTTAAGACGCCGCTCGAGGTTATCCCAGGCAAGAAGGAGAAGAGAGACAATGTTTGGTTTCTGGAGATTTCTGTCCGATAGTATAAAGGTAGAGTGCTTAGCAATTCAGTTTGTCATTCCGAGCGCAGCGAAGAATCCTTCACGTTGCTCAGGACAGCGTCTAGAGCCCCTTCAGTTCGTTCAGGGTGACAAATAAATATTCAGCGTAAAGGAGGGCTAAGATGAAGGAAAGAGGATTGATTCAAGTGTATATCGGAGATGGCAAGGGAAAGTCCACTGCTGCTATCGGTCAGGCAGTTCGAGCTGCTGGTCATGGTTTTAAGGTAGGCTTCGTCTCCTTCTTTAAGGATCCCGAGGCATTCGGATACGGCGAATTTGGGTCTCTTCAAAAACTTGGTGTAAGCACCTTTCACTTTGCTAGAAGACATCCCCATTTCTATAAGGATTTAAGCTTTGATGAGGTGAGGAGGGAATGTTTAAGGGGCTTAGAGTTTATCAAGGAGCTTTTTGCCGATGAAACTTGGGATATGCTGGTTTTGGACGAGATAAATATTGCCTTGCGTGATGGCTTTTTGGAAGAGGAGGAAATCCTCTCCCTTTTAGAGTTAAAGCCGCAAAAGCTGGAACTCATTCTAACTGGTCGCGGAGCAACAGAGGGGATTATAGAGAAGGCAGATTTGGTCAGCGAAGTTAAAAAGCTAAAGCATCCCTATGAACAAGGAATAAGACACAGGGAGGGCATTGAATACTAATATCGATCAGTCAATTAACAAACCTGCTATTGACTCTATCGTACCTTGCTCCCTTCGCTGGAAGGGCAAGGTTTATGCTTTAGTGGGGCTTGCCGGGCTGCTTTTAGCGGCAATTGTATTTGCCACTACTTTGGGAAGTGTCCATATATCCTTTCCTACATGCTTTGAAGTTCTGGCTTCCAAATTGCCCTTTCTCCATATCGCCCCATCCTGGCCTGAAACTTTTAACACCATAATCCTTGATATCAGGCTTCCCCGCATCCTTCTGGCAGGTTTAGTGGGGGCAGCCTTAGCGGTGGCTGGAGCCACTTATCAAGGGTTGTTCCGCAATCCCCTGGCTGACCCTTATCTCCTCGGTATTGCCTCAGGAGCTGGTTTGGGAGCTACTGTTGGTTTTCTCATCCCTTTCCCCTTGCAATGGATGAATTTTGGAGCTGTCCCCTTATTCGCTTTTATCGGTGGCCTAGGTGCTGTCGCCGTGGTCTATTCAGTGGCTCGTGTGGGCAAGACCTTACCGGCAACTACTCTCATCCTGGCTGGTGTAGCTTTAGGCGCTTTCTTAGCTTCTATCACGTCTTACCTCTTGACCATTTGTGGTGAGGAATTACATGGGATTGTATTCTGGCTGCTGGGTGGACTTTCCTTAACCAATTGGGCTGAAGTAGGGACAGTCCTTCCTTGTGTGATAGTAGGAGTTATAATTATCTGGCTTCATGCTCGACCCCTTAATGTGATGCAGCTTGATGAAGAGCAGGCACAGCAATTAGGCATCAATGTGGAAAGGGTTAAGCTTATATTGCTGGGTGCTGCCACCTTGATTACCTCTGCGGCAGTTTGTTTTACCGGCCTTATCGGTTTTGTGGGCATAATCGTTCCCCATGCGGTGAGACTTATCTGGGGTCCAGACCATCGTTTCTTGCTTCCTTTATCTACCTTAGTCGGCGGCATATTCCTCATCTTAGCTGATACCCTTGCCCACACTCTACTTCCCCCCACAGAGATTCCTGTAGGAGTAATCACTGCTTTTTGCGGGGCTCCTTTCTTTCTTTATCTATTGCGAAGGAAGAAAGGGCTTGCTTTCTTCTAAAAGGCTTGCCCAATGAGAGAAAAAGAAATCGAAATCGACTTAGAAGGGACAAGAGCCCAAATAATTTATCACCAATTTCAAGGGATAGAGGTGAAGACCTTCTTAGCCTCCTTTGCCAAAGAAAGAAGATGTTTATCCACTAGGGAAGGATTCAAGAAGGTAAAAGTCGTAGGCAACCACTCTAACCCTCCTCCTTTATGGGAATTTGTGCATCAAAATTACAATGCTTATGTGAACAAAATTCTTAGCGATTTAAACCTTTCTTCAGCCAGGACAGCCATGTTACTCACCGGAGCGGACATGGATAATCTTGTGGTCAAAAAGGAAGAATACCTGGAGTTTAAGGTCTTCGCTTTGGTTACCGCAGGAACAAAGTCCAACGCCCAGAGGATAGGGGTGGATAAGGCAGGAAGCTTGGAAAGGGACGGAAGGTTTGAAAGTTTGGGTACTATTAACGTGATAGTCTTAACCAATGCCTCGCTTTCGGAAGGGGCGATGGCTCGAGGGATGATTACCTTGACTGAGGCGAAGGTAGTAGCTCTTGAGGATTTAGATATCAGAAGCTCCTACAATCCCGAAATTCGAGCCACAGGCACAGGAACCGATAATGCCATAGTGGTATCTGGTGAAGGGCCAAGGATAAATTATCTAGGTGGACATAGCAAGATGGGGGAGCTTGTGGCCAGGACAGTAACTTCAGCAGTGAAGGAGGCTATATTTAAGCAAGACGGGATAAAGTGACATGGTTGAGTTAAAAGACGTTAGTTTAGGCTACAACCACCAAGCAATCTTGAATAACATAAATCTGAAGGCGGTGCCAGGCGAAGTATTGGGTCTCATCGGACCTAATGGCTCAGGGAAATCTACCTTGATCAAGGGAATAACTCGGCTAATCAGCATCTTTTCGGGGCATATCTTCGTTGATGGCCGGGATATAAAAAATATCAAAAGAGAAGAACTGGCTCGCCTTATTGCCGTGGTGCCACAAAATCCTGTTTTACCTGAAGCCTTTACTGCCTTTGAAGTGGTGCTTATGGGACGGACGCCCCATCTTGGGTTTCTTCGTTACGAAGGAGAAAGGGACATGGCTATTGCTTGGCAAGCAATGGAGGCGACGAAGACCGAACTCTTTGCTGAGCGTAGGGTAGGGGAGCTTTCTGGAGGGGAAAGGCAGGGGGTTGTTATCGCTCGAGCCTTAACCCAGCAGCCAAAAGTGCTCCTCCTTGATGAGCCAACGGCACATCTGGATATAAATCATCAGATAGAGATTCTAGATTTGGTTAAGAGCCTTTGTTTTGAGCGGAACTTAACTGTCATTGCTGCCCTACATGATTTGAATTTAGCCGCTCAATATTGTGATTGGTTGGTTATGCTAGATGGAGGGCAGATTTATACTAAAGGGATACCACAAGAGGTGCTTACAGTCCAGAATATTAAGGAGGTCTATGGTGCTGAAGTATGTGTTTATCCTCACCCGGTTAATAAGTTGCCGACTACTCTTATCATGGCTGGTGAAGATAAAAGGGAAAGAACTTATATTCAGCGCTAGGGGAAGCGATGGAAGGTTTATTCATTCTGCTGCTGGCTTTGGTCATTGATGTGCTACCTGGGGAGCCACCTCGAGTTATGCATCCAGTGGTGTGGATGGGGAAGGTAATCTCCTTTTTAGAGAGGTTCGCTCCTACTCAGGGAACACGGGCTCAGTTGGTTTATGGCGCTGGCATGGTTTTGCTTACTATTTTCATTTTCACTTTACCTGTTTATTTTCTTTTACTCTATGTGAATGAGATTAGCCTTATAGCTTATATAGTCGCTGGCGCTTTGCTGCTAAAACCAACCTTTGCCTTTAGGGAATTGCGCCAGACTGCTCGTGAGATTAAAGTGCTTTTAGCCAGGGGTAATCTAGAGAAAGCCCGAGGCAAAATGCCCTGTCTGGTTAGCCGCGACACCCAAAGTCTGGGAAAGCCAGAGTTGGTCTCAGCAACAGTAGAGTCTGTGGCGGAGAATGTAGGTGATAGCTTTGTTGCCCCTCTATTCTATTTCTTGCTTTTCGGTGTCCCCGGTGCTGTGGCCTATCGAGTGGTAAACACTCTGGATGCCATGATTGGCTATCATGGGAAATACGAACATTTGGGCAGATTCGCCGCTAAATTGGATGACATTTTAAACTTTATCCCGGCACGAATCTCGGGGCTGCTGCTGGTGATGGCTGCACCTTTATGCCGTAGGGATAGCAGGGGTGCCTGGCAGATTATGCTTCGCCACCATGACAGGACAGAGAGTCCCAACGCTGGCTGGCCGATGAGTGCCGCAGCAGGAGCACTCAAGGTTCGGCTGGAAAAGGCTGATTGCTATAGCTTGGGCAATGCTAATAATCCCCTGTCTCCCGACCTCATTGCCTCTGGGATAAAGCTACTCGAGGTGGCCGCTCTACTTTGGGTTTTGTTTTGTTTAACCATGGAGGTGACGCATCTTGTCTTTGTTACCTAGGCCGGAAATACAAGGAGTAACAGTCTGTCCACACGGGGGTATCGACTACGCTGAGTTGGAAACGCTGGGCATTGCTCCTCAGGAGGTTCTCGATTTTAGTGCCAATCTAAACCCCCTTGGCCCACCGCCTGGAGTAATACAAGCGCTGTACAGTCTTAGTTATGAGTTAAGCGAAGCAATTTCCCATTATCCTGATTCCGGGGCTTGTCATTTAAGGTACGCTTTAGCTGAGAAGCTAGGAATAAAGGCGGAGAATATATTGGTTGGTAACGGCTCCACTGAGCTTATACGCCTTACTGCTCTGGCCTACTTTGCTAAGGGGGAACAAGTTCTAATAGCCGAGCCCACCTTTGGTGAATATCAGGTTGCCTGCCAAATTGTTGGGGCATCTCTTCTAAAACAGCAGCTCTTGGAGGAAAATGATTTCCAGCTAAACGTAGACGAGACTGTTAAACTAATTAAGCAACATCGCCCCAAAGGCATCTTTATCAGCAATCCAAATAACCCCACGGGGAGGCATCTTCTACAGGCAGATTTCGAGGAGATTCTGGATGCTAGTAAGGATTCCTTGGTGGTCTTGGATGAGGCTTACATTAGCTTTGTAGATAGCCACTGGGCCTCACTGAATATGATTGAAGGGAATAACTTGCTTGTTTTGCGCTCCATGACTAAGGACTATGCCATGGCCGGACTTCGCTTAGGCTATGGAGTAGCCGGGGAGGGGATTATCGCCACTCTACGTCGTATCTGCCCACCATGGAATGTTAATGCTCTAGCCCAGAAAGCAGGTATTATCGCTATGAATGAAGGAGGGTACTTGAAGCGATGTCAAATTAAGCTTAGGCAGGCGAAAAAATATCTTATAGCTGAGCTTTCCAGCCTTGGTTTGCCGCCCCTCCCTTCGGAGGCAAATTTCTTTCTAGTCAAGGTAGGCGATGCTTCAAAGTTTCGCCACGAGCTGCTTAAACGCAAAATGCTGGTGCGTGACTGTAGCTCCTTCGGTCTTCCCCAATATATCCGTGTTGCACCACGTACCTTGCCCGAGTGCCAGAGCTTGGTGGCTGCCATAAAGGAGGTAAGGAGTTAGCCAGCATTAATGAGTGATTTTCTATCCCGAATACTAACAGAAATAAAGCCTCTGGATAGGAGGGTCATAGAGGCAGCTAAGGTTCATCAGGATAAATTGACCAAACCTAAGGGGAGCCTAGGACGGCTGGAGGAGCTATCCATACAAGTAGCTGGTATCAAAGGTAAGATAATCTCGGGTTTTGACCATAAAGCCATTATAACGATGGCTGCTGACCATGGCGTGGTAAGTGAGGGAGTGAGCGCTTACCCTCAAGGAGTCACAGGACAGATGGTATGCAACTTCCTCAGTGGTGGCGCTGGCATAAATATTCTTGCCCGCTTCATCGGTGCCCGTGTTGTCGTAGTTGATATGGGAACAATGGCTGATCTCCCACCACATCCTAACCTCATTTGTAAGAAAGTAGCTTATGGAACGAAGAATATGGCTCGGGAGGCAGCGATGAGCCACAGCGAAGCTATGGAATCAATAGAAGCTGGGATTGAAATTGTGGAGGATGAGATAGCTAAAGGGCTTGACATTGTAGGTACTGGAGACATGGGCATTGGCAATACCACTGCCAGTAGTGCTATATGTGCTGCTATTACGGGCGAACCGGTAGAAGAGGTCATTGGGCGAGGTACAGGGTTGGCCAATAGGCAACTCACTCACAAAACCGAGGTGATTCAAAAGGCTTTAGAGCTTAATAAGCCTGACCCTCGAGACCCTGTTGATGTACTGGCCAAGGTCGGTGGTTTTGAAATCGGAGGATTAGCCGGAGTTATGCTTGGAGCAGCAGCGCATCGTGTCCCTGTGGTCATTGATGGCTTTATTTCAGGGGCTGCTGCGCTTATCGCTGCCAAACTCTCGCCCAGATTAAAGGATTACCTTATCGCTGCTCACCTCTCGGCTGAGAGTGGGCATAAGGCGTTGCTGCAATACTTGGGATTGACGCCGCTCCTGGACCTGAGGATGCGGCTTGGTGAGGGGACAGGTGCGGCACTGGGCATAGCGCTCGTCGAGGCAGCAGTAAAGACCCTAGCCGAGATGGCAACCTTCGCTGAAGCTGGCGTCTCTCAAAAAGAGGGGAATAAATGAGATTCTGGATTGCCTGGCAGTTTCTTACCATAATATCCTCTCCTCGTCGTCAGGAGTATAGAAGTGAGGACTTAGGGAAGGCAATAGGGTTTTTCCCTGTGGTAGGGTTGTTCTTGGGCCTGGCGTTATTTGGTCTCGATCGTTTATTGGGATTATTTCTGCCCTCGATTCTAATTAATGTCTTGCTTGTTATTGCTCTTGTTATTCTCACCGGGGCTTTGCACCTCGATGGCTTTATTGATACCTGTGATGGGCTGAGTGTAAAAAGCTCGGTTTCAGATAAGTTAAAGGTTATGAGTGATAGTCGAGTTGGTGGGTTTGGGGTGGTCGGGGGATGTTGCCTGGTTCTCGCCAAGTTTGCCTCTTTGGTCGCCTTGCCGCAGCAATTGAGGTCAAGTGCCCTGATACTTATGCCCATCTTGAGCCGTTGGGGGATGGTCTATGCTATTTCCTTTTTCGCTGCGGCTAGGAGGGAAGGTATGGGGTGGGCTGTCAAGCAGGAGGCGAACTGGAAGGGGATGGCTGTAGCAACCGTATTTTCCTTGATTGTGGCATTGGTTCTGCTCAAGTGGTGGGGAGCAGCGCTTATGGCAGCGCTTGGCCTTATTCTCCTGGGGTTTTCAAAATATCTTTGCTCCAGATTTGGAGGGCTTACTGGGGATACTTATGGTGCCATAAATGAATTTGCTGAAGTGGTCGTGCTCATTCTAATGTTGCTGATTGGTGAATTGGGAGGAGCTAGTTGGCTAGGTTAAGTTTGAGCCAGCAGATTCTCTCTGTCATTGCGAGCCCTTCGCTTGCTGTCATTCTGAGTCCCTCACCTGTTGTCATTCTGAGGGAGCCCTTCGCTTGCTGTCATTCTGAGCGTGTGAGCCGAAGCCCTGAACGAAGTGAAGGGGAAGAATCTGATACAGCCCAGGATAAACTCCGCGACCGAAGAATCTCCTCCTCACCCCATTCAGAGGTTCGGCTCACCAGGATGAACTCCGCGAAGCAATCTCTTGGTCACTTTTGGGATTGCTTCGCCGGGTTCCCTCGCTGTGCTCGGGACAAGCTTCACAATAACATTTGGAGGTAGATTGTCTAAGAGTTTTATTCTCATTCTGGGTGGGGCACGCAGTGGCAAGAGCAGCTTCGCTCAACAGATGGCGAAAGGGCTTGGGGAGAAAGTCCTCTTTGTCGCCACGGGACAGCCTCTTGACGAGGAGATGGCCTCACGGATTGAAGAGCATAAGAGAATGCGCCCCAAGAATTGGCGGACTTTAGAAATCGATGCCAGGGTGGGGCAGACGTTGGAAGGTCAGATTGGCGGTGCGGGGCTAGTCCTCCTCGATTGCCTGTCGCTTCTTGTTTCCAATGTCATTCTGAACCCTTCGCTTCCCCTGTCATTGCGAGCGGAGCGAAGCAATCTCCTGGCACTCAGAGCAGGCTCCATGAAGAATCTCGAAAAAATGGACTTCACTGAGGCGGAAAAACAAGTCATGACCGAGGTAAAAGAGCTAATTGAATGCATCAATAAATATAAAGGTATTTTTATCGTGGTTTCCAACGAGGTAGGTTTGGGTTTGGTGCCGGAGAACAAGCTGGGCCGAGTTTATCGAGACCTCTTGGGCAAAGCCAACCAGCTTCTAGCCCAGCACGCTGACGAGATTTACTTTATGGTATCGGGCATTCCAGTGAGAATCAAGGGCTAATCTTTTCCAAAGTTTCCAATGTCATTCTGAACCATTCGCTCCTTGTCATTCTGATCGTGTGAGCCGAAGCCCTGAACGAAGTGAAGGGGAAGGATCTCACATTGTTCAGGTCCGGCTCCGTGAAGAATCTCTAGAGGCATTCCTTCAGGGGTCGTGAGAAGCCGCAGGTTGGGCAGTGGTATACGCCCATGCCGGCTCCGCAGCAAGGACACTTTCCTACCTCACCGCGTCCCTCTCCACTAAATGGAGAGGGACGCGGTGAGGCTTCAGGTATTTCCCCCACGACCTCATTATAGATACGGTAATAAAAAGAATGTTCCTTATTGATGAATTTTATGCCAGTTTTCTCTTTTACTGACTGGAACTCTTCCTCAGAGACCATATTCTCTATTATTTCGCGAAGCCTGTTAGAGCCTGAGCCATATTCTATAGGTTCTTTTTCCCGCCACACTATTTCTCTCGGAATTAAGTCCTCAAAGCTGTTTCTCAAGATATGTTTACCGATGCCATTTTTGACCTTGAGCTCCGGGCTTATTTGCAGAGCAAAGTGAACGAAATCCTTATTGAGAAAAGGTTGCTTTACTTCAATGCCCAAAGCCTCGCCGAGCTCCTTGGCTGAGAAGTGCCAGCTCTCTGAGAGCCTTTTTATATATGTGTCGAGAGCTTTAGGTGGCAGATTTGCCATATAAGAGTAGCCGGCGAAAAGCTCATCGGCTCCGTCGCCGGTCATGATGAAACAAACATTGTTTTCCTGGGCAAGCTTGAGGGCAAAGTATATAGAAAGGTCGTTGGGTAGAGCGAGATCGAAGGTTTTCAATATTCTGATAACTTCAGGGAGTGCATTTAGTGCCTCTTCCACACTGAACTCCATTTCCTTGTGTTCTATTCCCAGAAGTTTCGACACTTTTTCTGAGTAGATTAGGTCGGGTGCTTGGGACTCTTTTAAAGCCACTGTGAAGGCTATGGCTGGCTTGGCTATGAAGGCCAAAATGCTGGTATCAAGTCCTCCTGAAAGGAGAATGGCATCGGCTCTGTTCTTCTTGGTAGCTTCTTTAAGCTTGCTCCTTAATTCTTCACAGATATCCATAGTAGACTAATCGCTCTTAATAGTTCATTTTAGCATTTTAGCGTTAGCTTGGGGGGTGCCAGAAAAGGGGAGGAGACTGTTTAGTAATCCTATTTGTCATTCTGAGCCCTACGGGCGAAGAATCTCTTTTAGACTCTTCGCGGAGCCTGTCCTGAGCGAGATTCTTCGGTCACTGACCCTTTCGCTATGCTCAAGGCTTCGGCTCTCCCTCTCAGAATGACAGGAAGCGAAGGGCTCAGAGTGACATTCTTTGCCAATTAATAAACACTCTCGCTATGATAATTTGACTTATCCGCGCATATTTGTTAATATATTAATGCTAGGCAAAAGCTTGATTCTGCTTAGCAAGGAGGTGGGCATGATGCGGCAAGCGCTATTGTGCACCTGGATCTTTCCAGATAATAGCTCCCCGCTAGTGCTAGGGGGAGGTAGCTGATACTAACTGAGATGCACTGGCGGGGAGCATTGGGAAGCCCCGAGCTCTTCGCTTGTTATAGTGGGCCCTAAGTAATGAGGGGCAAAGGATATTTAGTCCGAAACTAAAGGGAGGAGTAGGGGTTAAGAATTGAATAATGAATATTCACAGGTGAGCCTCCAGACGGAGGCTCACCTAGTTTTTTATCTGAATAAGTGGATGACGAAGTTCAAAACGATGGTAAGCGAGATGCTAATTATGAGGCAAGTCACTATAGGAAAGAAAAATTGAAAGTTTCCTTTTTGCACCAATATGTCACCGGGGAGCTTTCCCAGGAGGGGAATCTTCTGCCAGAAGACCAGTAGCAGGCCAAAGAAGGCGAGGAAAG